>JBJKQB010000051.1:0-19419 GCA_046705825.1 Candidatus Acidiferrales bacterium
TGGTAGCCTTCGATTTGAAGCGAGTCTGCGTCGCCGTAATACGTCATGGGCGCCCAACTGGCGACTGAGGCGGTTTGCACCCCCGGCAGGGCGCGCACGCGCTCCAGCAGCGTTTTGTAGAATTGCCATCCTTGTGCCTGGGAGTAGCCGATCTCGACCGGATCCATGGTGAAATTCACAACGTGGCTCGGATTGAAGCCCAAGTCCGTGTTCTGGGCTTTTTCCAGGCTGCGCGTGAAGAGCCCGGCGATGATCAGCAGCATCAGCGACCCGGCCACTTGCGCCACCACCAGTCTGTTGCGCAGGCGATGCTTGCCGCCCACAACCCCGCGGCCGCCCTCGTGCAGAACGCTGGCCAGATTGCCGCGCGACGCGCGTACCGCCGGAACGATTCCGACCAGCAGCCCTGTCAGGATCGCTGCCGCAAACGCATAGGCGAAAACGCGCCAGTCGAACCCGAAATCGATGTGAATGGGGAGGTCCGTGCCGAGCGAAATGCCTCCGATTCCCGAACTGGCCCACCACCCCAGCAGAATTCCACCCGCTCCCCCCACGAACGCCAGGAGCAAACTCTCGGTCAAGAGCTGGCGGATCAGGCGCGCCCTTCCGCCGCCCAGCGCGGCGCGGATCGCCATTTCGCGTTCGCGCACCGTCGCGCGTACCAGGAGAATGTTGGCAATGTTGACGCACGCCAGCAGCAGGACCAGTCCCGCCAGGCCTAAGAACAAACCCGAAACAATCCTCATCGTGTTCTTGGGATCCGGCTCGGGCCGCGCGCGCAGTTCCGGATAGACGTACAGACTCAAATCCTCGTCTTCCTTCGGATGATCGGCCGAAAGCCGGCGGGCGATGACGGAGAGCGCAGCCTGCGCCTGCGCGATCGTGGCGCCGCTTCGGAGGCGAGCGTACACGGAAAAACTACGATCGGTGCGGCTGGTCATGAAGTCGCTCGGGCCTTCTTCCAGCACCGCCATGCCCAACGGCAAATAAGCCTGGGCGTCGATGAACGATCGCAAACCGTAGAAGTCCTTGGGGGCAACCCCAATAACCGTGACGGGATGTCCGTTGAGCAATACGCTTCGGCCGATCACGCCAGGATCGCCGCCGAAATGGGCCTTCCAGAAGCTGTATCCCAGCACGATGACCGGATCCGCGCCGAGCACCTTTCCCTCGGAAGGATAGAACAGGCGTCCTAAAGCGGGCTGCAGTCCGAGCGCGCTGAAAAAGTTCCCCGAAACGTAATTGGTGATGATGCGCTCCGGCTTCTTGTTCACGCTGAGGCCGTCCAAACCAAGTTGGAACGTGAACACCTCCGAAAACACGCTCGAGGTTGCCTTCCGAATGTCGCGATAATCCGGAATCGAAAATGCCGGGTCCACCTGCCCGTGCCTTTGCTGCAGCGCAAGCACGGTGATTTGCTCCGGATCCTTTACCGGCAGCGGGCGCAGGAGCACTCCGTTGACCATGCTGAAGATCGCCGTGTTCGCGCCAATCCCCAGCGCCAGCGTCAGCACTGCCGCTACCGCGAATCCCCGGCTCTTGGCCAGCGTCCGCAGCGCGTACCGCACATCCATCCAGATAGAATTCACTCTGCCCCTCTTTCAGTACGGCTCCGCGAAGGCCGCTGGTTGCCGCTTTTCAGCGGACGATGCAGCAAGAAAACCATGCCGCGCCAGTTCGCCGGCCATGCTCGAAGCACCGCGGGAGGCTGCAAAACAAAAAGCAATTCTCCTCTCCTCTCCAGAGATCGCTCACTCATAGCGCAGCGCCACCATGGGATCCACTTTCGCTGCCCGCCGCGCGGGGATGTAGCACGCCAGCAAGGCCACCGCGCAGAGTAGAACCGCAACGCCAGCGTAGGTCAGCGGGTCCGCCGGGCTCACGCCAAACAGCTGGCTCGACAGTGCCCGCGTAAACACAAAAGAGGCGGCCAGTCCAATGGCAATCCCCAACAGAGCCAGCCGCGCCCCCTGCCCCAAAACGAGCGCGAAAACATTGCGCGGCTCCGCGCCCAGCGCCATCCGCAGTCCAATCTCATGCGTCCGCTGACGCGTCGTGTAAGCCAGCACTCCGTAAATGCCGATGGCCGCGAGCAGCAGGGCCACCAGCCCGAACCCGCCGACAAATGCTCCGCCCATCCTTTGCGTCGTTGATCTCAACTGAATTCGCGATTCGAGCGTGGCCAAATCGAAGAGAGGCAAGTCCGCGTCGAGCGCATGCACGGCCTTCTGCACAGGCGCAGCGAACGCCAGGGGCTTGCCGGCCGTGCGCACCTCGATCCATACATCCGCGTCGTAATCCTGGGCGAGCGGGAGATAGAAGAAGCTTTTAGGCTTTTCGCCAATCTCGTCGTAGTCGCTGTTTCCCGCAACTCCAACTACGTTGAACCATTTCCCATCGGCAAGAAGCCGCTTGCCCAGCGCTTGCTGATGCGGCCAGTAGCGCTCCGCAAATGCCTGATTCACCACCGCGACCAGCTGGGACTTATCGGTGTCGCTCGCCTTGAATCCGCGCTCGGCGATCAGCGGGATCCGCATCGTTCGAAAATAATCCGGCGCGACGTCATCGTACCGCACGTCCATCCCTTCATGCAGCTTGGGCACGTATCCTTCGGGTTGCACGGTGTAGGAATTGGATGCGAAGCCGAGTGGAACCGTGCCCGACAGCGTGGCCGATTCAACGCCCGGGATCGTCTGAAGGCTCGCAAGAAGCTGCCGGTCGAACTCCTTCCCGGCCTGCTCAGTGTACCCGGCGCCCCTCAAGTCGTAACCCCAGAGCAGCACATTGTGCGGGTTGAAGCCGGGATTAAAATCCTGAGCCGCTCGAACGCTGCGAATGAAAAGCCCTGCGGACACCAGCAGCAGCAGGGACATGGCGACCTGCGCCACCACAAGTCCACTTGAGAGCCGCGCCTTGTGGACGCCGCCTCCGGCTGCGCCCGATTCTTCCTTCAACACCTCGACGGGCTGAAGCGCCGACGAGCGAAACGCGGGCAAAATGCCGAATATCACCGCGGCGATCAGCGAGATGAAGAGCGTGGCCAGCAGGACGGTGCGCCCGGCGTGCACGTTCATGTGAATGGGAATACCCGATGGCGGGACGAAGTCCTGCAACGTCCCGGCGGTCCACAGCGTAAACAGCATCGCAATCGCGCCGCCGCACAACGCGAGGATCAGGCTCTCCGCCATCCCCTGCCGGATCAGCCGCCAGCGCGTCGCCCCAATCGAGAGCCGGATCGCCATCTCCCGCCGCCGCCCCACCGAACGCACCAGCAGCAGGTTCGCAACGTTGGCGCACGCCAGCAGCAGTACGACGCCCGACACCGCCATCAGCAGCAACAAGATCGCGTGGATGTAGTAGTTCGAGCCAAACGGCGCCTCCCACATCGGGTACACTGTGATGGAATTATCGCCTCGGTGCGAATCGGGGAACTGCCGGACGATCTGCTGCATCAGCACATTCAGATCAGCATGAGCCTGCGTATGCGTCACCCCAGGCCTGAGCCGCCCCACGGGAATCAGCCAGCGGTCGCCTCGCGCTTGCAGCAGATCATCGGACGTTCGGAATTGATTAACCATCGACACCGGAACCCACAGATCGGGCCGCAAACTCGTATGCGTTCCTTCAAACTCCGGCGGCGCGACTCCAATCACTGTGTACGGGTGTTTATTGAGCTCAATGATTCCCCCGATGACGGATCGCCGGGCGCCGAAACGCGTCTGCCAGAACTGATAACTGAGCACGGCGAACGAGGCCGCTCCGTGCTTTTCTGCTTCTGCGGGAACAAAGAATCGCCCCAGGGCGGGACGCAGCCCCAGCGCTGAAAAATAATTCGCCGTGCAGAAATCGCCCCAGATCAATTGAGGCTGCTCGGTTCCTGTCAAATCGAAGGAATGAAGCTCATCCGCAATGAGCGAGGAAAAGCTGTGGTTTCGGTCGCGCAGGTCTTTGTAATCCGGATAGGAGAGCGGACCTGCGTTCTGCCCCGACCCGGTCACCAATTCCACATAGGCGTTGCCGTGGGCAACACCGGGAATTGGGGTGAGCAGAGTTGAATCGATCCAGCTGAAAATCGTGCTGTTCGCCCCAATCCCCAGCGCCAGCGTGATCACCGCGATCAGCGCGAAGCCCGGATTCTTCCACAGCATCCGCAGCGCGTAGCGCACATCCGCCCAGATGGAATTCACTCTACCCCTCTTTCAGTGCGGCCTCGCGAAAACGGCTGGTTGCCTCTTTGCAGCGGACGATTCAGCAAGAAAACCATGCCGCGCCAGTTCGCCGGCCATGCTCGAAGCGCCGCGGGAGGCTGCAAAACAAAAGAACCACCTTGCACTCGCCCGAACCATTCACCGTTTCGAGACACACGTATCCCGCCGCGCAGAAAACTCCCTGTTTGAATTGTTGCTGGAATCCTTCTAGAAATCCGGCGCCGCTAAACCGTGGCCGTCTTCGTTCCCACCGTCTCTTCGACGATGCGGCCGTCAAAGAGATGGATCGTGCGGTCCGCGATGCTGGCGTAGCGCGGATCGTGCGTGACCATGCAGATCGTCGCGCCCTCGCCGTGCAACTGCCGCAGCAAATCCATCACCGCTTCGCTGTTCTTCGAGTCCAGGTTTCCGGTGGGCTCGTCCGCCAGCAGGATCGATGGCTGCCCGACCAGCGCTCGCGCCACGGCCACGCGCTGCTGCTGGCCGCCCGAAAGTTGCGAGGGATAATGCTTCATGCGGTGCGCCATGCCCACGCGCTCGAGCACTTCCTGCACGCGCTTTTTCCGTTCCGCCGAGGCCATGCTGCGGTAGGTGAGGGGCAGTTCGACATTCTCGAACACCGTCAGGTCGCCGATCAGGTTGAACGCCTGGAAGATGAACCCGATCTCGCGGTTGCGAATGCGCGTGCGGTCCGACAGCGTCAGATTCGCCACCGGCTGCGTGTTGATCCAGTAATTGCCGTCCGTCGGCGAATCCAGCAACCCCAGGATGGAGAGCAGCGTCGATTTGCCGCACCCGGACGGCCCGGCGATCGACAAAAATTCGCCGTTCTTGATCTCCAGGTGCACACCGCTCAGAGCGTGCGTCTCCACCTCGTCCGTGTAGAAAACCTTCGTCACGCCTTCCAACCGGATCAGCGATCCATTCGTGCTGTTCATGCCGGGCTCCTTCTCCAGGCTTGCTCCCAAGGATAACGATATTAATGACCGAGTGTGCTCCCGCAAGCTGCAATAATCAACCGGCCACCGCTTTATGCCAACCGGGGCTGGCGCCCATAGCCTCGCTCGGCGCCACTTCTATCCATACGAGAGCCGGAGCCCAAAGGTTCCCTGATTACTTCAGCTCGATCCGGTTGTACTGGTCGTACGCGGACATGTCCGAGAGAATGACCGTGTCGCCCACGTTCAGCCCCTTCTGGATCTGCACGTAGCTCACGGACACTTTCCCCAGTTCCACCTGCACGCGGTCTGCTTCCGACGCGTCCGACCACGGCCCGACTACCCGGAACAGCCCGATCTTGCTGTTCTCGTCCCCGTGCACCGGGCGCCCGACGTACAGCACGTTCTGCAGCTTGTCGATGATGATTCTTCCCTCGACGCTCAGGTCCGGCACTGCTCCCTCCGGCAGAGGCCCATCCAGCTTGACGTCCACCGTCCTCGTCCCGTTCACCACCGAAGGATCGATGCGGATCACGTGGCCCGGTATGATCCCGTTGTGCGTGTCGATCTCCGCCTTCTGCCCGATCATGAGCTGGTTCGCTTGCGTCTCGGATATCTTCAACTGCGCCTTCAGGTGCGAAGGCTGCGTCACCACACCCAGCTTCGTTCCCTGCGCCACCCGCGTCCCCACGTCCACGTCCAGCTCCTGAAACATGCCATCCACGCCAGGCGTGACGTGCAGCTCGTTCAGCTCCGATGTATAAAGATCGGAGAGCGCTTTCTTCTGCTGGATGTTCGCTTCCTGCACCGCCAGTTGTGATTGAATCGAGTTCTGGAAAACCTCGACTTCCTTTTCCGCCAGGTCGTTCTGCTTCTTCAGTTCGGCAGCCTGCACCTCTGAGGTCCTTACATCCAGCTCCGGCTTCAAGCCCAGCTTGCCCAGCTGCTCGAACGATTCTTTGTTCATTTCCGCGGTCTGGTACTGCGAGCGAATGCCCGCCGCCGCGGTGCGCTTGTCCATCAACTGGTTGTCCAGCAGCGCCTTCGTCTGTTCGTACGTGGCTTGGGCGGCTTTCAACTGATACTGCGCGTCCATCGCTTCCTGCTGCAGTTGCGGGTTGGCCAGATCCATAATCACCGTGTTGGCTTTCACCGGCGTGCCTGGCAGGAAATACCGCTGCGTTACCACACCGTCGACCGGGGCGGAAATCACGTGCACCGTTTCCGGAACCAGCGTCCCCAGCCCGTTCACATCGATCACCATCGACCCGCGCTCGACCGTGCCCGGCCACACCGTAGACTTGTCCACCGACGGTGCCGCCGGCTTCAGCCGCGACAGCCCTAAAGTGATCAGTCCGGCAACTAGCACCGCCCCGGTAACGTAAAAAATGCGCCGGATCTTTTTCTTGCGTTTAATTTCTGGCCTGACTATGTCCACAGATACCTGACCTCTCTCCCCCGCTTACCGCAACTCGCGTTCCGCTCCCGTGGCTCCGCTAAACAGCTTATTCTTCGCCACTTACGAAGCCCTTGCAATCACCCGACGGTACGATCTGCCCGCTCGTGGGACTCGCCCGTCCCGCAATCGAACACGCTCCCGCCGCCCCAAGCAGATGTTCCGAACTCATCTCATTCCAGTCAGGCCTGCGATTCCATGCTGGCGCGTATTTCCTGCCAGCGTTTGGGCCGCTTCTTGGGGTCCAGTACCTTCTTGCGCAGGCGTATCGATTTGGGAGTCACTTCGATCAGTTCGTCGTCGGCAATGAATTCGATCGCCTTCTCCAGCGTCATTTCTCGCGGCGGAATCAATCGGATCGCTTCGTCCGCGGTGGACGATCGCATGTTGGTCAGCTTCTTCTCACGGGTGATGTTCACGTCCATATCCGCTTCCCGCGAATTCTCCCCTACGATCATGCCTTCGTACACTTCCGCGCCGGGTCCGACGAACAACTCGCCGCGTTCCTGCAGTCCCCAGATCGCATAAGCGGTTGCCGCTCCCCCGCGATCGGCTACCAGCGCACCCGTTGGCCGCATGGCCATGTCCCCGCTATATTCCGTCCAGCCCTCCAGGAGCGAATGGAGCAGCGCTGTCCCGCGCGTATCCGTCAGCAGCTGCCCGCGCAAACCGATCAAACCGCGCGACGGTATCCGAAAATCCATGCGCACTCGACCCGAATGATGGTTGACCATCTTCGCCAGCTCGCCCCGCCTCCCGCCGAGTGTCTCCATGACGATCCCGATGAAATTCTCCGGGCAATCCACCACCAGCAGCTCCAGCGGCTCCAGTTTCCTGCCCTTCTCGTTACGCACCACGATTTCCGGCTTGCCCACCGCCACCTCGTACCCTTCGCGCCGCATCGTCTCGATCAGGATGGCCAGCTGCAGCTCGCCCCGCGCCAGCACGCGGAACGAATCGGTCGAGCCTGTTTCTTCCACCCGCAGCGAAACGTTCGTCAGCAGCTCTTTTTCCAGACGCGCGCGCAAATCCCGCGAGGTCACGAATTGCCCTTCGCGTCCCGCAAAGGGCGACGTGTTCACGGTGAAAACCATGGCCAGCGTGGGCTCGTCCACCGTCAGCGGCTCGAGAGGCGCCGGATTCTCCGCGCTGGTGATGCTTTCGCCGATCTGTATTCCCTCGACGCCCGCCACCGCCACGATATCGCCCGCCGGAACCTCTTCGGCTTCGTCGCGCTCCAGCCCGCGGAAGGTGAACAGCTTGGTGATCTTGGTCGGCTGGATGGTCCCATTCAGCTTGGCGATGCCCACTTCCGCCCCGCGCCGCAAGGTGCCTTGGAACACGCGCGCAATCGCCAGCCGCCCTAGATAATCGCTGTAATCGAGGTTCGTCACCTGGACCTGCAGCGTCGCGGCCGGGTGGCCGGAAGGCGCGGGAATGGAGGAAAGAATGGTGTCGAACAGCGGCTTCAGGGTGGTCGAATCGTCGCCCAGCTTGCGATGCGCCACGCCTGCGCGCGCGTTCGCATACAGCACGGGAAAATCGAGCTGGTCTTCCGTCGCGTCCAGATCGATGAACAGGTCATAGATCTCGTTCAGCACCGCTTCCGGGCGGGAGTCCGCGCGGTCGATCTTGTTCAGCACGATCACTGGCGGCAGATGTGCCTGCAGCGCTTTCTGCAGGACGTAGCGCGTTTGCGGCAGCGGCCCTTCGCTGGCGTCGACCAGCAGCAGCACACCATCCACCATGCGCAGCGCGCGCTCCACTTCGCCGCCAAAATCGCTGTGCCCCGGCGTGTCGACAATGTTGATTTTCGTTCCGCAATACGTCAGCGCCGTGTTTTTGGCCAGGATGGTGATGCCGCGCTCGCGCTCCAGTTCATTCGAGTCCATCACCCGCCGCGGCACGTCCTGATTCTCGCGGAAAATGCCGCTCTGGTGCAGCATGGCGTCGACCAGCGTCGTTTTCCCGTGGTCGACGTGCGCAATAATCGCGATGTTCCGTATGTTCATCTCTGATTTGCGGCCGCCAGCCGCATGGCGGCGCTGCGTTTCGCTTTGGGCCGCCGCGGCCAAACAAAAAGGGCTGCCACGTCGTTCCGCAGCCCCGGCGCTTCGTTTCGCAATGTTAGGAGCGACAAACGCGTACTTATTTTAGCACGTGTGCCGCTGCCGAGATGTTTGCATGATGGACGCGACTGAAATGGGGCGCACAAATGAGGCCGCGCGATCGACGATGTTCAAGCAATCCCCCGCGGGGTTCGACTCCACGCCGATTTGGGCACCTGCTGAACGCGATGCGCCGACGGCAGCCCGCGACTCACAAGGTCCATCACCCGGTACAGATGGACACCGAAATCCGGGTGCGGGAGGTCGCGCGCCAAGATCGCAACGGAAGGGCGCAATAGCGGTGAAGCCATTGCGCCCCCAATTCTTTCTGCTCCCTTCCGTTCATCTCGTGTTGCGCACTACCCCGTGGATTGCTTGCGAACCGAAATGTGTTGTGGCAGGGCTCCCCGTTGCGAACTTCAACGTCACGTTCGAATACTCGACGTCTGCCCCTCCGGTTATGCAGACTTGCAGTTGCGATAGCCCCGATTTCTTCTGGAACGGCGCCACGTTGCCGTTCCCTGTGATGTCAGCGTCACCAGTGACCATGAAGCGGCCCGTGGTGGCCGGGCTGTCGGCCGGACAGGCACTCGTGTCGTAGCTGATTTTGGCGTTTTTGAGCGTAATGTGATGAGTATGTTGACCGCGCACAGAGGGATCCTGAGTGGGGTCTTCACCGTTCGCCGAAAGCCAATAATCCCCCTCTTCCATTGTCATCGAGGCCGAAAAGTTGGCAGTTCCTGTGCTTCGAATCACGACGAGAGACCACACGCCGTGCATTTCCCATGGGCCGACCGTCGGCCCCGAGCCCGTCTGCGCCGTGTAGTCATTTATTAGCCCGCTCAAGTGCACCGGCGGCGGAGTTTGCGCCGACGCGCCGACACCTGTAGCCAAAACCACGCCGAACAGAATGCGTACCACCCGCCAAAAAATTTTGCTGTTCATGAACGGCCTCCAGAGTTGAAATCGCGTCTGCCTCGCGGAAGGGCCCTCGGATCGGGTCCTGGTACCAACCCGAGGGCCATGTAGCGATTGCCCGCGTTTTGCCCGCACAACATCGGATATCCGGCCGGCCGTGATCAAACGGCGAGATGCGGGATGGTGCATTTGCGGTTAAATGCCGCCTTTTGCGGTGCCCGCTGGCTGCGTTACAATGGCCGCACTCCTCGCCAGAGCTGCGGATCGACAGGAGAAAGCGTATGGGCGCCCCATCCCCCGATACACCGTCGCAGGCCAAAGTGCGCGAGAGCCGCCTCGATTCCTGGAAAGAAATCGCCGCATACCTTGATCGTGACATCACCACTGTTCAGCGTTGGGAAAAACGGGAAGGCATGCCCGTCCACCGCCACCTGCACGATAAGCGTGGCTCGGTCTACGCTCTAGCTTCCGAACTGGATGATTGGCGCGAAAGTCGCAAGCTGCGCTTGGAACTGGGCGAGATCCAATCCGCTCCGAGCGGGCCGCTGCCCGGCGAGCGCGCTCCTGCGCGATCGACTTCCAGGCGCCCACATCTCTGGCTCGCTCTCGCGGGTGTTTCGGCCCTTGCCGTCCTGGCTATCGCCTACATCATGGCTCATGGCCGGGCCAATCGCGCGGCGGCCCCCAAGATCCGATCACTGGCGGTGCTGCCGCTAAGAAACCTGTCCGGCGACCCGGGGCAGGAATATCTCGCCGACGGCATGACGGACGCGCTGACGGGACGACTTGCCCAACTCCACGAAGTCCGCGTCATTTCCCACACGTCCGTTATGCGCTTCAAGAATTCCCAGGCTTCTGTGCCGGAAATCGCCAAAATGCTTCACGTGGACGCCATTGTGGAGGGCTCAGTCACCCGAGAAGGCAATCGTGTTCGCGTTACCGCTGAATTGATCCGCGCCTCTACCGACGAGCACTTCTGGTCGGAAACCTACGACCGCCAGTTCCGCGACGTGCTCGGCCTGCAGAGCGATCTGGCGCAATCCATGGCCGCAAGAGTTGAAGCGACGGTTACGGGCGAGGAACACGCACGGCTGGCGGCGGCTCGCCCGGTCGCGCCCGAAGTGTATGAGAGCTATTCGAAAGGGGAGTTCGCGCTGAACAACGGCCATAACCAAGGGGACATCTCCAAAAGCATTACCTATTTCCAGGCCGCTATAACGCGCGACCCTACGTTTGCGCCCGCCTACCTGGGGCTGGCCGAGGCATACAGCAACCTTGGCACCGTGTTCATCGGAGGCATTGCCCAAGAGACGCGGCCAAAAGTCATTCGCGCCGCTCGGCAGGCGTTGCAGCTTGATCCAAATCTCGCCCAGGCGCACGCCCTGATGGCCGCAGCATTGCAGCAACAGTGGCATTGGGCCGAAGCGGAGGCGGAGTACCGCCGCGCCCTCGCACTGGATCCCAACAACGCGGCTGCACATGAAGGACTCGCTCTGTGGCTGGTCTGCCACGGCCGCACGGATGAAGCCATCGCCGAGGCCGAAGCTGGCCGCGAAGTCGATCCGCTTGCCGTGTCTTTCGAGGATTTCGGCTGGACGCTTTTTCAAACGCGTCATTACGATCAAGGTGTACGCGAGTTGCGCGCCGCGTTGCTGCAACGGCCGGATGATTTTGGCACGCTGATGGACCTCGGTTTCGTGCTAATCGCCGATAATCACCCGGATCAAGCCATTCCCGTGCTGGAAAGGGCTGCCGCTCTCTCCCATGGCAGCGCGGGTGCGCTCGGCATCCTCGCACGAGCCTATGCCCACGCGGAGCGCCGCTCTGATGCCATGCGCTTGATTGCAGAGCTACAGCAGCGCAGCCGAAAAGGTTACGTTCCGGCTGGCGCCATGGTGAATGCTTACTTGGGGATCGGCGACAACGAACAAGCGTTTGTGTGGCTGGAGAAGGCCTATCAGGAACAGTCCAACATGCTGCAGTTCATCAAAGTGCACCCGTTCTTCGATCCGATCCGCAGCGATCCCCGCTTCACCAGTCTCGTCCACCGCATTGGCCTCGGTTAGTTCCTACACCTGCACTCGTGGGCTGGGCTGAAAGGGAAGGTTATATCGCGATCTTGCCGGCGCTTGACGGCTCCCCAAACTGCCATCGGCACGCAGAGGCGCGATTGGAACATGCCTCGCACGGCTCGCCATTCGCCACACTTCAGAATTTGCGTCGCGGATCAAAACGGAGCAGGGGCGTCAACCTTTCGCCGCCTGCGCGGCGGGCGTTGTTAATTCCTTGGACAGATAGATGATCTGGCCGACGTGGTGGTAAGCGTGCGCCGCGCAGCGGAAGATTGCCGCGAACCGGTCTTTCGCCTCGGGCTCGCGCAAGGCGTGGTACGCCTTCGTCCAATCGTCCGCTGACTGTTTCCGAATCGTTTCAACGACCATGGCGATGGTGCGATCGAAATCCGCCAGCACTTGTTCCTTCGGCTTCTTCTGCGCGTCCGTGAACTCCACCTCGCGCCGGCGGACGTAGCCCGTCCCCGCAATTTCCGCCCCGATGTAGTAGTTCAGGTTGCCGGTAAGGTGCAGCAGCAGGTGCCCGATGCTGTTCCCGTCCGGTTTCCCGGCCTGCGTCTGCAGGCTCTGCGATTGAAAGCCGAACGGCCGCGCCCAGATCTGCTCGGTCGTCAGCGGGTCCACCCACCGGTGCACGTGTGCGCGCACCTCCTCAAAATATCCTGCCAGACTATCCCCGACCGCCGCTGCCAGTTCCGCTATGGCTCGCCTCCCCGAAGCGGATCTTGAAGCCGTTTCCCGATTCTTCCTTCGATGCTCACACTACTCCTCGGGCTTCGCAGGTGCGCCAATTTCATGAAAGCCGATGCGCTTGGCCGGGGTGTCGGGCGGTTCCATCAGCAGCCGTATGGCCTCAAACAGGCCGGTGATTTCCTCGTCGTGCGCCTCCACGCGCCGCTCCAGTTCCGCCAGTTTCTGGCCCAGTTCCTTGTGCGTGCGGAGCATTTCGCGCAGCTTCACGAACACGCGCACGACGTAAATGCTGGCCTCCACCGCCCGGCGGCTGTTCAGCACGCTGGCCGCCATGATGGCGCCGTGCTCGGTGAACGCGTAGGGCCTGTAGCGCCGGCCGCCGCGCCCCTCATTTGAGGTCGCCATTTGCGACCTCAAAGTTTCCGTCTCCTCCACGCTGAGCTGGAACATGAAATCGGCGGGGAATCGCTCCCGGTTGCGTTTGACCTGTTCGTTCAGCCGCTTCGTGGTCACCCCGTACAGTTCTGCGAGATCCGCGTCGAGCATTACCTTATGGCCGCGGATCAGAAGGATGCGCGACTCAATTCGCTCGGCAAGCACAACCGCGCTGGTCTTCGGCATATTCCCCCGTTCTTGAGGTAGTCACATATTGTGGCCACCGGAATAATGAAAACAGGCGATGAGGCACGCCAGGACGGTGCAATGCAGCTGTCCGGTGCTCGCGGCGTGGGCGGGAACGGCGAGGCGTTTATTCTGGCCCGCGGAAGATGGTTTGGGAAGAAAAAAGAAACGGTGGCGTTCTTCAGGATGCCCGGGGTCCGCGCCGAACGGTTGCGCGAAGTGCGCTTGTGCGCCTGACGCACGCAGCGGATAATGCTGCGCGCGTGAGTATCCAGTCGGAGAGGAAACCCATACAAGCGAAGGGGCCGGACGCCCCGAACGGGCCCGAAACTCGCGGCCAAAACGCGGACTCCTCGCGCCCCGCGCAGCGCAAGCCGTCGCGAGCCCTGCTGCGCGCCCTCCTACACTATGGTGGCAGCGTTCTGGCCCTGGCGCTGCTCTTTCGCTTCCTTCCCGGCCGCCAAGTGCTGCACGCGCTGGCCAAACTGCCCGCCCAGCTTTGGATCGCCGTCCTGGCCGGCTACCTGGCTACGCATCTGCTTGGCGTGACCAAGTACCGGCTCATGATCAACACGGCGGGCGCGGACCTCACCTATTTCCAGGCGGCCCGCTGCTATTTTGCCGGCCTCTTCGGCTCGCTCTTTCTGCCCTCGCTGATCGGAGGCGACCTGGTGCGCGTAACCCTGGCGATGCGCTACGGCAAGACCCGTGCGGGCGTGCTGCTCGCCAGCTTCATCGACCGCACCGTCGATTTCGCCGCGCTGGTGCTCCTGGCGGCCATCGGAGCCTTGCTGGCGCCCAGCGCCCTCGAACCGGAAACCCGCCGCGTCTTTCTATGGATCGGCGTTGCCGCCATTGCAGGCCTGGCCGTCGTCGCGCTTCTCGCGGTCCTGATCCCGTTCCGGCGGCTTTCCTTCCGCATGCGCCGCCGCGCCGTCAGCCTGCGGCGGGCTGGGCGCTCGATGATCGAAAAACCGCGCTCGGCTCTAACCGCGCTGGGCATCGCGCTCGCCTCGCAGCTTTCCTTCATTAGCTTGAGCATTGTTCTGGCCGAGGCCTGCGGCCTGCGTCTGCTTTTCCGCGCCTGGCTGTTTGCCTGGCCCATCGCAAAATTGTCGGCGGCGATTCCGGTGACTCAGGGAGGAATTGGCGTGCGCGAGGCGGCTCTCGCGGGCTTGCTCGTTCCCTTTGGCGCGCCACCTACGTTGACGGTGGCGGCCGGCTTGGCCTGGGAGGCCGTGGTGATCAGCGCCGCGCTGATCGCCGGAGCGTTCGCCCTCGGCGCGCGGCGAATCGCCCGCTCGGCCTGATCGGATTCTTTTCGGGGAAATGCGGACGCGCGATCCTGGTCCGCTTCAGCGCATCCTGCGGCGCCGGCGAGACCGGCCCGCAACTCTCAATGAGAAATCACACCCGGCTTCAGAAGCGCGAGCGCGTGGCGCGAATGTATTCGCGCAATGCTGTGACATTCGGGCTGCACGACCCCAGCCGCCCCGCATCCACCGGCAGTCCCAGCCGCTCGGCTTGTTCGATGCTCAAGCCGACATCATCCAGCTCCGCCAGGCTATACCCTCCGGTGGGCACCACACGGCGTCCCGAAAGCTCCACGGGGCGGGGTGGCCGGTGCGTGTGCCAGCGCTTCCTCACGATGTCGAAGAACTCGTCCCAGTCTCTCCGGTTCCACATGACTGCCCCCCTGACCGCCCCAACTGAGCATGTTGGATGCGGCATCTGCTCTTTCGGTAGCACGCCCTGACCCATGAACTTCAACCGGGAAAATGCACTAACCTTCGTGGCCTGAGTGCCGCAGATTCTAACCCCTCCGCCCCTAAGAAGTCGCGCGCGAATACAGCCTGTGGCTATTGAGTTATAGCACCTTACGCACACCGTGGCCGCCCGGTTCATCCGCGCCCCACTCCCCGGCCCACAGCGCCGTCGCTACCGCCCCGGCGCGCACGGCTGCTATACTTTGCGCAGGTTACGCCAGCATTCAAGATTGGCGAATAGGCGATGAGCACTCCCGTTATCGTTATCCATTATCATGAGCTCTGGCTGAAGGGCGCCAACCGCCATTTCTTCCTGGGAAAACTGTTCACCGCGCTGCGTCAGTCGCTGGAAGGCACTGGCCTCGAGCGTATCGAACAGCCCGGCGACCGCTTCCTTGTGCGCTTGCGGGAAGGATCCTCAGTTGAGGCCGCTGTGGAGCGCGTCCGCAACGTTTTGGGCGTGGCCAATTTCGCGGTGGCACAGCCGGTCGCGCGCGAACTGGACGCCATTTGCCGCGCTGCCTGGCTCGAGGTCGAGCCGCTCCCATTCGCCACTTTCGCCGTGCGTGCCAAACGCAGCGACAAGACCTTCCCTCACCGCACCATGGACATCGAGTCGGCCGTAGGCCGCTACCTGCTCGATCGCTTGCGCGAGCGCGGCCGCGATGTTCGCGTCCGGCTGCGCGATCCCGAGCTGACTTGCCGCATCGAAATCACTCCCGGGCCCGCGCTGGTCTACGCCCGCAAGATGGAAGGCTGCGGCGGCTTGCCGGCCAACACGGCCGGGCGCATGGCCTGCCTGCTTTCAGGAGGCTACGATTCCGCCGTCGCCGCTTACCGCATGATGAAGCGCGGCGCGCACCTCAGCTTCATTCATTTCTACGGAACGGGTGCGCAGCCGGGAGAATCCTCGTTACACGTGGCCGGCGCTCTGGTCCGCCAGCTGGTGCCTTATCAATTCAACGCGAAACTTTATCGCGTGCCCTTCGAGGCCATCCAGCGCGAAATCGTGCGCTACGCACCGGAAGATTTTCGCGTCCTGCTTTACCGCCGTATGATGCTGCGCATCGCGCAAGTCTTGGCCAAGCGCGAACACGCGCTGGCGTTAGTCACCGGCGACAGCCTCGGCCAGGTCGCTTCGCAAACCCTGCGCAACCTGGTCGCGGTCGATGCCGCCGCGAGCGTCCCTGTCTTCCGCCCGCTCATCGGCACAGACAAAATCGAAATCCTGGACACCGCCCGCAGAATCGGCACCTACGAAATTTCCTCCGAGCCGTTCCACGACTGCTGTCCCGTGTTCCTGCCCAGGAATCCGGCGCTCTTCGCCACCGCGCAGGAACTCGATGCCGCCGAAGCGCACTTGAACCTCGCGGCGCTGATCGAGCAGGGCGTCCGAGGCGCCGCCGTCCAGAAGTTCAAGTATGCCGGGGGACGCGTCGAAGTGACCGAATCACAATCGCGGATATCCCTCGCCCGCTCGCAGGCCACCGTCGCGCCGCAGTCTTGACACGCCGCTATCATTCTGTCTTGGGCGCCTGCTATACGCCAGGCCGCCCCGTGCAATCGAAGCGCTTGCAGGCTCAGCGGTCGTAGCCGCCTCGCCCTCCGCGCCCTCCGCCGCCGTGCCCACCGCGGCCTCCGCCGCCTCGTCCGCCGCCTCCGCCTCCGCCCCCTTCACGCGGCCGTGCTTCGTTGACCACCAAAGCTCGCCCCAGAAAGTCCTTGCCGTTCAGCGCGGCGATCGCCTTTTCCGCTTCCGCGTCATCGTGAAATTCCGCGAAACCGAATCCGCGCGGCTGCCCGCTGAAACGGTCCTTCAGCAGCGTGATCGAATCGGGATTGGCTCCCACTTCAGCGAATAGCTCCTGCAACTGCTCTTCGGTTGCCTTGAACGACAGGTTGCCCACATACAGTTTCTTCACAGTCCGACTCCTTCCGACTCCTCCGCTCGCGCGGGGCATGCTTCCGAGGCTGAAGAGGCAGGATCTCGGCCATGGGCAGTCGAACCGTCCAGTGCGCTCGAACCCGTTCGAGGTCAAGCGAAATCAGGGCTCGATCGATCGCAAACACACGGATACGCCAGGAAGTCCCTCGCTCCGAGATATGCAGGATTCATGTGCGCCCGAGTGTCATGGATGCGCGGCTGCTCCGGCTGAAGCGAGCGCTCCAGCAACTCTGGCAGCATCTTGCGGCAACTGCCGCCGGGAGTCAATAACCGCGCTCTTTGAACCCGCCCCAGCGCGGGAGACCCGCGGGAACCTGGGCGCAGCCGTCTCACGGGAACCCACGTTCACCGCATATCACTCTTCCGCGAGGAACTTCCAGCGGCCGCGTGGCGCTTTAGTGCCGCTTTTCGAGCTCTTCGATCAGTGCGGGAACAATCTCAAACAGGTCGCCGACAATTCCGTAATCCGCAATCTCGAAAATCGGCGCGTTCTGGTCCTTATTGATCGCGGCAATCGTCCGCGAGCCCTTCATTCCCACCACGTGCTGGATCGCGCCGCTGATCCCCAGCGCCAGATACAGTTTCGGCGCGACGGTCTGCCCCGAACTGCCGATCTGCCGGTCCATGGGTAGCCAGCCTTCGTCGCAAATCGGCCGCGACGCCGAAACTTCGCCGCCCAGCAGCTTCGCCAGCTTTTCCGCCATGGGAATATTCTCCGGCGATTTGATCCCGCGCCCCACGGAAACCAGAATGGGCGCCTGCGTCAAGTCCACCGCCTGCTTCGCCTCGCGGAACAGTTCCAGCGGCTTGGTGCGAATCTGCTCCGGCTTCAGCTCCACGCTGACCGCTTTCACCGGCGCTCTGCTCGCGCCCTTCGCCGCCAAATCCGCGCGAAACGCGCCCGCCTGAAACGTGACGACCCATGGCGGCTCGCCCGCAAACACCACGTCCGCGGCGGTGCGCCCCTGAAACATCTGGCGCACGAACACCAGTTTCCCGTTCTCGTGGCGGTAGCCGATGCAGTCGCCAATCATCCCTTTGTTCATCGACGCCGCCAGCTTCGGCGCAAAATCGCGCACCTGATAGGTGTGCGGCAGCAGCACCAGATCGGGCTTCGCGCTTTCGATCACCTGGCGCAAGGCGATGGAGAAACCGTCCGGCGTGTATTTTTCGAGCAGGTCGTGCTCGACGACGAGAACTTCGCCGAGCTGAAATCCGGCCAGTTCGTCCGCCAGACCCGCCACGCCTTTGCCGATGACCACGCCCGAAACGCTCGCGCCCGTTTGCGACGCCATCTGCTGCGCCGCCGCCAGCGTCTCGAAGCTGACGTTGTTCCATTTGCCTTCCCGCTGCTCGCTAATCAGAAGAATTTTCATAGCACGCTCTCTGCCGGCAACAACCGCTCATCTCGCTCGGGAGCGGATCACGAAATCATGGAAACTTGCCATCCTGAGCCCAGCCTGCTGTCAGGCAGGCGAAGCGAAGGTTTTCTCCTACACAGTCCGCCAAATTCGCAAAAACACGCTACAGCACCCGCGCTTCGTGCCGCAGCTTTTCAATCAGCTTCGCCGCGGCTTCCTTTGGCTGGCCAGCGATGAATTCCGTTTTCTTCGTCTTTTGCGGAACGTAAATCCGTTCAACGCGCTGCGTGGGCGCGTCTGGCACGCCCAGCGACTTGCGCTCGACCGTCGCAATTTCTTTCTTCTTCGCCGCCATGATGCCCTTCAGCGTCGCGTAGCGCACCTTGTTGATCCCCGATTGGATCGACAGCACCGCCGGCAACGGCAGCTCGAACCACTGGAACCAGCCCGCTTCCAGTTCGCGCTTCAATTTCATGCGCCCGTCGAGCACCTCTATCGCCATGATAATCGTCGCGTGCGGCCGCCCCAGCAATTCCGCCAGTAGCACGCCGGTCTGCCCGAAGCCCTGGTCGTCGCTCTGCAAGCCCGTCAGTATCAGATCGAAATTCTCGTTCTTCACCGCTGCCGCCAGCGAACGCGCCGCGCCCAGCGGGTCAAGCTTGTAGAATTCCGCGTCCGCAACATGAATCCCACGGTCCGCACCCTTGGCCAGCGCTTCTTTGATGGTTTGCTTCGCGCGCTCCGGGCCCATCGAGATGGCCACCACTTCGCCGCCGTGCCTTTCCTTCAGCCGCAACGCCTCTTCCAGCGCGAAGCTGTCCGGCTCGTTCGTCTCGAAGCCAATGTCCGATTCGCGAATCCACGCGCCGTCCTCCACGATCGCCAGCGGCGCGTCCTTCGCCGGAACCTGCTTGATGCAAACGCCGATTTTCATCGTGAGTCATCCCCAAGATATGCAAAGTTGTAGTCGAGCGGAACACAGCGAGAGGTGGCGGCCCTCCGCCTCAGCAATTGCTGGATTTTAGAGTATTGCTTACGGCTGATTCTTTTGAGTGGGATATTCCTTCGAATTCCAAGTGTTTCCATTTCCCGGAAGTCGTCCCACAGCTTCTTCAGAACGAGCCTGTCGATTGGGCAATGGGCTACTTGGCGAAGTGCCTGAGCGGCCTTCTCGGGAAGCAAGCCGCGCTGGTTGATGGCTGTCAGAACGTATAGATCCACAAGCTTAGCGGCGTGACCGAAGGGCATGTGCATTTGAAGTTTGCGGACGTGAAGGCCCCACAACCGGTCAAGTGACGCTTGGCTGCGTCCGGTAAGCGTCTTGCAATCGCCC
>JBJKQB010000052.1:0-10863 GCA_046705825.1 Candidatus Acidiferrales bacterium
AGCCGAGTGTGGCGATGGAGAGCAGGTCGTCGGCGGTGCGCAGCTTGGAAGTGGCGTGGCGCTCGAAGGCGAGCAGCGCGTCATCGTGATTCATGCCGGTGCCGTCGTCGATGACGCGGATCAGGCGCTTGCCGCCCGATTCCGCTTCGACGCGAATCGAGCGCGCGCCCGCGTCGAGCGCGTTTTCGAGCAGTTCCTTCACGACCGAGGCTGGCCGCTCCACCACTTCCCCCGCGGCGATTTTATTGGCGACGTTCTCCGGAACTATGCGTATGCGGCTCATGAAAACTCTTTAGAGGGTCGGACCTTCAGGTCCGACGACTCCGCGGGCATAGTCTCGAGAACAGGAGGCCGGGACTTCAGTCCCGGCGTTGCGGCAGCCGTTAGAATAACTGGGGCTTCAGCCCCTGAAGTCGCACTCAGATAGCGGGACGGCACAGGGTCCAATGTAATTTGCAGGGACGCAGAAGAGTAGGGCCATTCTTCGGGCTTGTTGACTAGCTTCGCTCTCACGGGATTGAGTCGAATGTACTCCACTTTCGCATTCCAGTCGCTGGCGTCCCGAACCGTCCAATCGTAAAAACCTTCTTGCCAGATTTGCATTTTGTGGCCACGCGCGCTATGGATTGCGTAAGAGGTCCCGCCTTTGATCAACTGGACGGCTTTCTCCAGACTGGCATTCGCGGCTGGCGTGAGTAAGACATGAAGGTGATTTGGCATGACTACGAAGTCGTGCAGCAGATAGGCGTTCTGGTCTCGGTAGTGAAGGAGAGTCTGCACGACGATCTGCGCGATCTCCCGAACCTGGAAGACAGCGCGACCCTGCCAGCACTTCGTGGTGACGAAGTACGAACTGCCTGGCGCAACGCGATGCTTTGGCGTAGACATTCTAGAACTTTCTTCAGGGGCTAAAGCCCACTTTCCATTTGCCCCTTGTACGCCGGGGCTAAAGCCCCGGCCTCCTGAAGATCCGCCCCCCGAAAACCGGTGCCTTCAGCTTGGCCGTTTCCTTCCTCGCCGCCGGTCTCCTGAAAACCTCAAAGCCTGCGGCCGAGGTCGCGGATCGCTATGCCGAGATCCTCGAGCTGCACGGCGTCCACATCCGAGGGCGAATCGGCCATCAGGTCCTGGGCGGCGGTGGTCTTGGGGAAGGCGATCACCTCGCGCAGCGATTTTTCTCCGGCGAGCAGCATGATGATGCGGTCGACGCCCAGCGCGATGCCGCCGTGCGGGGGCGTGCCGTAGGTGAGCGCGTCGAGGAAAAAGCCGAAGCGCTGGCGAGCCTGCTCGTCGCTGAGGCCAAGCGCCTTGAACATGCGCGCCTGAATATCCTGGCGATGAATTCGAATGCTGCCGGAGCCCAGCTCGTAGCCGTTCAGCACAAGGTCGTAGCCCTTCGAACGGCATTCCCAGGGCGCCGTGTCGAGCTTGTCCAAATCCTCTTCGACAATTCCCGTGAAGGGATGCTGCGCGCTGACCCAGCGCTTTTCCGTTTCGCTCCATTCGAACAGCGCGAACCCGGTGATCCAGGCAAACTCCCATTTGCTGCGATCGATCAGGTTCAGCTTGTTGCCAAGATAGAGCCGCACTTGTCCCGCAACGGTCAGGGAAGTATCCGAATGCTGGACCTGTTCTTTTGCTGTGACCGCGACGATTAAATCGCCGGGTTTCGCTCCGGCCGACGCGGCCAGTTTCTTCAATGCGTCCGCGCCAAGCGTTTTTTCCAGGGACGAGGCGATCCCTTCAGAGGCGACTTTGACGGTGAAGACGCTTTTCGCTCCCGCGGATTTTGCGGCTTCGGTCAGCTCGTCGATCTGCTTGCGCGACCATGCGGCAGCGCCCGGAGCGGCGAGCGCCTGGACGTTGCCTTCGAAGTGCAGCGTTCCGCGCGCCGGCTCGAAAAACGGCGTCACGTTGTGCAGCTCCATGCCGAAGCGCAAATCGGGCTTGTCCGAACCGTAGCGGCGCATCACGTCGTTGTAATCGAGATGGCGGAACGGCCGCTTTACCTCGATGCCGACCACCGCCATGGCACGCTGCATGACGCGCTCGATCGCGTCGAAGATAGCGTCCTGCGTGGGGAAGGACATCTCGAGATCGACTTGCGTGAATTCGGGCTGGCGGTCGGCGCGCAGGTCCTCGTCGCGGAAACACTTGACGATCTGGAAGTAGCGATCGAGACCGGAGATCATCAGGATCTGCTTGAAGATTTGCGGCGACTGCGGCAGGGCGTAGAACTGCCCGCGATGGACGCGGCTGGGCACGAGATAATCGCGCGCGCCCTCGGGCGTCGAGCGGGTGAGCATGGGCGTTTCGATCTCGAAAAAGCCGAGCTCGTCGAGCGTTTTGCGGATTTCGAGGACGACGCGATGGCGCAGCTCGATGTTCGCATGCAGCTTCGGGCGGCGCAGGTCGAGGTAGCGGTAACGCAGGCGCGTCTCTTCGCTCGCGTTCACTTCGTCCTCGACGGGGAAGGGAGGCGTTTTCGAATTGTTCAAGAGCAGGAGGCGCGAGGCGATCACTTCCACTTCGCCCGTGGGGATTTCGGGATTGGCCTTTTGCCGGCGCACGGCGCGGCCCTCCACCACGACGACATACTCCGAGCGGAGCTCTTCCGCCTTGGCGTGCGCCTCGGGATGCAGTTCCTTGTTGAAGACGATTTGCGCGATGCCCGCGCGGTCGCGCAGGTCGATGAAAATAAGCTGGCCCAGGTCGCGGCGGCGATGGACCCAGCCCATCAGGACGACGTCCTTGTCGGAATCGCCTGCGCGCAGCTCTCCCGCGTATTTCGTCCGCTTCAGATTTCCGAGAGTGTCAAGCACGTGATCCCCTTCGTTCTGACTCGAGATATTCCAGCAAATCGTTCTCGCTCAGTTTCTGCTGATGCGCGTCCGACAAACGCTTCAGCGTGTACGTGCGCGAGGCCACTTCATCCTCGCCGAGGATGAGCGCGTGGCGCGCGCCCAGCTTGTCGGCTAGGCCGAGGGACTTCTTGAATTTCATTTCCTCTGCCGGCAATTCTACGCTTAGGCCCGCCTCACGGAGTTTTCGCGCGATGCTGACCGCCGCCGGATAGGCCTTTTCGCCCATCCAGGCAATGAAGACGGCGAGCGAGGGCAGATGGCGTTTCGCGGCGCCGGGCGCGGCCGCCGCTGCGGCCAGGCTTTCCTGAATCGAGAGGATGGCGCGGTCGCTGCCAATGGCAAAGCCGATGCCTTTGGTGGGCGGGCCGCCGAGCAATTCGACCAGGCCATCGTAGCGGCCGCCGCCGCACACCGCGTTTTGCGAGCCGAGGCCGGCGGCAGTCACTTCGAATGTGGTGCGCGTGTAGTAATCGAGGCCGCGGACGAGGCGCCAGTTTTCTTTGTACTCGATGCCGCGGACATTCAACTCGTTTTTCAGTTTGGCGAAGTGGTCGCGGCATTCGGCGCAGAGATGATCGGCGATGCGCGGCAGATTTTCGATGACGGGCTGCTCTTCGGGCAATTTGGAATCGAGGACGCGCAGCGGGTTCGTTTCGATGCGGCGCTGCGAGTCGGCGCCCAGCTTGTCGTTCACTTTGCGCAGTTCGGCGCGCAGCAATTCGACATATTGCGGGCGGCAATTCTTGTCGCCAATGGAGTTGACGTAAAGCGTGGTCGAGGTGAGCCCGGCGCGGCGGAAGTAGGTCAGCAGCATTTCGATCAGCTCCGCGTCGATCGCGGGCGCGTCCGACTGTCCCAGCACTTCCGCGCCAATCTGATAGAACTGGCGGTAGCGTCCCTTTTGCGGCCGCTCGCGGCGAAACATGGGGCCGACGTAGTACAGCTTCACGTTTCCCGGCCGCGTGTGCATCCCATGCTCGATATACGCGCGGCACACCGACGCGGTGCCCTCAGGCCTCAGCGCCATAGACTGCGGGGATTCGTAGTCCGGTACGTCTAACACTTCAACGTCCACATTATTGGCCGCGGTTAGCTTTCGAACGAACGCAGAGGGTTCTTCCGCAAACACCAGGAGAAGTCTTACGGACTTCTCTTTTGGGAATTTGTCTGCGAATGCCCTTTGGTATTCCTTTACGTTCGCGATTGTCGCTTGGCTTATGGTCCGCCGTTTGAACTCGACAACCGAAACTCCCGCTGGAGTGTGCACGACCAAGTCGGGCCGCTGTCGATTCTCAAATACCAGCTCTTGTTCCACCCTCTTCAGCTCGTGGAGGTGCGTGAGCATCCAATGCTTCTGCAAGACAGTCTCAATAGGCGTTCCGCCTTCGTCCCACGCGAACATTTCCTTCGAGACTATATCGGTCTCAGCGCCAATCGAACTCGCAAACAGCTCGGTTTCCTCGAAGATGGGGAGGCGGATTTCGCCGAAGTTGTAAGAGGCGAAGGTATCGCGGGCGGTCTGCTCGAACCAGTTCCACAGGGCGGAATCGGGCGGGAGGATGTCGCGAGTGCCTTTGATGGCTCTGAATTGTTTTCGCTCAGCCATTCGGTTTGCAATCCCTCGAAACGGGCGCAGCGAGCCTTCGAGACTCTGGCCAAGGCAGCGCCCCTACCCAAGACGGACTGGCGAGTGACTAGTGGCTAGTGACTAGAAAAAGACCGCGGCAATCACACTCGCACGCGCATTCTGTTTCTAGCCACTAATCACTAGCCACTAGCCACTAGCCACTGTCTGTCACACCTGCCGGGCTAAAGAACCCGGCGCTACATCTAAACCTCAACCGCCCTCGCGCTTATAGGTTTCCTTGTATTCGACGTAGCGCTGGGCGTAGGCGTGGATGGTTTCCTGCTCTTCCGGCGACAACGTGCGGCGCAGCTTGCCGGGATGGCCCATGAACAGGCTCCCCGGCGGCACTTGCGTGCGCTCGGGGACCAAAGTGCCCGCAGCGATGATGCTGCCTGCGCCAATTTTTGCGCCGTTCAGGATGATCGAGCCCATGCCGATCAGGCAGCGCGATTCGATGGCGCAACCGTGCAGGATGACGCCGTGGCCGACGGTGATGTCGTCGCCCAGAATCAACGGCCACTCGTCGCGCATCACGTGCAGCACGGAACCGTCCTGGACATTGGTGCGCGCGCCGATGCGGATGTAGTGGACGTCGCCGCGAATCACCACGCCGGGCCAGATGCTGGCGTGCTCGCCGATGGTGACGTCGCCGATGATGACTGCGGCCTCGTCGATGTAGGCCGAGGCGGCGATTTGTGGTTTGCGGCCTTGATAGCTGCGAATCATGGTTCTGCTCCTGGACGCGGCGGTGCATTGGGAAAGCAACACCCTCAGGTCTAAAGACCTGAGCTACATACTACATACGCCGAAACGTCGCGCGAGATAAACAAACGAAGCTAGCACACGCGTGGGAGGCTTACAAGCGAGGGCACGCGGCAGTGCGCTGCGACTGGCGCCCATGGTGCGTTGCGCTCTGCCCGCGCGACCTGCGCTTACTTGTGTTTTTGGATGGCGAAGCTTTCGCTTTGATGGAATTGCTCCTCGCGGCGCATGAAGTAGCGGGGATGCTCGTCCATCTCGGTCTGGATGTGGGGATTCTGGTCGAAAAACTTGCGCAGATCGCCGTGATGATGAAGGTAGTTCAAGTCCTGGACGGTCATGGGATTGTCGCGGAGAGTATTGGCAATGTGCTTGTGTCTGCGCAGGAAGGTGTCGATGGTGGCCAAGTCGCGCTTGCTGAGCTTCTGATTCGTGCTGAGCTCAAGGCGGGGCGGCGCAGCGCCAAAACCGTTGCCGGGCACGAAATAGCGGGGATCTTCGGCGAAGGCCTCGCGGACGCGCACATGCTCGTCGAAGAAGCGGCGCAGCTCGTCGTGATGATCCAGGTAGTGATGATTGGTGACGAGCAGCGGGTCCTTGGAGAGATCCTTCGCAATTTTTCGATGATCTTCGAGAAACTGATCCATGCGAGCTACGTCGTCAGGGGAGACTCCGAAGTCGAAGGTCGGTTGATCCGGTGCGTCCGCAGGAGCGGCTTCGGCCTTGGGCTTGGGAGGATTCGCCGGCGCGGGCGGAGGAGTGTGCGAGTCCGCGGCAGGCGTGATGAAATACCGCGGATTCCGGACGAACAAGTCGCGCGCTCGCGGGTGCTGGTCCAGAAAGATTTTCAGTTCAGGGTGCGCGCCCAGGAAAGTCGAGTCGTTGATCAGAGCGGGATTCTGTTTCAGCAGCTGATCGATGGTGTCGTGAGCGTGCAGGAATTCGCGCATCTGTCCGGCTTCCGACTGATCCAGGCTGGGATTGGGCGGCGCGGCATGATTCGCCGCGCTCGCTTCCGCCAGGTTCATGCGCGTGGCCAGGTACTGCGGATCTTTCTGGAGTTGGGCTTGTACGGCCGGATGATGGCTTAGAAAAATCTTGAGGTCGGGCTCGCTCCGAACAAAATTGGGGTCGTTGACGAGCGACGGATTCGATCCAAGCTCTCTTTCGAGGATCGGGTGATCGTCCAGAAAACGGTCGAAATTGGCGAGCTCTTCGCGAGTGGCATCGTTCGGGGAAGCGAACTGGGCGTTCGCCGGCGGCGTGGCCGCATTTTGCTGACCCCGGGCCTGAGTCGGGAACAGAGCGAACGCCAAGCCGAGTGCGAACATCAGGACAGCCTGAAAGCTTCTGCCTGCCAACCCGCGAACGCTGCCGTTCCGCACAGAGCCTCCTCCTCACATGGAATCAAGACACGCCTGCCGCCACACACAACCGACTTGCTTCATCACACCACTTCCATGCCGGCCGGGTGAATCCGCCAAAACCTTTATAAACGCCTGAAAACTGCTATAGGGCGTCCTGCCGAGTTTTCTGCGGAATCCTGTGTAGGAGGCTGTAGGGCGAGCGCGGGCGATAACGGCAAGAAAATTCGTTCCGCTGGGGAGAATTGGGACTAAGCTGTTGGCACACTGGCCGAGCCTGGGGCATTCGACTGGCGCGCAGAGGAGCCGTCATGCCCGAAATCCGCTACAACATCGTGACCCGCGAATGGGTCATTATCGCGACCGAGCGAGCCAAGCGCCCCGAGCAATTCGCGCAGCCCAGCCGCGCGCGGACGAAGCTGCCGCCGTACGTGCCCACGTGCCCGTTCTGCCCGGGGAATGAAGCGCAGACGCCGCCGGAGATCGACCGTTTGGCGGCGGATGGCGGGTGGCGCGTGCGCGTGGTGCCCAACAAATTCGCCGCGCTCGACCGGGACGCGAAACTCGTGCGGCACACGCAGGGAATGAAGCGCGTGATATCCGGGGCGGGGCTGCACGAAGTGATCATCGAGACGCCGTCGCACGACGTGCATCTCGCTCTGCTGCCGCAGCGCGACTTTGATCTGGTGGTGCAGGCGTACCACCGGCGCTACGAGACGATCACATCCGATTCGCGGATCGCGCACGCCACGCTGTTCCGCAATCACGGGGAGCGCGCGGGAACTTCGCTCGAGCATCCGCACTCGCAGATCATCGGGACGCCCATCATTCCGCCGCAGGTGCGGGAACGGATGGAGACGGCGCTCAACTTCTACGACCGCGAGGGGCAATGCCTGTTTTGCGCGCTGCTGGCGGATGAGCTGCAGGACGGCGCGCGGATCGTCGCTTCGAATCCGCACTTCGTGGCGTTTCTGCCGTTTGCCGCGCTGAATCCGTTCCACCTGTGGATCTTTCCGGCGCAGCATCGCGCGAGTTTTGGCGACTCGACGGAGGAGGAGTTGGCGGCGCTTTCGCAAATCCTGCGGCTGGCGCTGCGGAAGATTTGCTTTGGGCTTTCCAATCCCGACTACAACCTGACCCTGCGCACGCCGCCGCGCGAGGCAAGCGGGTCGCGCTATCACCACTGGTACATCAGCGTCATACCGCGCGTGACGCGCATCGCGGGCTTTGAGCTGGGCTCCGGAATGTTCATCAACACAGCGCTGCCCGAAGAGAGCGCGGCGTTCTTGCGCAAAGCGCCCTCCGAGCCGGTTGACGCTCCGCAGCGCGAAACACACCAGCGGTCGATTCAAGTTCGGAAATCCTAGGCTGCGCGGCCCAATTCGAGCCGTCCTGCCAGATGCGCCGGCCGGGGCAAAGCAATCCTCGATCTCGCCGCCATTTCGCCCTGTGTCGTGTTACTATCGCGGCCCACCGAAACACAATCGCTTCGGATATAACACCGAGGACACGCGCGGCAGGGTCAACAGGACGCGCCTAGCGAGGAGGATTTAGCCGATGCCAAATGTCAGCCGCCAGATCCCGCGCACACTTGCCATGCTGATCGCGTTTGCCTGCGTTTTCTTTCTATCGCTCAGCAAGGGTGATGCGCGCAGCGCGCGTAAGGCGACGGATGCGGCCAATCCGCATCTGGGCTATTACCGCTATCCGGCAATTCACGGCGACACGATTGTGTTCACCGCCGAAGGCGATTTGTGGAAGGTGAACATCAAAGGAGGTACGGCGACGCGGCTGACCTCAGATGCGGGCGAAGAAAGTCACGCGGCCATTTCGCCGGATGGCCGCACGGTTGCCTTCAGCGCGCAGTACGAAGGCCCGCTCGACGTGTACACCATGCCGATCGACGGCGGCGTGCCGCAGCGCCGCACATGGGACGGCGACGCTTTGGTTGCGGGCTGGACGCCCGCCGGGCGAGTGCTGGTGCGCACCGAGCGCTACTCGACGCTGCCGGACCCGCAGCTAGTGGCTATCGACGCGAGTGGAAACCGGGGAATCGTTCCTCTGGCGTCCGCCTCGGAAGGAAGCTACACGCCAGACGGCCGCACGCTGTTCTTCACGCGCAACGATCGCCAGCCCAGCTGGACCAAGCGGTACAAGGGCGGCACGGCCGAGAACATCTGGCGCTACGATGCGGGCAAAGAAGCCGTCGAGCTGACGGGCGATTATGCGGGCACTTCGACCGACCCGATGTTCTGGAACGGCCGCGTGTATTTCCTTTCCGACCGCGACGGCGTCATGAACGTCTGGTCCATGGACGAGAACGGCCACGACTTGAAGGAGGAAACGCATCAGCGCGGGTTCGACGCGCGCTCCGCGTCGCTTTCGGACGGGCGCATCGTCTATCAATGCGGCGCGGATTTGTGGCTGCTCGATCTGCGAAGCCACAAGGACGCCATCATTCCCATCACTTTGGTTTCGGACTTCGATCAGCTGCGCGATTACTGGGTGACCAAGCCGCTCGAGTATCTGACCGCGGCGCACATTGCGCCGGACGGTTCCTCGGCCGTTTTCACCGCGCGCGGGGAAGTCTTCACGCTGCCGGCCACGCCCGGGCGCATCGTGAAAGTGGCGGGCGATTCCTCGATTCGTTTTCGCGACGCGCGGTACCTGCCGGACGGCAAAAGCATCATCGCGCTGTCGACCAAAACGGGAGAAACGGAATTCTGGAAGTTTCCCGCAAACGGCCTGGGCCAGCCGGAACAATTGACTTCCGACGCGACGGTGCTCCGCTGGGAGGGAATTCCTTCGCCCGACGGCCGCTGGATCGCGTTTCACGACAAGAACCAGCAGCTCTGGCTGTACGACATGAAGACGAAGCAGGACAAGAAGATCGCGCAATCGATGGCCGGCGGCTTTTCCGATCTGACGTGGTCGCCGGACAGCCAATGGCTGGCCTACGTGGAACCCGCGGAGAACATGTTCGACGAGGTGAAGGTGTTGAACGTGAAGACCGGCGCGATCCGGCCTCTCACCGACGACCGCTACAACAGCGAGAGCCCGAGCTGGAGCGCCGACGGCAAATGGATCTACTTCCTATCGGACCGCATGCTGAAGTCGACGGTGTACTCGCCGTGGGGCCCGCGGCAGCCCGATCCGAATTTCACGCGCACGATCAAGATTTATCAGCTGGCGTTGATTCCGGGGCTGCGTTCGCCCTTCACCCCGCCGGATGAGCTTCATCCGGAAAAGCCGGCAAAGATTGAGGAGCCGAAATCCGCGGGGGCGTCCGCGACCTCGCCCGGTGCGAAAACAGAGGCCAGCGAGAAGCCCGCAGCTGTGACCGTCGACATCGATTTCCAGGATCTGGCCTCGCGGCTGCAGGAAGTTCCCGTGCCGCCGGGCAATTACTCCGCGCTGCAATCGACGCCCAAGCGTTTGTGCTGGCTCAGCCGCGACGAGGAAGCCACGCCGAAGACGGCCCTGCAGTGCCTGGACATCGCCAACAAAGGCGCTGCGCTGGAAACGGTGATGAACGAGGTGCGCAGCTACGAAATCTCGCTCGACCGCAAGAAAATGCTGGTCCGCAAGGGAGACGATTTCTACATTTTCGATTCGGGCGCGAAGGCAGCCGCCATCAGCAATCCCCAGGCTCTCGCGAAAGCGAAGATCGATACGTCCGGGTGGACCTGGGTCACGAACCGGCGCGCCGAATTTCACGGCATCTTTCTCGACTCGTGGCGGCTGGAGCGCGACTTTTTCTACGACCGCCACATGAACGGTGTGAACTGGGTGGCCATGCGCGAGCGTTATCTTCCCCTGGTCGACCGCGTGACCGACCGCAATGAATTGAGTGACGTCATCGCGCAAATGGTGAGCGAGCTATCCGCGCTGCACACCTTCGTGCGTGGCGGCGACGCCCGGAAGCCCTCGGACAATGTGGATATTGGCGCGCTGGGCGCCGTTCTGCGCCGCGACGAGCGAGCCGGCGGGGATGTGGTCCAGCACGTCTATCTGCACGACCCGGACCTGCCCAACGAAGCTCCGCCACTGGCACAGCCCGGCTCGATCGTTCACGAAGGTGAAGTGATTCTGAGCATCGACGGGCAGAGCGTGCTGACGGTTCCCGACGAGAGGGAACTGCTGCGCGATAAAGCGGGGCACAAGGTGATGCTGCAGGTGAAGTCAACCTCGGGGCAGGTGCGCGACGTCCTGGTCACCGCGATTTCCGAAAAACAAGCGAGCGATCTGC
>JBJKQB010000053.1:0-18571 GCA_046705825.1 Candidatus Acidiferrales bacterium
TTCGTCGCGGCCGAGAAAATCCTCGAAGCCCAGGACTTTGGGGAAGGTGCGCGCGCCAGTGGTGGTGCGGGCGGGCATGAACCAGCCAAAGGCGCAGATAATCGCGCCGGTGAGAACTCCAGCGACAGCCCAGGTCAGACCGGCGATGCTCTGCATCCACATATTTCCGCCAACGGCGATGATGGCGCCAATCAAGACGCCCGCGCCGATATAGCCCTGGCGCACGGTGTCGGGGCGATGCAGGTAATAGCCGTCCATGACCAGCGCGTCGAAGATGCGATCGCGGATGGAAGGCAGATGCGTATAGAAATTGTTCTGCAGGTCAGAAAGCTCGATGTCGGGGCTCGCGCCGCCATCGAAGAGCGCGGAGAGCATCTCCTGCTCGTGCGGGCGGGCGGCTTGCCAATCGGGCGGCTGCTTTTTCAGATGGAAGGAGTAGTCGGCATGGTGACTCAGGCCGAGCAAGCCGCTGTGCTCCTTCTGCTCGATGGTGAGATAGCCCTTCACGCCAAGATCGACGAGGGTGGCAGTGATGTCGCGCATGTCGGCCTGATCGTCGACCAGGGTGCCGCATTCGGCGGGTGTGAGCTGGTCGGGCGGATCGTACTGCACGGTGATGACGTCGCGCTCGGGATCGCGGCCGCGCGTCCACCAGAGCCAAAACATGATGACCAGAGCGGCGATGGGGAACAAAAGCAGCGGCCAGTTACTGCGCAGGAAAAGCGAGATTTTCTGGCCGGCCGTGGGCTGGTGGACCAAGCCTTTGTCGAAGCCAACGACGACAGTGAGCCCCTGGCGATAACCGAGGGGCTGCGTCGTCTCGACCTGCACGACGTTGTCATTGACGTTGACGCTGGCGTCCTGCGTGCGAGCACCGAACACGCCGGAATAGGCGACGGCATGGACGCCGGAGGCGCCTTGGGGGAGCTGAACGCTGGCGCCGGCCGATTCGATGGGCGCGTTCCATTCCTGGCCGGTGACGTTCCAGTAGAGTTCGTCGTGATCACTGAAAAAGCGCAGAGCGTTCAGAACCTGGTACTCGAGGACGATGGTGTGCGTGGAATTGTCGGCATTGGGAACGTAAATTTTGAGTTTGAGGTAGCGGCCTTCGTGGCTTTGCTCGACGCGCAGGCTGCTGCCGCCGGATTCGTGGGCGTTGATGTTGCCGATGAACAGTGTGTAGTTGAAACCTTCGGGATCGGTGTACTGCACGGGGATGGTGCGGTAGATGCCGTGCCAGTTGCCGCCGACGAATTGAGTCTCGATGTTTTCGACGACGTCGATGGAGGAGTTGCGATGAACGGTAACCTGCGCGTCGAAATTCTTGATGATGATCTGGCGCGCGGCGGCAGGCAGCGCAACCAGAAGAAGCGCGGAAATAAAAACGGAAGGAAGTAAACGGCGAGGCCATGGAGATTGTTTGCTGCGAGTCACAGGAGCGCCTCGGAGGTTGAACCCCTCGAAAGCGGGTGATGAGTTATGCCGAAGCGGAAGCTCCGACCCCCCAGAAAGGTGGCCCACGGTGTCAGCTCGCGGCGCCGCCGAAGGTGACCTTCGGCACTTCGCGCTCGGCTGGCGCACTGATCTCGAAAAATTCGCGAGACTTGAAATTGAACATGCCCGCCAGAATGTTGGTGGGAAACTGGGCGATCTTGGTGTTGAAATCGCGCACGACCGCGTTGTAGTAGCGGCGAGCATTCTGGATGTTGTCTTCCAGCGAATTCAGGGTTTGCTGGAGCTGATTGAAACTCTCGACCGCGCGCAATTGCGGGTAGGCTTCGGCGAGGGCAAAAACCTGGCGCAGCGCGGCGGTCAGCATGCCTTCGGCTTGGGCCTTGGCGGCGGGGCCCTGAGCGGTCATGGCCTGGTTGCGCGCGGCGACCACGCCTTCCAGAGTGGTTTTTTCGTGCGCGGCATAACCCTTCACGGTTTCCACCAGATTGGGGATCAGGTCGTAGCGGCGCTTGAGCTGCACATCGATGTCGGCCCAGGCGTTATCGCACTGCACCTTCAGGCGGACCAGCCCGTTGTACATGCTGATCGTGAAGATAACGATCAAGGCGAGGATGATGAGACCGATGATCAGCGCCATGGTTGCCTCCGCAGCCGCTGGGCGGGCCGCTTTTCTCAAACCTAGCGGGTAAGGATACGGCGAGAGAGGCCAAGAGTAAAGCACGGCGAGGGCTGGTGTTACGCGGGCGGCGAAGCCGGGTGATTTTGAGGCAATGGTGGGGCGGACACCGTATCCACCGAGCAAAGGTTGCGCAGTACGCTGGAGACTCGAAAAAGGCAGAAGTGAACAAAACTCGAATACTTTTAAGGGGGATTCTTTAATGAGTACCACGCGTGGTTTTCTCGAGAAATGGCGTCCGGCAAAACCCAGCGTAGCGAACCGCGGCACGTTTGCCGCAGCGCTGCCGTTAATGTTCGCTCTCGCGTTCATCTGGCCGTTCGGGGGTGGCGGCACGAAGGTCCAGATGACGCCCAACGCCGGCCAGACCCCGGCTGCCCAGGGCACAATTACCGTCACACACGGCAGCAACGACAACACGAGAATCGATACGAAGGTGCAGAACCTGGCTACACCCTCCAGTCTGAAACAGCCTGCAGAAGTCTACGTGGAATGGATAGAGCCAAACGGCCAAGCGCCGAAAAATGAAGGCCAAATTGTGATTGGCAACGACCGTAAAGGCGAACTGAAAACCGAAACGCCCTATAAGCACTTCAAGGTGTTCATCACAGCTCAAAAAACAGCGACAGTGACAAGCCCCACAGGCCCGCACGTGCTGACGGCCACTGTCAACTGAACCTGAACCGCCGCTGTTGGCGTACTTGCGGCCGAGAGTGCGCTCCGCGCACTCTCGCTCCCTTGTCATACTTCCTCTCACTATTACGTGTGATTACTGTCACTGGCGTAAAGATGTCTTTTGAGATAGGCTTGGCGCCTTCACGCGACTGGCACCATGCTTTTCAAGACATTCAGCGCAGCCGTATTTGGAATCGACGCCTACCTCGTGGAAGCGGAGGTGGACGTCAGCCCGGCGTTCCAGGGCTATTTCACCGTGGTTGGGCTGCCGGACATTGCGGTGAAAGAGAGCCGCGAGCGGATCAAATCCGCGCTGCGGAACTGCGGGTTCGATTTTCCCTCCGCGCAAGCAGTGACCGTCAATCTGGCTCCCGCCGACATCCGCAAAGAAGGCTCCGCATTCGATTTGCCCATGGCGCTGGGCCTGCTGGGCTGCCAGGGGACGTTCTTCGGCAAAGTGCTGGATTCGTACGTGTTTATCGGCGAGCTTTCGCTGGACGGCGGCATCCGCTCGGTCCGCGGAGCGCTTTCGGCGGCGCTGGCGGCGCGCGAGCGCGGGATACAGAACGTGGTTGTGCCGGAAGCGAATGCGCGCGAGGCGGCGGTGGTCGACGGCATCCGCGTGTTTGGAGTGAAGTCGCTGCCGCAAGCCGCGGACCTGATCAACGCGCCCGAATCGTTCCAGCCGGTGGCGGTGGACACGCCGCAGATGCTGGCGGAGGCCAGCCAGTACGCAGTGGATATGCGCGACGTGCGCGGCCAAATCGTGGCCAAGCGCGCGCTGGAAGTGTCCTGCTCGGGCGGGCACAACATCCTGCTGATCGGGCCTCCGGGCGCGGGCAAGACGATGCTGGCTAAGCGCATTCCCACGATTCTGCCGCCCATGTCGCTGGAAGAGGCCATCGAAACGACGCGCATCCACAGCGTGGCGGGGCTGCTGGAGGATTCGCGTGGGCTGGTGGGCACGCGGCCGTTCCGTTCGCCGCACCACACCATCAGCGACGCCGGCCTGATCGGCGGGGGCGCCGTGCCGCGGCCGGGGGAAGTTTCGCTGGGACACAACGGCGTGCTGTTTCTCGACGAGCTGCCCGAATTCCAGCGCAACGTGCTGGAGGTGATGCGCCAGCCGCTGGAGGACGGCTGCGTGACCATCGCGCGGGCGGCGGTCTCGGTGAGTTTTCCGGCGCGCTTCATGCTGGCAGCCGCGATGAATCCGTGCCCCTGCGGGTTTTTCAGCGATCCGCTCCGCGAGTGCCACTGCACTCCCGCGCAGATTCAAAGATACGTGTCGAAGATTTCCGGGCCGCTGCTGGACCGCATCGATATTCACATCGAAGTGCCCGCGGTGAAATACAAGGAGCTGCGGGGCACGGAGGAGATCGAGCCTTCCGCTCGCGTCCGGGAACGCGTGCTGCAGGCGCGACAGATTCAGCTCGACCGGTACAAGGGCGAGAAGAAGGTGTACTCGAACGCGCAAATGCCGCCCAAGCTGATCCGCAAATTCTGCGCGATTTCGGGCGAGGGCGAGAAATTGCTGGAGTCGGCCATCCAGCGGCTGGGACTCTCCGCGCGGGCGCACGACCGCATCCTGAAAGTGTCGCGGACGATCGCCGACCTGGACGCTTCGGCGTCCATCGAGTCCAAACACCTGAGCGAAGCCATCCAGTACCGCGCGCTGGACCGGACGTATTGGGCCTGACGAAGGCGGCGAATCGAGTGGTACGAGGAGTACGAGGGGCTAATTGACTCATGAGCGCCCGCTGTGATACCCATAACTCCGCATCTTCGTTCCTGTTTGGAGTAGCCGAGACGAGTCTCAAGGCCGAAATTCTTCGGCACAGGATGACACCCACAGCGCAACGCATCGAAGTCACGCTGGAAACGTTGCTGGAAAGCGTGGACTTAGCCGAAAGCATCGTCAAGCGTGTGGCGGAAGCCTCCGGTTTCGAGGAGGACGACGTCCATAAGATCGGGATGGCGGTGCGCGAAGGCGTGATCAACGCGTACAATTACGGCAACCAGCACGATCCGGCGAAGAAAATCCACATTATCGTGGAGCTGGAAGCGGAAAAGATGATCGTGCACGTGCTGGACGAAGGCAAGGGATTCGAGCTGACGGAAGTGCCCGACCCGCTGGCGGAGGAGAACCTGCTGCGCACCTCCGGGCGCGGGATTTTCCTGATGCGCGCGTTCATGGACGAGCTGCATGTGCGCCCGGGAGCGACGGGCGGGGCCGAACTGATCATGTCGAAGCGGTTTCCGCAGGGCGTTTCCGACAACGGGCGCGGGCAGCGGAAGTAGGCCGCGGCGAGGCGTCTGTGGTGCTGCAAGCGACATCTCGTGAAGTAGGCGATGTAGCGGTCGTGGATTTCAGCGGGAAAATCACGCTGGGCGAAGGCAGCGCTGTTGTGCGCAACACCATGCGCGAGCTGATCGACCACGGCTACCGGAAAATCCTGCTGAACCTCGCGGACGTCGATTACATCGACAGCTCGGGGATCGGCGAGCTGGTGAGCGCGCATACGACGGTGCAGAACCTGAACGGGGAGCTGAAGCTGCTGCAGCTGACGCGGCGCGTTCACGACCTGCTGCAAATCACGCGCCTGTTCACGGTGTTCGACGTGCAATCGGAGGAAGGGGCTGCGCTGCGCAGCTTCCGCTAGGGCGCCGTTCGGGCCCGCCCAGTCATTCCCTCCGTTTCCCTAACCCTTCTTGCTGCCCCACTTACGCAGTGCACTCGATTGACACCTCCGATTGCCGTGTGCCTACGATGGTCTTGCCGCCTCTCAAGGTGTTCGAGCGCATTCAGGCGCGCAAAGACATCCACATCGCCTCGCAGACGATGGACCTCTCCGTGCGCCAGGTGCCCACGAAAGCCGCGCCGTCAGGACCGTCGGGCCCGCATCCGCAAGCCGCCGAAAATCTGCCGGGAGATGCACCCCAAGCGCCACCGGCGCGGAGGGCTCGAACGAAAGGTCCGCATGAAATTTAGCGCCAAGATTTCGTTCACAGCGAACGCACGCCTTCCTGATGGACGTACTTGATCACCTCCACGTCGGAGATGGCGATCAGCCCTTCGCCTACCATGCGATCCAGGAACGGGAGGAGCTTCCGGATCTTTTCTTCCGAATCGATGACGGTGACCATCAGCGGCGCGTCGTGCGAAAACGAGAGGCGATGCGGGCGGCGAATCAGGGTGCTGGCGCCGTAACCCTCGATGCCGCGAAAGGCGGTCGCGCCGGCAATGTCCAGCTCGCGGCATTTTTCGATGATGGCGCGATAGAGCGGCTTGTCTTCCCATTTGTCATCTTCGCCGAAATGAATGCGCAACATCTTGGCTCGTCCCTCGAGTTTCACGGACGCGCCTCCTTTCGCCGATCCGACGCCGCGAAATCGTGCGCGTAGGTGATGACGTCGACATCGGACAGGACCACCAGCCCCTGCTGAATCATGGCGTCGAGAATGGGGAAGAAGGCGCGCAGCTTTTCTTCGGTGTCGACGGCGGAAAGCAGGATGGGGCGGTCGTGCGAGAGGTGCAGAGCGGTGTCGCGATGGATGCGGCGGTTGGCGCCGTAGCCGAGGATGCCCTGATAGACCGTGACTCCGGCGATGTCGTTGGCGCGCATGCTTTCGATGAGGGCTTTGTAGAGCGGCTTGTCGCGCCACTTGTCGTTTTCTCCGATGTAAATGCGCATCATTTTGGCTTTGCTTTGGCGCTTGAGCGGCTGAGATTCGGGGGCGGACTGCTTCTTCGAAGATTCGGTTTTGGCCGGCTTGATGACCGTGGTGTCCTGAATTTCGATCAGCCCGGTGCCGGCAAGTTCGCGCAGCTTGGGCAGAAGGCCCTCGACTTTTTCGGGCGATTCGATGAATTCGATTTTGATGGGGAGGTCTTCGGTGAGGCGCTCGATGCGCGTGGTGTGCAGATGATGGTCGGCGCCGAAACCGGCGATGCCGCGGACGACGCTGGCGCCGGACACTCCCTTGTAGAAGAGGAAATCCAGAATCGCGGAGTAGGAGGACTGGCCGTGATATTTGTGGTCCTCTCCCACGTATATGGTGACTTTTTTGGCGGGTCCGGCGTTGAGCATGTCGCCTCCCTAAGATTCCCTGCCGCTCGGCGGGAGCGGGCGCGGCGCCGGGGACAAACGTAAACTAACACGGCCGGTTCTCTGAGAAGCCGGAGAAATATGGCGCGCTTGAGAGTTCATGCGACCGTTTTCCCCGCGATCATTCCCAGCCATACGCTGAGGAAGCCGATGATGACGCTCAGGCTGACATTCAGCGAGGCTACCAGGAATTCGCCGTCCTGAATGCTGCGCAGCGTTTCGTATTCGAAGGTGGAGAATGTCGTATAAGCGCCGATGAAACCGATGGGGATCAAATAGCGCCAGTTGGCGCTCCAGTGCGTGCGCTCGGCGAGAAGGGTCAGGACAAAACCGATCAGGAAGGAGCCCGTGATGTTGATGACGAAGGTTCCGTAGGGAAAGCGCGCGCCCAGCTTGTTGCCGATATAGCCGCCCAGCCAGAAGCGCGCGACCGCGCCGAGGAAGCCTCCGATGCCGATCATCCAGTACTTGGTCATGTGAAATGAACTGCGCGCCGTTTCCTCTACGATTCTGGCCAGTCGTCCTGCACGATCGCTCTTTTCAAGATTCGCGCTCCCTCCGCGACAAGTAGCTGTCGAGCCGTCGCACGAGCGCCTGCAATTCGCCTGAGATTGCGTTCAGGTCCGCGGCGGCTTTTTCGGGCACGCGCCCGTAACCACGCATGTACCGCGGCTTGAGTTCCTCCGCGGCGATGTCGATCGCACCAAGCGTGACGTGTATGGCCCGCGATGCCGGAATAGACGGCTTTCCCTTCGAGATGTTCTGAGCTTCCAGGGCGCGAGCCAACTGCGCGCGGATTTCGGCCAGATGTTCTTCGACGGTGCGGCGCTGTTCGGGAGTCAAGTCCAGCGAATAGCGGGGGAAAGCAGCCTTGGAGGACGCCGCATCGAGAATGCCCTCGATCTCCGCGAGCAGATTGTCGATGTACTGGCAGGTCACGCGCAGGCGGTTGGCCTGAAACTCGTTCAGCGACTCGGGTTGTCGTGATTCGGACATGGCTATCGTGTCCTCACCTGCCTGGGCGGCTGCGCGTTCGTTGCTGCGGTCCACTTATGTGGAAAATAGAAGCGCACTCGCGCGCCTCCGCTTCCTTTCATTTCACTCAGGATTCGTTTCGCTCAGGAGGGGTACAGCTTTCGGGCAACCCCTACTGGAAACGAACCAAGTAGGAGTCATTTGCCCGTGCGAGGGGCGGTTAAGGGTGAACTCCAACACCCGAGCGCCTATTATGCGTGGGGACACGGGAAGCGTCAACCGCGGTGCGCGCGGCTCACCGGTTTCCTTTCGGCGCACGTGGCGACGTTGCACGCCGGACGTATCGGCTTGAATTCCGGCGCTGCTCCGGAACAATATTGTTTCCTGCGCCGGAGGAGGCGCATTTGATCATGTTCATACGCCGATGCAGCGGAAGTTGCGAACTGAATCTGCAATCCTGTCGCACTGCAATTACTTTCCTGATCGCACTCTTTGCCACATTCGCTTGGCCCGCGTACGCGCAGCAGACCGCCGGTCCAGAACCTGTTCCGATGCCGCCGGCAATCCAAGCGCCCGCCGACACGCCCTATCCGGGAACGATTCACCTGAATGTTTCCGTGCAGGACGTCGTGCACCGGGTAATGCGCGTGCAGGAGACCATTCCGGTCGAGCCCGGCGAGCTCACGCTGCTGTATCCCGCATGGATTCCGGGGAATCATTCTCCGACGGGGCCCATTTCGGAGTTTGCCGGCTTGGAGGTGACGGCGAACGGAGCACGCGTGCCGTGGACGCGCGACCGCGTCAACATGTACGCCTTCCACATCCGCGTTCCCGCAGGCGCGCGGAGCTTGGACGTGAAGTTCGATTACCTCTCGCCGCTGCGCAAGGATCAGGGCCGCATCGCGTTCTCGTCGAACCTCCTCGACCTTTCCTGGAACACGGTCGTGCTGTACCCGGCGGGCCATTTCTCGCGCGACATCGCGTTTGCGCCCAGTATCGATTTGCCCGCGGGCTGGCACTTTGCGTCGGCGCTGGCGGTGGCGTCGCAAAGCGGCAACCATGTGCAGTTCAAGGAAACGACCTTGAACACGCTGGTCGATTCGCCGCTCTACGCAGGCGTCAATTATCTGCGCGAGGATCTCTCGACCGGGCCGGACAACCACGTTTTTCTGGATGTGTTTGCCGACGCGCCGAAAGACCTGGCCATCACGCCGCAGGAGCTGCAATTACACCGCAATCTGGCCGAGCAGGCCGCCAAACTTTTCCAGTCGCACCACTACAACCATTACGATTTTCTGCTGACGCTGAGCAATGTGATTGGCGGCGAAGGGCTGGAGCACCATCAATCGAGCGAGGACGGAACCTCCGCAAATTACTTCACCGATTGGGCCGCGGGCGTGCGCGGGCGCGACCTGCTCGCGCATGAGTACACGCATTCCTGGAATGGCAAGTTCCGCCGGCCCGCCGACCTGTGGACGCCGAACTTCAACGTGCCCATGCGCGACGATTTGCTGTGGGTCTACGAAGGCCTGACCGAGTATTGGGGATACGTGCTGACGGCGCGCTCGGAGATGCGCAGTCCGGCCGAAACGCGCGATTTGATCGCGCGGATTGCCGCGAATTTCGAGGCGAGCCCCGGCCGCGACTGGCGCCCGCTGGCCGACACGACGAACCAGCCGATTATTTCGCAGCGGCGTCCGGTCACCTGGCCGAGCTGGCTGCGCGGCGAAGACTACTACATGGAAGGACTGCTGATCTGGCTCGATGCGGACACCAAGATTCGCCAGCTTAGCGGAGACAAGAAGTCGCTGGACAACTTCGCCCAGCTGTTTTATGGCGTGGACAACGGCAGCTACATCACGAAGACGTACACGTTCAAAGATATCGTCGCGGCGCTCAACGCGGTCCAGCCCTACGATTGGGCCGGCTTCCTGCGCCAGCGCGTGTACGAACTTCATCCGCAGGTGCCGGAGGAAGGCCTCGCGCAGGGAGGCTACAAGCTGACCTTCAGCGACACACCGCCCGCGTGGCTCAAGAAGTCGCAACGGCCTGGCGCGCCGGTGGGTTTCACGAACTCGCTGGGATTCTCGGTCAAGTCCACCGGAGAGCTGGGAAACGTCGGGTGGGACAGCCCTGCCTTCAAAGCGGGCATCACGCCGGATATGCGCGTGGTTGCGGTGGACGGGAAAGCGTTCAGCATGGACGCGCTTCGCACCGCAATCGTGGAGGCGGAGAAGAATTCATCGCCCCTGAAACTGCTGGTGAAGCGCGGCAAGGATTTTCAAACCATTGCCATCGATTATCATGGCGGGCTGCGCTATCCGGCGCTCACGCGCGTCGAAGGAACTCCGGACTTGCTGGATCAGATTCTTGCGCCAAAGTGAACGCGATTTGAGCCGCGGATTTAAGACCAGCTAACCGCGGGCTGCGACGCAACGAAATTGCTGTCATCTTGAGAATGGAGGCCTCCTACGAATCGAATGACACTGCGCAGTTTTGTCTCGGCATGTGCGGCATTTGCCGCGTTGTTCGTCCCGCTCACGGTCACAGCGCAGAAAATGCAAAACGCGCCCCAGCCGCAGGGCTCACACATCACCATTACCGCTCCGTCGTGGCAAAAAGGCGCGTACTGGGCAACCGTTGACCAGCAACTGCTGCTCGACTTCGCCAACCTCGCTCGCTACCATGACGCCGACTTGAAGCTCGGAGCGCCGGCCGCCGGGCAGGACCGCGTCGTCTTCATGGGCGACTCGATCACGGACGCCTGGAACCTTGACACATCCTTTCCCGGCAAGCCGTACATCAACCGCGGCATCGGCGGGCAAACGACGTCGCAGATGCTGCTGCGCTTCCGCCAGGATGTGATCGACCTCAAGCCCAAGGTGGTGCTGATCCTGGCGGGGACGAACGACCTCGCGGAGAATACGGGGCCCGTCACGCTGGAGCAGGTCGAAGGGAACCTGATGTCGATGGCGCAACTGGCTCGGGCCAACGGCATCCGCGCGGTGTTGTGCTCGGTGCTGCCGACGATCCACTACGCGTGGCATCCCGAATTGCCGAACCCTGCGCCCAAAATCGCCGCGTTGAATCAGTGGATGAAGACGTACGCGGAGGAGAAGGGCTACGTCTACGTCGACTACTATTCGGCGATGAAAGATCCGGCGGGCGGCTTGCCCCAGAACCTGAGCAAGGACGGCGTGCATCCGTTGCCGGCGGGCTACGCCGTGATGGCGCGACTGGCGGAAGATGGAATCGAGGAGGCGCTGAAGGGGAAGGAGTAGATAAGAGCAGAGTCTCGGTCTTTCGATTCTCGAGTTTCGCCGATTTTCGAAATTCTGGAGCCGAGGATCGGACTTGAACCGATGACCTGCCGATTACGAATCGGCTGCTCTACCAACTGAGCTACCTCGGCTCTCTCTGATTGTTTGGATTTTATCATGCTGTCGCCAGTTTCGTGCGCGCGAGGCCGGCTGTCGAGTCGATATCGGCGGCACTGCGTGGCGAGCGCGCGTATGGTGCGAACTCATGCGGGCAGATGGAGTCCCGCAATGATTGCGTCGACGACGACGGGGATGGCGAGGGCAGCGTCGACAACGAGCGCTTCGGCGGGCGACGGCTCTTCCAGGGCTTCGAACTGGCTTCGCAACAATGATTCCGGCATGTAATGCCCGTGACGTTCGCGCAGCCGCCGATCGATCGTCTCGTAGCTTGCCCTCAGGCAAACGAACCGGACGGAAGCGGGATCCTGAATTCCCGCGCGCAGCGCCTCGCGATACCGCGCCTTCAAAGCGGAGCAAGCCAGCACGACTTTTGCCTCGGCGGCAACCCACTGGCGAATCGAGCGATTCAGCGACTCGAGCCAGGGCTCGCGATCCTCGTCGTTCAAGGGGATGCCGCTGTGCATCTTCTCGACGTTGGCGGCCGAATGCCAGTCGTCGGCGTCCTCGAAGATCCAGCCAAGGCGCGCTGCAAGGGCTTGCCCCACGGCGGTTTTTCCCGCTCCGGAAACGCCCATCAGGATGATGACCATGAGTTGCGGTTGTGGCTCACTCACGCTGGCGGCCTGGAGGTTGCTGGTTCTGAGCGAGAGAGATCTTTCGAGGGCAGCGCGGCCCGGCTCGGGGCCGCTTCGCTCTGGACGACAACCGCGCGACTTCACGAGCGCCGCTTGGCCCGCGGCCTCCGCCCCGAACTTTTCCCGCTCTTCTTCGGCTGCGCAAAACGCGCTTCGGGAATGATCGAGAACCACTCCGGGCGTTCGGGATCGCGATCGTAGGGATAGCCGCCCGTTTGGCGGAACAGTTCGGCGTACTCTTCCAGCTTCGCGCGATCCAGCTCGATACCCAATCCCGGTCCTTTCGGAACGGCAATTTTGCCGTCGACATATTTCATCTTGCCGCCGCGCAAAATGTCGCCGGTCAAGTGATGATAGTGCGCATCCGCCGCAAAACTCAGATTCGGCAGCGCCGCGCCCAGATGCAGCATGGTGGCCAGCTGGATTCCGAGTTCCCCGCTCGAATGGACGCTGACGCCGCGCTGAAATTTCTCGCAGACCACTCCGGCCTTCCACGCCTGGCGCAGGCCGCCCCAGAACGTGGTGTCGAGCAGGATGACGTCGATGGCCTCGAGGCGAATGCAGGCGGCCAGCTGCTCGAAATTAACCACCACGGTGTTCGTGGCGGTGGGAATTTTCACGAACGAGCGCACGCGGCGCATGCCTTCCAGGCCCCAGCAGGGATCCTCGTAATAATCGTTGCGCACGCCCTCGATGGCGCGCCCGATGCGGATCGATTCCTCGACGCTCCAGGCCGCATTGGGATCGAGACGAAACGAATCGCCGGGAAACGCGGCGGCCAGCGCCAGATACACCTGCAAGACGTGATCCGGAGGAAACACGCCGCCCTTCAGCTTGTGCGAGCGGAAGCCGTGCTCCTGCTTGAGCTTTCGGGCGTGCGCGACCATCTCGTCGGCGGTCTCTTCGCCGCCCGCGCCCGTTTCGGAATTGCGGTAGCGATAAAAAAGATAGCTGGCAAAGGGAATCTCCTCGCGCAGCGCGCCGCCCAGCAGGTCGCAGGCGCGGATGCCGAGATGTTTGCCGGCCAGATCGATGCAGGCAAACTCGATGGCCGCGTGCAGTTGCGCGCGATTGTTGTAGAGCGAGGCCGTAGGATTGCAGATTTTCCAGTAGAGCTGCTCGAGCTGCAGCGGGTCGTGCCCGACGAGGTAGGATTTCAGCGCGCGGATGCCTGCCTCCGCGCTTTCGCCGCCTCCGCCCATTTCGCCGAGACCGATCAGGCCGTTGTCCGCCTCGAGTTCCACGATGGTGCGCACGAAGCGGCCCCAGTGCGCTCCGTTGGCGTGGCGCAAGGGCGCCTCGAGAGGAACCGCCACCGTGGTCGCGCGAACATCAACAATTTTCATGATGCGCTCTCGCTGCGTGCACGACCGCTCCTTGAGGCACAAGCGGAATGGTCAATCGGAGCCGCCAGCGAATTGCCGCGCGCCCGATCGAACCGCCAAAGTAGCACAAGCCGCTGGATCGTTGCATCGGGAATTCCCCGCGCGGCAGCGCCGGCGGAAATTCCGATTCGCCGCCGCCGGGTCGCGCACCTGCGGCTCCCGCTGAATCGCCCCCTCTTTTTAGGTTGACATCTTACCCAAACGCGCTATGCTCTGGTCGCGTGTCGACCCAAGCGCGTCGCACGGCGGGGTGACCATCGTAGCGAAGGGGTGAATGATGTCGCCGGCAAGGCGGAAGGCTGAGGATTTTAGCGCGGAAATTGAGGCTCATCTGCAGTTGGAGATCGAGCGGCTGCGGGAGCAGGGGCTCTCCTACGAAGAGGCGCGAGCGGCGGCGCATCGTGCGTTCGGCAACGTGACGCATGCGCAGGAACGCTTCTACGAATCCGGCCGCCGGCTGTGGCTCGACCATTTCTGGCAGGACATCCGCTTCGCCCTGGGCATGCTGCGCAAATCGCCGGGATTCGCGGTGGTTGCGGTCCTCACGCTGGCCCTGGGCATTGGCGCGAACACCGCCATCTTCAGCCTGCTCGACGCCGTCCTCATCCGTTCCCTGCCCTACAAGAATCCCGACCGGCTCGTCTACATCTGGACTCCCAACCGGAACCTCGCGCAGTTCTCGCTGGAGCTCTCCGGCCCGAGCGTCGCTGATTTCCTCGACATTCAGCGGCAGGCGCGATCGTTTTCCTCGATGACTCTTTTCAACCAGCAACACTTCAATCTCGAGGCGGAAGGAGCTGCGCAGCGCGTCAGCGGCGTATTCGTTCAGCCGAACTTTTTCTCCATTTTCGGAGTGAATCCCCTGTTTGGCCGCGGCATCGAAAGCACGGACACGCAACCGGGCCGCGGGCGAGTCGCGGTGATCAGTTACGCCCTGTGGCAATCCGCATTCGGCGGCAGCACGCATGTTCTCGGCGAGAGCATGATGCTCAACGGCCGGGATTATCAGATTGTGGGTGTCATGCCCGCCTCGTTCGGCTATCCCAGCGGAAACGAATTGCCGGGTTCGAATGCCGGAGAGACGCAGGTCTGGCTGCCGATGGCCCTCACCGCCCAGCAAAAAGCGGACCGCGAAGATTCGGGCGGCAATCTGATTGCGATCGCGCGACTTGGGGCGGGCGTCACCCTCGCGCAAGCGCGGGCGGAGCTCAACACGATCATGTCCCGGCTGATTGCTCTGCACTCCGCGAACAGCCTCTTCAAGGGCGCCTATGGTGTGGTGAACCCGTTCACGGAAACGGTGGTCGGCGGCGTGCGCCTTTTCGTGTGGCTTCTCTTCGGCGCCGTCTGTTTGGTCTTGCTGATTGCCTGTGCGAACGCGGCGAATCTCCTTCTGGCCCGCGCAGCCGGACGCACGCACGAAATGGGAGTGCGCGCCGCGCTTGGAGCGGGCCGCGGGCGCTTGATTCGCCAGGTCCTCACCGAAGCGCTTTTGCTTGCCTGCGCGGGCGGCGCGTTCGGCATTTTCATCGCCTATGCGGCGATCCGTCTTCTTCTGCGGCTCAACCCCGGCAACATTCCGCGTTTGAATGAGACTTCGATCGACCTGCGCGTTCTGCTGTTCGCTCTCGCGGTTTCGGTTCTCACAGGCGTGACCTTCGGGACGATTCCCGCGCTCAGCGTTTCGCGCACGAATCTCAGCGAATTCCTGAAGCAAGCCGGCGCGAGAGGCATCACCGCCGCTTCCACGCGCTGGCGCTACGGGCTGATCGTCGGAGAGGTGGCGCTCGCGGTTGTCCTTTTGACGGGTTCCGGGCTGCTGATCCGCAGCTACGTGAACCTGCAAAACGCCTCGACCGGCTTTTCCGACTCGACGCTCACCATGCACATCGCGCTCGACAATCGCTATGGCCGTTCCGCCCAGCGCCAGGAATTCTTTCGCAGCGTTCTGGACAAGGTCGGCGCGCTTCCAGGTGTCGCCGTGGCCGGCGCGGTCAGTGCATTGCCCCTCAGCCACGAAGAACAAATGCAAATATTCCGGGTCGAGGGATACTTGAATAAACCGTGGCAGCTCATCGATTCCCGGCTGGCAACGGAGAATTATTTTGAAGCGATGGGCATTCCGCTGCTCGCGGGCCGATTCTTTACCTCGCAGGACGGCGCCCCGGGAACTCGCGGCGTGGTCATCGTCAACGAAGCGTTCGCGAAAGCCTACCTGGGCGGCCGCTCGGCCGTCGGAGCGCACATGTGCGTATGCCCCATCGGTGGCGGAACATGGTCCACCGTGGTGGGCGTTGTGGGAAGCACTCGCTACTCGAGCCTCGAAGCGGAACCGCCCCCCCAGGTGTATCGGCCGTTCTGGCAGAACGGCCAGGCCGCGCACGGCGCTTACCTTGCGGTTCGCACTTCCTCGCCGGACGCGCGAATCGTCCCGGCAATTCGCAGCGCGGTTCGCGCGATCGATCCAACCATCGCGGTTGGCGATATCCACACGATGGACCAGCGCGTTTCCGATGCGAGCGCCCTGCGCCGCTTCCAGACCTCTCTCTTCGGAATTTTCGCCGCGTGCGCGCTGTTTCTGGCTGCGATTGGGCTGTACGCGCTGATGGCCTTTTCCGTGCGGCAGCGCACAAATGAAATCGGGATCCGCATGGCCCTCGGAGCCCGGCCGGCGCAGGTACTCAAGATGGTCGTCCGGCACGGCATGGCGGTTACCATTCCCGGCATTTTGATTGGCATCGCCGGCGCCCTCGCGCTGACCCGCTTGCTGTCGTCACTTCTGTACGGCATTGCACCCACCGATCCCGCAACATTCGTCACCGTCGGAGTCGTTCTCATGGCTGCAGCTCTTCTTGCCTGCTACGTTCCCGCGCGCCGTGCCATGAAAGTTGATCCGGTTGTCGCTCTGCGCCAGGAATAATTCGTTGCCGGCCGGTACGAATGCTCGGTCGCCCTGCCATACCGAGAATTGGCCGCCCCGCCCCCGGCCCGCGTATAGTAGAGGCGCGGGCGAGGCAAGGAATGGCCATCGGCAAGGGATCGGCGGAGCGCTACCTGACGGCGGAAGAGGTGCGCGCGATCGTCGCGGAAGCGGCGGAAGCGGCGGGGGTCGACGGCAAGCGCGTGCTCATCCTCATTCCCGACGGTACGCGCACCATGCCCATGCCCATGATGTTCGCCCTGTTTCAGGAACTGTTGCGCCCGCGCGTGAAGGCTCTCGATTATCTGGTCGCGCTGGGCACGCATCCGCTGATGAGTGATGCGCAGCTCACCAAGCTGGTCGGCCAGCCGGTCACGAACGAAATGGCCGGAGAAACGCGCGTCGTCAATCATCATTGGGAGAAGCCCGAGACGTTCGTCCCGCTCGGCACGATTCCGGCAAGCGAAATCAGCCAGTTGACACGCGGCCGCATGGCCCAGGACGTGCCCGTCGGCTTGAACAAGATGATCCTCGACTACGACCAGATCTTCATTTGCGGGCCGGTGTTCCCGCACGAGGTCGTCGGGTTTTCGGGCGGCAACAAATATTTCTTTCCCGGGATCGCCAGCCCTGAAATTATCGATTTCACGCACTGGCTGGGCGCGCTGATCACGAATTTCGAAGTGATTGGCAGCGGCTACACGCCCGTACGCGCGGTGATCGACCGCGCCGCGTCGATGATTCCCCGCCCGGCGGCGTGCTTCGCGCTGGTGGTCGCGCACGACGGCATCGCGGGCCTCTATTACGGCGAGGCGCGCGATGCGTGGGAAGCGGCCTCGCGGCTTTCGGCGCGCAAGCACATCGTCTACGTGGAACAACCATTCCGGCGCGTGCTTTCCGTCATCCCGGAGATGTATCGCGACTTGTGGACCGCGGGCAAAGGCATGTACAAGATCGAGCCGGCCGTCGCCGACGGCGGCGAAGTGATTCTCTACGGCCCGCACATCACTGAAATCAGCTACACGCACGGCGCCCTGCTGCGGCAGATCGGCTATCACTGCCGCGATTATTTTGTGAAGCAATGGGACCGCTTCAAGAATTATCCCGGCGGTGTGCTGGCGCACTCCTCGCACGTGAAGGGACTGGGGAAGTACGACGCGGCCAGCGGCATCGAAAGCCCGCGAGTCCACGTGACGCTTGCGACCGGCATTCCCGAACGCGTTTGCCGCTCGATCAATCTGGGCTATCTCGATCCCGCCACGATCCGCATCGAAGAGTGGCGCAACCGGGAAAGTGAGGGGATCCTGCTGGTGCCGCGAGCGGGCGAAGTCCTCTACCGACTGAAAAGCGATCCGCACGCGGCTCAACGCGACAATTTGGCCGCCGCAGCCCTCCGCTGACCGGCGCCAGCGCCGCAATCGCGCGCGGCCGAGTTCTCGTTTAGCGGACCTTCAACACCACATCGAAATTGCCTAAACAGGTGCTCGAAGGATCGTCGGTAACTACCTTCGAGACGGTTCCGCTCTTCACCACGAATTCCAGCGGCTTTTTGGGGAAATTGGGCAGGCCGTCCACAAGCGCTTTGCCGTCGGCATTTGTGGCGATCTCCAATTGAGTCTTGCGCAGGTTCATGAAGCCGTAGTGGATGGTCACGTCGATTTTGGCGTTGTAGATGGGCTTCTTCGATCCGTCGCGCACGGTGAACGCCGCGCGGCAGGTGCCGACATCCGCGCTCACGTGAGGAATGTCCTGCTGAGTAGCGGCCAGCGGACCCGCGCACAACGCCAGAACGGGCAAAATGAAGGCAAGTTTGCAGCGAAGAACGATGATTTTCATTCGGTTGTCGGATCCCTCCGCCAACGAAGATACGCCGGCGGCAGAATCGATCCATATTGTTTTTCCCGCGCATGTTCGCGGCGTCATCCATCCTGCTTCGCCCGGTCCGGCGAGCCGCGCAAAGATACCTTGACGATCTACGATCGCCTATTGTAGATAATCATGGTATGGGCAAGCCGAATGATCTGGTGCAGGGCACCCTGGACCTTCTGATCCTGAAAACACTTTCGCTGGAGCCCAAACACGGCTGGGCCATCGCCAAGCGCATCCAGCAAATCTCGCGCGACGTTCTGCAGGTGCAGCAAGGGTCGCTCTATCCCGCCCTGCACCGCCTGGAACAAAAGGGCTGGATCAAAGCCAAATGGAAGGACACGGAAACGGGACGCGAAGCGAAATTCTATTCGCTGACCCGGGAAGGCCGCGGCCAGCTGGAACGAGAAGCGGCGAATTGGAGCCGGCTGTCCG
>JBJKQB010000054.1:0-9525 GCA_046705825.1 Candidatus Acidiferrales bacterium
GGGGCGAACGCGAGGGCGAGCCGCGCCGCCAAATACTTCAGGAGGCGATGATGGCTACCGAGGGATACGCGCCTGCCGCGGCCCGCTTGGCACGGCCCAATGCGGCACCCAGCTTTGCCGCGGCGGCATGGATCGTCCTGCGCATCGGACTGATTGCGGGCACGCTGGATATCACTGAAAATTTGATCTTCAACGCCTTTCGCGGCATCACGCCGAAAATGGTTTTCCAGTTCATTGCCAGCGGGCTGCTAGGAGTCAAATCGGCGCTCGCCTGGGGTATGGCCTCGATCGCGCTCGGCGTGGCCATACACTACTTCATCGCCACGTGGTGGACGGCAATTTTCTATCTGACGAGCCGCCGCTTGCGCTTTCTCGTGCGGCGCGCGGCTATTAGCGGAATCCTCTACGGCGGGCTCGTCTACATTCTCATGAATTTCGCGGTTCTGCCGGTCACCGGGATTCCGCATCCGAAAGTGGCGATGACCCTGGCCTCCCGCGTCAGCGGCGTCCTGGCCCTGCTGTTTTGTATCGGGCTGACAATCGCGCTGCTGGTCAAGCGTTGCGAACTCGCCGCCTGCCCGGGAGTTATCGGTTCCGCAACGGCCTCGCGCCCGCATGTAATTCCGCAGGCTCAACCTGGAAGAGCACATCAGAACCGATGACGGTCGCGCGCCCGCCCTCAGATTCGTACTCCTGCATTTTTCCCGGAACCGTGGCGCATTGCAGGCAAACCACCGCGCATGACGAGGGATGCGGATTCGCGTCCGCATATTTCGAACTCAGATTGTGAACGTCCGCGCGTTTTAACGCGATTTAACGCGATTGACTTCGTTAGCGGAGTTCCCTAACCTTTACCGTTCATCAAGGAGTGCAATGCCTGATCTGAAGCTGCCCACCCGCAGTGAGGATTTTTCTGAGTGGTACAACCAGGTCGTCCTGCGGGCCGAACTCGCCGACTACGCGCCCGTGCGCGGCTGCATGATCGTGCGCCCGTACGGTTGGGCGCTGTGGGAGAACATCACCGCTGGGCTCGATCGCCGCTTCAAGGAAACCGGGCACGTGAACGCGGCCTTCCCGCTGTTGATTCCGCGCAGCTTCATCGAAAAGGAAAAATCCCACGTCGCGGGATTTTCGCCCGAACTCGCGGTGGTGACGCACGGCGGCGGTGAAAAGCTGGAAGAGCCGCTGGTCATTCGCCCCACCTCGGAGACCATCATTGGCCACGCGTACGCCAAATGGATTCAGTCGTATCGCGACCTCCCGGTGCTGATCAATCAGTGGAACAGCGTGGTGCGCTGGGAACTGCGCACCAAGCTCTTCCTGCGCACCCTCGAGTTCTTCTGGCAGGAGGGGCACACAGCCCACGCCACGGCGGAGGAAGCCGAAGCGGAGACGCGGCAGATGCTTGAAGTCTACACCGATTTTGCCGTCCGCGACGCCGCCATTCCGGTCATTCCGGGCCGCAAGTCGGCCGCCGAACGCTTCGCCGGCGCGGACCAGACCTATTCGATCGAAGCCATGATGGGCGACGGCAAAGCCCTGCAGTCCGGCACTTCCCACAACCTCGGCCAAAACTTCGCCAAAGCCTTCGAGATTCGCTACCTCGACAAGAATGGCGTCCTGCAGCACTGCTGGACCACTTCCTGGGGCCTTTCCACGCGCTTCGTCGGCGCCATCATCATGGTGCATGGCGACGATCAGGGACTGATCCTGCCGCCCAAGCTCGCGCCACATCAGGCCGTCATCGTCCCCATCTACAAGAGCGACGAGGAGCGCGCCACCGTCCTCGAGACGGCGCGCCGCCTGCGCAAGGAACTTGTTGACGCCGGCCTCCGCGTGAAGATCGACGAGCGCGAAGGCACCAGCCCGGGCTTCAAGTTCAATGATTGGGAGATGCGCGGAGTTCCGTTGCGCATCGAGTTGGGACCGAAGGACGTGGCCAAAGGTTCCGTCGTGCTAGCTCGCCGCGATAGGCCCGGAAAAGAAGGGAAGTCATTCGTGCCGCAGCAGGGAATCGCCTTGGCCGCGGCCCACGCCATGGACGAAATTCAACAGGCGCTCTACGACCGCGCTCTCGCCTTTCGCCGCGCAAACACGGTTGACACTGCGAATTATCCCGAATTCCAGAAAGCGGTTGAGAAGGGGTTCGCCTATTCCTGGTGGTGCGGCTCAGGTGACTGCGAAGTGAAGATCAAGGACGAGACCAAGGCCACCATGCGCTGCATCCCCCTCGATCAGACTCTCGGCGGCTCGGTGCGCGAGGCGGCGTCCGGCAGGTGCGTCTACTGCGGCAACGACGCCGGAGAACGCGCCATCTTCGCCCGCGCCTACTGATCTCATCTGCAGAGCACTTCAGCTCATCCAGGGCGTTTACTCATGGCGAACAGCCTGCCGTATGGAAGCTTTCGCCCATTATCTACACGTGCTACGGTTCAAGCTACGGCACACATTGTGAGGGAGCAGGGAGGAAGCGAGTGAGGGCCCGCAGTCACCAGGGCAGCGAACATGGGGGTTCGCGTCTGAACCTCGTGCTCACGCTGCTGATCGTCGGTTTCCTGATCTTCGCCGCGGTTGAAATCGTTCCGGTGTACGTCAACAACTACCAGTTTCAGGATTCCATGCAGAGCGAGGCGCGCTTCGCCCTGTCCTACCCGGTGAAGAACGCGGACGACATTCGCAACGATCTCTGGCGCAAGGCCCAGGACCTGTCCATCCCGCTGGCCACCAAGGATGACATCAAGGTGACCGAGACTCAATCGGACGTCGAGATTTCTGTGGACTACTCCGTCCCGGTGAACTTGAAGGTTTATCAATTCACCTTGCAATTTCATCCCCACGCGGACAACCATACCATTTAGAATACGATTCTTATGGAGTAGGGCTGAGCCTGCCCTCCAGTCCAGCCTTTGATTCGGCTCAGCAGCAGATGCTCGTTGAAGTCTGTTCTTACGGCTCGATCCGCTTGATCTCGTTCGGTGCAACGCTCCCGTGAATGATTTGCGGGCGGGAAGAGGCGGGCGGCCTTTGGCAGCGAGTTTGCTCCTTCTTTAGCGGAGATATTTAGGCTTGCGCATCCGCATTCGAATTGCTCGTGGCTTTTGGACATCCCGGGTCGGCATCGCGCTCATGTGCGTGGTGCTGGCCGCGCTTCTCACCGGCGTCTCTGTCCTCACCTACTACTACGTCCAGTTTGGCCGCATGGTGAGGGAACGCCTCACCGGCCAGATCTTCCAGAATACCTCCGGCGTGTACTCCGCTCCCGGCATCATCTACGCCGGCGAAAAGATCAGCGAACAGGATCTCGATCAGTATTTGCTCGACGCTGGCTATCAAAGGAGCAGCCTTCCGGGATCGCCGGGCGAAGTCGATGAATCCGGCGACTCGCTTGAAATCAAGCCCTCCAAAGATTCCTACTTCAAGGGGGCTAACTCCATCCGCGTGGATTTTTCGGGGTCCCACATTGCGCGAATTGCGGATATTTCCAGCGGCACACAGCGCGAAACCGCCCAAGTCGAGCCGCAGCTGATCACCAACCTCTTCGGCGCCAAGCGCGAAAAGCGCCGCATCGTGGCCTTCAGCGATCTCCCCAAAAATCTCGTGAATGCCGTGCTGGCCGCCGAAGACAAGCGCTTCTACCAGCATGGCGCGCTCGATCTCGTGCGCGTCTTCGGCGCCGCGTTCTACGACCTCAGCGCCGGGCGCAAGGCGCAGGGCGCCAGCACCATCGATATGCAAGTCGCGCGCACCTTTTTCTTTTCCACTCGCCGCGTCTGGAGCCGCAAGCTCAAGGAAGTGCTGATGGCCATCGAAATCGATCAGCGCTTTTCGAAGCAGCAGATTTTTGAGCTCTATGCCGACGACGTCTACCTCGGAAACCGCGGCAGCTTCGCCATTCGAGGTTTCGGCGAGGCGGCCAACGCCTATTTCGGCAAGGATGTCCGCGACCTGAATCTCGGCGAATGCGCCTTTCTGGCCGGAATTATCCGCGCTCCCAACCGCTATGCGGCCGCCGAGCGTCATCCGAACCGCGCCATCGAGACGCGCGATCGCGTTTTGGGGGAAATGGTCGACGACGGTTTTGTCAGCCGGGATCAGGCCGAGGCGGCGAAACAAGTCCCGCTGAAGTTCGTCAGCGGCGGTATCGCCAGCGGCATGGCTCCCTACTTCGTCGATATGGTCAAGGATCATCTCCTTTCGCGCCTCTCTCAGAGCGATCTCGAGAGCCAGAGCTTCCGCATTTACACCACTCTCGACCCGCAGCTGCAGGAAGCGGCCACCCAAGCCGTGGCCATCGGCATGGCCAGTGTCGACAAACTCCTCGCGCACCGCTACGCCATCTGGAAGAAGAAGGGCGAAGATGTAGCGCCCGTGCAGTGCGCTCTGATTGCCATGGATCCGGACACCGGCGAAATCCGCGCCCTGGTCGGAGGCCGTGACTATGCCCAGAGCCAGCTGAACCGTGCGCTGGCGCATCGCCAGCCCGGATCGGTTTTCAAGCCCTTTGTCTACGCCACCGCTTTCGATACCGCTCTGACCAACGCGAACAACGCCACCGGCGCGGCCAGCGCGAATAACACGAATTACGCGACCAGCGCAACCAGCTCGAACGACCCGAACAATCCGAACAACGCGAACAACACCGAGCCCGTCATCACTCCGGCCACCACCGTCGATGACGTACCCACTACCTTTGATTTCGACGGTCAGGAATACACGCCCGACAATTACGACGAGGAATTCTTCGGCACGGTCACCGTTCACGATGCCCTGGTGCACTCGCTCAATGTTGCCACCATCAAGGTGGCCCAGTTGGTGGGCTATCAGCAAGTCGTCAACCTCGCGCGCCAGATGGGAATCACGAACCCCATCCTCGCCACGCCCGCCATGGCACTGGGCACTTATGAGATGACTCCCATCGACGTCTCTGCCGCTTACACCGCCTTTGCCACCGATGGCACGCGCGCCGAGCCCCTCTTCATTCGCAGCGTGGTTACCACCGACGGAAGAATCGAGGAACAGAACAATCCGCAAACTCGTCAGGTGCTCGACCCGCGTGTGGCCTTTCTCACCACCAGCGTGCTCGAGGACGTGCTCAATCACGGCACCGGCTACACCGTGCGCGCCATGGGGTTCAACGCGCCCGCCGCGGGAAAGACCGGCACTTCGCATGACGGCTGGTTCGCCGGCTACACCTCGAAACTGCTCTGCGTCGTCTGGGTCGGATTTGACAATAACCGTGACCTGAACCTGGCAGGCGCTCAGTCCGCTGCCCCCATTTGGGGCGAGTTCATGAAACGCGCGCTCCTCCTGCCGCGCTATCGCAATCCTCAGCCTTTTGCCCCGCCGCCCGGCATCGTGCAAGCGGTCATTGATCCCACAACCGGCCAGCTTGCTACTCCCTTGTGCCCCAAGACCGCCGACGAGTACTTCATCGCTGGCAGCCAGCCTACTCAGTATTGTCAGGAGCATGGAGGCGTACAGGCCGCCCAATCTGGAGGCGGCTCATGGCTTTCACGGCTCTTTGGCAAGGGTGGCAATGAGCAACCCCCGGCGCCTTCCAATCCTGCCGCGCGAGCAAGCGGACCAATCACTTCATCTCCTCCCTCCGGCCAGAGTGCCGCAGTAAATGCCCCCGCGCAGCAGCCCAAAGCGCAGCCCCAGCCCGAGAAGAAAAAAGGGTTGTTCGACAAGATTTTTGGTATCTTTGGGGGTAGCAAGAAGCCTCCGGACAAACCCAAGGATCAGCCGTAGGCTTTCTGTGCATATTCGAATCCGGGGGGCGAGCCCGGAGGAGGAGCACGCTCATGAAGTTTGGGCTCCTATCCACACTCTCGCTGGCTGTTCTCTTGATTCCAGCTGCGTGGGCACAGCAGCAACAACCGCAGCGACAGCAGCAACCCGCTGTTCCCGCCAGCACAACTCCCGCTGCAACTACAGCCCCGGCGCCGATTCTCACCCCGCGCCAGAAGGCGGAAATGCGCGCCGATCTGCTCATGGTCCGCAAGGAATTCACCGAGGCCATCCGCGCGTACAAAGATCTGCTGAAAGAGGATCCGCGCAACGCCCAATTGCTCAACAAAGTCGGTGTCGCCTATCAGGAGACCCTGAATCTGCGCGACGCCGAAAAATATTACAAAAAAGCCGCCAAGGCGGACAAAACCTTCGCCAGCCCGCTCAACAACATCGGCACCGTCGAATACGAAAAAAAGCACTATGGTAAGTCCATTAAGTTTTACAACAAGGCGCTGAAGGTCCGCACGGACATGGCCACCATCTACAGCAATCTGGGCTACGCCTATTTCGAAGACAAGAACTATCCTGACGCCATCCTTTCCTTCCGCCAGGCTCTTCTCCTGGATCCCACTGTTTTTGAGACGAAGAGCCAGGGCGGCGCCATCGTGCAGCAGCGCAGCACCACCGATCCGGGCCTGTTTTATTATTACGTGGCGAAGTGTTTTGCCCTGGCGGGCAACGCCGAGCAAGCCGCGCACTTCTTGAAACTCGCTCGCGACGACGGCTACAAGGATTTCGTCATGGCCGAAAAGGATCCGGCCTTCGCCAAGGTCATCAAGGATCCGCGCGTGCAGACGGTCCTCACGGTGGTCCCGTCCTACGCCGCCGACCAGCACAAGACCTCGCCCAACTGACGCGCGGGCTGCTCCCTCGCTCTCCGCTTGCTCATTTCAGCGCTTCTCGCTGATCTCATATATAATACCCACCGAAATGCTAGTTCTGGATTCGGGCTCTGGCTGCCGCTTCCGGCGGCCCGGCGCAAGCTTTGCAGCCCCGTGGCTTGTGGGCCTGCTCGCGTGTGTCTGTGCCGGGGCTGCTCTCTTTGCCGCTCAACGCTCGCGCGCTTCCGATGTTCCGCCTTCCCCCTCCTCTGCCACGGTCGTCGAGCTGCGCATCGATTCCGAGATCGAGCCCGTGCTGGCTGAGTACATCACCGGCGGAATCGCCAAAGCGAATCGCGATCGCGCCAGCTTGATCCTCATCACCATCAACACGCCGGGTGGTCTGGACACCTCCATGCGCAAGATCATCGGCGCCATCCTCGACTCCAAGGTCCCCGTGGTGACCTACGTCTACCCGAACGGCTCCCGCGCCGCCTCCGCTGGCTTCTTCATCTTGCTTTCCGCCGACGTGGATGCCATGTGCCCCGGCACCGACACCGGGGCGGCCTCGCCCGTCTTCGAGTTTTTCGGCGAGCCGGTGAAGATTGATCCGACCATGGAGCGCAAGGTGATGAATGAAGCGACCGCCTATTTGCGCTCCTACGTTTCCCGCCGCGGCCGCAACGCCGAACTCGCCGCCACGGCCGTTACCCAGGCCAAGGCCTTCACCGAAAAAGAGGCGCTCGACGGCAAGTTAATCGACCTGATCGCATCCTCTCCCGAGGACCTCTTGGCCAAGCTCAACGGCCGCACCATCACTCGCCTGGACGGCTCGACCCAGCAGCTTTCCCTTTCCGATGCCGTCATCGTGCAAACGCAGATGTCCACGCGCGAGAAGCTGTTGTCACGCATCGTTCAGCCCGACATTTTCTTTGTTCTCCTGATTATCGGTGTGCTCGGTCTGTATACCGAATTCACCCATCCCGGAATGTTTGCGCCCGGCGTGATCGGAGGCATCGCCATTGTGCTGGCCCTCTTCGCCATGCACATGTTGCCCATCAACATCACCGGCCTCGTCCTGATCGTGCTGGCGATTGCCCTGTTTGTCCTCGAGGCCAAGTACCCGACGCACGGCATTCTCGGGATCGGCGGAGTGATCGCTATGATTCTCGGCGCTTTGATGCTGGTGCGCTCTCCGATTACGGGAGGCGGCGTGAACGGCTGGATCGCCATCGCGGTTGCTATCCCCTTCGCTCTGATCGTTATTTTCCTGGCCCGCTTGGTCCTGCGTTCGCGCACTTGGAAAACCGCCACGGGCAAGGAAGAGTTGGTTGGCGAACTGGGCCAGGTCACCCAGGCTCTTGGCCCGGGCGGCGCGGCTGGTATGGTGTTTGTGCACGGAGAGCTTTGGCGGGCCGCGGCGCCCGATGGCGCAACCATTCCCAAGGGCGCGCGCGTCCGCGTCAGGAAAGTCGAAGGCTTGCTGTTGCATGTCGAGCCGGTACAGTGAGCTGGGCCGGTAAGCGCTCTACGCCAAGGAGGAGCGGCAAATGGACGTGATTGGAGTCGCGATTGGCATCGCCGTTCTCATCATCCTGATCTGGCTGTTCAACTGCATCTACATCATCAAGGAGTGGGAACGCGGAGTGGTCCTGCGCCTCGGACGCATGATTCCTGAACCGAAGGGCGCCGGCCTGCAGTTGATCTTTTCACCCATCGACAAGATGATTCGAGTCTCTCTGCGCATCGAAACGCTGGAAATTCCCCCGCAAGACGTCATCACGTGCGACAATATTTCGGTTCGCGTGAACGCGGTCTGCTATTTTCGCGTGGTCGACGCGAATCTGGCCATCTCGCAGGTGCAGAATTATCTCTACGCCACTTCGCAGCTCGCGCAGACCAACCTGCGCAGCGTGCTCGGCCAGTTTCAGCTCGATGAAATCCTCGCCGAGCGCGAAAAGGTAAACGCGAAATTGCAGGTTATCCTTGACCAGGACACCGAGCCCTGGGGTATCAAGGTAACGAAGGTCGAGGTCAAGCAGGTCGATATTCCGGAGAATATGCAGCGCGCCATCGCCCGCCAGGCGGAAGCCGAACGCGAGCGCCGCGCCAAAGTCATTCACGCCGAGGGCGAGTATCAAGCCTCGGCCAAGCTGGCCGAAGCGGCTTCGACCCTGGAAAAAGAACCCATCTCGATTCAGTTGCGCTATTTGCAGACTTTGACCGAAATCGGCCTCGAAAAAAATACGACCATCCTTTTTCCGCTGCCCATCGATATCATCTCGCAGTGGATGAAGGCGAACGAAGCGAAGAAGTAGGAGCGCATGGCAAGCGGAAAGCGTGGAGGCGACCGAGTACTCGAAAGCCGTCATTTGGTGGGACTTTTTCTCGGCGTCGTGCTCCTTTGCGGCGTTTTTTTCACGCTCGGCTATGTCATGGGCCGCACCCAGTACGATTCCTCCGTCCACGCCGCCGATTCCACGCCTCTCGCTCCGCGCCTCACGCCCAAATCCTCCGCGAAAACGGCTGAGGCGGCTAAAACTCCCGCTCCGAATCCCAGCGAATGGGACTTTTACTCCAAGAAAAACAACGATCGCCTCGAACCCGTCGCGAAACCCGCGTCCAGCCACCCTGCGCCCGTTTCGCCCAGCGCGATGCGCGCGAGGGAACGTCGCGACTTGGCCAAGCTCCCCGCGCATGTCCGCCCACCGCGCATGCTGAAGAACGCGATCGTGCTTCAGATAGCCGCGCTCAGCCATCAAGGCGATGCCCTCGCCCTCGCCGACGCCCTGCAGCAGAAACGCTTTCCTTCTTTTGTTGTGACGCCGACAACCGACGCCTTTTATCGCGTGCAGGTCGGCCCCTATTCCTCCGAGGCCGCCGCCGAAGCGGCCCAGCGCCGGCTTGACCA
>JBJKQB010000055.1:0-31407 GCA_046705825.1 Candidatus Acidiferrales bacterium
CCCGTCATCCGCGTTCATGCCGAGTATCGGGACGAAGCCTGGGAAATTCATGTGGCCGACAACGGTATCGGCTTCGACGAGAAGTACACCGATCGCATTTTCCGGCCGTTCCAGCGACTGCATGGAAAGAATGTGTTCGAAGGGAGCGGCATGGGTCTGGCCATCTGCAACAAGATCGTGGCGCGCCATGCCGGCGAAATCACAGCGCACAGCCAACCGGGAAGGGGCAGCGACTTTGTGCTGACCCTTCCCGCAATGCCAAAGACGAGAGAGGCGAGCGCATCATGAAAGCGAAGGGAAAATCCGTGGTGATCTTACTGGCGGAAGATGATGAAGATGATTACCGCCTGACGCGCGATGCGTTCCAGGAATGCCGTTTGTTGAACGATCTGCGCCGCGTCGCCGATGGCGAAGAGCTGATGGATTACCTGTATCGCCGCAACGTCTATGGCGATCCGGACCAAGCTCCTCCTCCGGGACTCATCCTGCTCGATTTGAATATGCCCAGGAAAGACGGGCGGGAGTGCCTGCGGGACATCAAGGCCGACGCCAGACTCAGGGCGATTCCGATCGTCGTGCTTACCACCTCGAAAGCGGAGGAGGACGTTCTGCGCTCGTACGAGCTTGGCGTCAATTCGTTTATCAAGAAGCCCGTCACTTTCACCGGGCTGGTCGATGCGGTGCGCATTTTCGGCCAATACTGGTTCCAGATCGTGGATATTCCAGCGGCACTCCCGGCGCGCGCAGCATCCTGCGGGAGTGTGGCTGTACGGTCCGATCATGAGTAAAGCCGACGTGAACATCCTGATTGTGGACGACGATGAGGAGGACGTTCTCCTCGCCGGCAACGTCCTGCGCGAGAGCCTGGACGGCTCCGTGCTGGAGCTGAATGCGGCAAGTTCGTTTGCCCAGGCGCTCGAGCAGGTCGAGAAGAATCATTACGACCTTCTCTTGCTCGATTACCGGCTGGGAGACAAGAACGGGCTCGACTTGATGCGCGATGTGCGCGCAAAGGGGATCGAAACACCCGTCGTGTTTCTGACCGGGCGTGGAGATGAGGAAATCGCGGTCGAAACCATGAAGCTGGGCGCTTCCGATTACGTGGTGAAAGACCATCTCTCGCGCCTGGGCCCAGCGGTCCTGGCAGCGCTGCAGGGCCCTCGGAAGATCGCGTACCTCTCGATGGAAATCGCGCTGGATCCGGACATTCCCACGTACAGCGGAGGCTTGGGCATTCTGGCCGGAGATACGATTCGCGCGGCGGCCGACCTGCACGTTCCGATGGTGGCCGTTTCCCTGCTCTACCGCGCCGGCTACTTCATCCAGCGCATCGACGCCAGCGGCTGGCAAAGAGAAGAGCCGGTGAGTTGGGACGTGAGCGCTCATCTGCACGAGATGGCGCAGCGGACCACCATCCAGATCGAAGGCCGCCCGGTGGTCATTCGCGCCTGGCGGCACGTGGTCCACGGATGCAGCAACTACGTTGTTCCCGTGTATTTGCTGGACACGGATGTGCCGGAAAACACCGAGTGGGACCGCGGAATCACCGCCGCGCTGTACGGCGGAGACTGGTATCTGCGCCTGTGCCAGGAAATCGTGCTGGGCGTGGGCGGCGTCGAGATGCTGCGCGCGCTGGGACACAATCAGGTCGAGCGTTTCCACATGAACGAAGGGCACGCGAGCTTCCTCGTTCCGGCGCTTCTGGAAGAGGAAGCGCGGAAGGCGGGACGCGCGCAAATCAACGTCAGCGACATTGCCGCCGTGCGGCAGAAATGCATTTTCACGACTCATACTCCCGTTCCTTCCGGCCACGACCAGTTCCCGCTCGATGCGGTTGGCCGCGCGCTGGGCTGCAAGAACGGCTTTTTCGACCTGTTCAGCCCGGGAATCGCGCCGCGCGTGATCGGCCCGCCGCAATACGGTTCAGCCGCCGCCGCGGCGCAACCCGTGTCCGTGCTGAACATGACGTATCTCGGCCTGAACATGAGCCGCTACGTGAACGGTGTGGCCAAGAAACACGGCGAAGTTTCGCGGCTGATGTTTGCCGGATACCACATCGACGCGATCACCAACGGCGTGCACGTGCAGACCTGGACGTGTCCGTCCGTGCAGTCTCTGTACGACAAGTACCTGGCGGATTGGCGGCACGACAATTTCAGCCTGCGCTACGCCGAGAGCATTCCCTCAAGCGAGTTGTGGGAGGCGCACATGAGCGCCAAGCGCGAGTTGCTCGAGCACGTGCGCTCCGATTGTCAGGCGGACCTTGATCCGGCGGCGTTCACCATCGGCTTCGCGCGCCGCATCACGCCCTACAAGCGCCCCGACCTCCTCTTCATCGACCTCGAGCGGCTGCGCGGGATCGTGCGCGAATGCGGGAAGATTCAGGTGCTGTGCGCGGGTAAAGCGCACCCGCGCGAGCACGAGGGAAAACTGATCATCCAGCAGATCTTCAAGATCCGGGAGCTGCTGGGCGACGATCTCCCGATCGTCTTTATTCCGAACTACGACCTGAACGTCGCCAAGCTGCTCACCTCCGGCGTCGATCTCTGGCTCAACACACCGCAGCCGCCGCTGGAGGCTTCCGGAACGAGCGGAATGAAAGCGGCCCTCAACGGAATCCCCAGCCTGAGCGTCCTGGACGGCTGGTGGATCGAAGGGCACATCGAAGGCGTGACCGGGTGGTCCATCGGGGAGAAAGCGCCCGGGGTGGGCAGCCTGGCCGAGCGCCAGCGCGACGCTTCTTCGCTGTACCAAAAGCTCGAGCAGGTGATCCTGCCCATGTTTTACAACGATCGCGAGCGCTTCATCACCATCATGCGCCACGCCATCGCCATCAACGGCTCGTTTTTCAATACCCAGCGGATGCTGCAGCAGTACGTGCTGCACGCCTATTACTGAGCGGTTCGCCATGAACAAAGCTGGCCTGAGCATCTTGATCGTGGACGATGACGAGGAAGACCTCCTCATCGCGGAAGGCCTGCTGCAGGAAGCCCTGAAAGGCATTGTCCTGCGCCTGGACCGCGCTGCCTCCTTCGAGGAGTGTCTGAGCCAAACCGCCCAGGCGCGCTATGACCTGATTCTGCTCGATTACTGTCTCGGCGCAAACAATGGCTTAGACCTGATCCAGGAAGTGCGTGCCAGGGGCATCGATGCTCCCGTCATCGTTCTGACGGGACAAGGCAGCGAAGAGATCGCCGTCAACCTGATGAAACATGGCGCTTCCGATTACCTTCCCAAAGCCAGCCTCTCGGAAGCGGTCGTTTTCGCCGCGGTTCGCCGCGCGATCGAAACACACGAGGAACAAGAAACGGACCAGGAACGCCGCGAAGCGCTGCGGAGGACGAACCACGACCTGGAACTGTGGATCCGCGAGCTCGAAACTCGCCGGCGGGAGAGCTATCTCCTGAGCGAACTCGGCAACGCCCTGCAGAGGTGCGCCCGAATCGAGGAGGCGTACCCGGCGATCGAGCGGCACCTCTCCGCATTTTTCTCCGGGCGTTCGGGCGCGCTTTGCATGTTGGAACCGGAAGGAAAACGCCTGAAAGCGGTGGCGCAATGGGGCCAACGCGCGGCGGGCAAATCCGAATTTGACGTCGACGAATGCTGGGGCGTGCGGCAAGGAAAGACCTATTGCTCCGATCGCCCGGGCGTGACCATCCCTTGCCCTCACCTGAACGGGGCCGCCTTGCCGGCGCACGTCTGCGCGCCTCTGATCGTCCACGGCGAGTTGCTGGGCCTGCTGATTATGGAAGGCGACTCGCCCGCCGGCGCAGCAACACAACTCGAAAGGCCCTTTGCCGCCAAATCCGAACGCCGGTTCGCAGAATTGTTGAGCGAGCACGTTGCCATCGCGCTGGCCAATCTGAAATTGCGAGACGCTCTTCGCGAACAGGCCATCCGTGATTCCCTGACCGGACTCTTCAACCGCCGCTACGTCGAGGAGTTCCTCGGGAAATTGGCATCCGCGGCAAACCGGCACCAGCATGCTCTGGCGGTGCTGATGCTGGATGTGGACGAGTTCAAAAGCCTTAATGACCGCTACGGACACGGGTGCGGCGATACTGTGCTGAAGCGGGTGGGTGAATTCTTCTTGCAGCGGTCCCGGAAGGAGGACATCGCCAGCCGGTATGGCGGGGACGAGTTTGTGCTGGTTCTCCCCGAGGTCCCGCTTGCGATTGCCGTGGCGCACGCGGAACGATTGCGCAGCGAGATGAGAGAGGCTCTGTCGCACGTCAACTTTGGGTGCAAGCCCTCGCCCACGGTTTCGATCGGCGTTGCCGCGGCTCCGGAACACGGGTTTTCCCCGCAGGAACTGCTCAAAGCCGCCGATGTCGCACTCTACCGAGCGAAGCACGAGGGCCGGAACCGCGTGGTCACAGCGGAGGTGGTTAGTGCCAGTGGATACGCAACTGCTTAGACCCGCCGATTCGCGGGCATGTTTCAACGCGGAAGGCGCCTGGACCGGCCTCGCGACGCCCCCGGGGTTGCGCAAACAGACCGGTGATACGCACATCCTGCTGGTGGAAGATGATGAAGATGACCGGCGCCTGGTTGACGAGTACTTGCTCGCCGCCCATGCGGCTGAGTTTTCCATCGAGTCCGTCGGCACGCTGGCAGCCGCTCTGAAGCGCCTGTTGACGAGCGACATCACTGCCGTCCTGCTGGACCTGTTCCTTCCGGACAGCGAAGGCATTGAAACCTTCACGCAGATTCACGTGCAGTTCCCCAATATGCCGGTCGTGATTCTGACCGGTCTGGCCGATGAGGGAGTCGGCATCCGAGCCGTCAGCGCGGGCGCGCAGGATTACCTGACAAAAGCGAACCTCTCTCCTGAAGTCCTGATTCGCTCGCTGCGCTATGCGCTCGAGCGCAAGCAGGCGGAACAGCGCTTGCGCCAATCGCAAAAGATGGAGGCGCTGGGCCATCTCGCCGGAGGCATCGCGCACGACTTCAACAACCTGCTCGGGGTCATTCTGGGCAATGCCGAGATCCTACAGGATTGCGCGCTCAAGGGCGACGTCCCGCCGCGCGCGGTCCAGCGCATTCGCGAAGCCGCCAAATCCGCGGTGTCGCTGATCGACCAACTGCTCGCCTTCAGCCGCCGCCAGTCGTTGAAGAGCGCCGTGCTGAATTTGAATGACGTTGTGGAACACGAGGGGCGCCTCCTGCGCGATCTCATTCGCGAGAGCATTACGCTCGACATGCGCTTGGATCCGGCCGCCGGATCCGTCCGCGGCGACCGCGGGCAAATCGAGCAAGTCATTCTAAATCTGGCGGTGAACGCGCGCGATGCCATGTCTCGCGGCGGAACGCTCACCATTGAAACCGCAAACATAGACATCCACGACGGCCATTTTGCGGGAGCGGGGCGAGTCGATCCCGGGCGGTACGTCATGCTTGCGGTGGCCGATACAGGCGCCGGTATGGACGCCGAAACGCAATCGCGCATGTTCGAACCGTTCTACACCACCAAGGAGCGCGGCACCGGCCTGGGGCTCGCGACGGTCGGCGGAATCGTCGCCCAGAGTGGCGGCTATATTTCCGTGCACAGCAAGCTCGGGCACGGCACCACCATTCGGATCCTCTTCCCCAGAGTCGAGGAGCAGCCGGCGGCTAACGCGTCCCTCGCAGCCCTAAAGAATGATGCCGGCGCCTCCGAAACCATCCTCCTCGTCGAAGACAATCTCGCCCTTCGCGAGGTCGCGCGTGAATTCCTCTCGGCAGGCGGCTACACCGTGCTGGACGCCGGCTCGTCCGAGGAGGCGCTCTCCAAAGCCCAACGCCACCACGGCACGATCCATCTGCTCTTGACGGACGTCGTCCTGCCGTCTGGCAACGGCCGTGAAGTGGCGGCGGAACTCCGAAACCGTCGCTCCGACATCGCCGTCCTCTACATGTCCGGCTACACACTGAACGTCATCGCCGATCACGACGTGGTTGAGCCTGGCCACGTGCTGCTGCAAAAACCGTTCACAAAAAAGCAGCTTCTGAGCGCCGTGCGCGAGACTCTCGATGCGCGCAAAGCAAAAGGGATGGCCGGCTAACTAAGCTCTCGCCGTCCGCGCGCGCCCGCGCGCTCTCCTCAAAAACGATACGCGACGGTCCCGCAAGCGATAGACGGCGCCCCCGATGCCGAAGACGTTGGCAAAAAAGGGCCGTTCGTCATGCAACGAACGGGCCGGCGCGCGGCAGCTTGCTGGCCGCCGCGTGCCGGAACAGAAGCTCTCGCGTCGTAACCGGCCCGGTTCAGAATTGGTACGAGATGGTGCCGTAGGCGGTGAAGGGAGCCCCCGGATAAGCGTTGATGTAGCCAGAGGTGGCCGTACCAAAGTAGCCGCCGCTGGAGATGTACTCGTACGTGTTGGCTTTGGAGTTGAAGAGGTTGAGCATGTCCACCTTGAAATCGAAGTTCTTGAACGGCACGGTGACGGAAGCGTTGGCGGTGGTGTAGGACGGCATAGTGGTCGTATCGGGCGCCCCGGTATTGTTGTTGAATATATGCTGCGAACCGGTGTAGTTGATCCAGAAGTGGGGCTCGAGCAAAGTGCGCTCGTTGTGGTTAACGATGCCGTAATAAATACCGGTGTTCAAGGTGACGTTGGGGACGTAAGAAACCGGCAGATTGTTGAAGCAGGAGGTTGGGGTGCAAATGGCTCCGGGGCCTCCCGTGTTGAAGTTCGTGAAATTCGCGGCTTCTCCAGAGAAATTCAGGAAGAAGTGGAGGTTGCCCATGGGATCGTCATCGAAGAAGGCGTTGACGCCGTGGTAGCTGGAGCTGCCGCCGGCGGTGACTTCTTCGCCGGTCCCCTGTAGCGTGTAATCAATTTCCTGATTGGTGTAATCCAAGTGGTAATAGCTGACTCCGAGGATGAAATTCTTGAGCACTGGCGCAGCGCGAAAATGCATTTTTGCGCCCCCCTGCGAGTAGGCGCCTTCCGCCAGTTGGTAATACGCGGGGTTCACCTTCAGGAACGGGCCGCCGCCGCCACCCAAGGAAGGCGAGCGGTAGGTGACGTCGTAGCCGCCATAGATAGTCAGCCAAGAGAACGGCATGACGCCCGCATCGATCGAGGGTTCCACTTGCTTCTTGCTCGCATGCTCGGCGCACAGCGAGCCCTGGTCGAGCGTTGTGGCTCCGTCGGTGCCCACGGAAGGCATGCCAAAGACGTTGCTGTAAGGATCCGATGAGGATCCGGCTTTCGAGGCGTATAGAGAGCAGTGCGTCGCGGGCACGACCCCGGGGAGTAGATTGAAGTCGCGTTGGAACTGGTCGCTATAGCTGGTGGAAAAACCGACGACGCGGACGCCCGGAGTAATGTGGATTTGCGGGATTGGATGGATATCGTCCTGGGCGAAGAAGGCCAGATCGTCCTGCTGGAAATAGCCGGAGCGGAACTTTGCCCCGGGGTTGACGGTTTCCGTAGCGCCGTTCCCGCCTTGCGCGGGGTCGAAGAACAAGTTCCGGCTGTTGTATGCCTCGTGGATCAGATAAACGCCGAAATTGACGGTGTTGTAGGGCAGGACTTTCTGCAATCGGACCTTATCACCGAAGGCGTCGCTGTGCGGATTGTTCCATTCGTCGACTTGCGAGCCGAGAGCGAAGATGTCGTCCGTGCGGTGGTGGAAGCGGCGGATGTGCATGAACCAGGTGCTGTTGGTGAGAGAGGTCGTGTCGTCGAGAAGCAGGGTTTCACGGCCATAGACCAAGCCCATTTCGTTGGTGTCGTACTTGTTGTACTCGCCGAAGCTCGGGGCGCAATATTCGCCGCAGGTAGCCTGGCTGTAACTGTACGTGCTGCCATCGGGGCGCGTCAGGATGACACCCTGGTCACTCAGTGGAATGCTGGGAGGGCGGTAGCCGCCGGCCTTGGCGTAGAACGCGCCGAATTCGAAGCTGCCGCGGGAGAACTCGCGGATGGTCTTGCCGAAGATTGATCCGCTCCTTCCGGACATGTTGAAACCGTCTGGAGCAGAGCGGTAGCTGTCGCCGTCCCCGACGCCGCCGCCAATCACCGTCGACCAACCATGGAAATTGCCGGTGTTGCCCACGAAAGCTATATTCCTTTGTCCGTACAGGCCATAGGTGGCGGCCACGCTGAAGTGGTGGCTTACAGTCGGCTGAATGGGAGTGAACTCGACGCTGCCGCCTACATTCGTGTAGAAACGGTCGGCAGGCGCGCCCGGACCATAGGTCACAGACAGGTTCTGCATCAGCAGGTTCTGGGGCATCGTAGCGGACTGCCACAAACCGCTGCCCACGTCCACGATCGGAATGCCGTCAAAAGTGACGCCCAGCGAGCCTGGGGAGATGAAGCCCGACGGTTGGCCGCCCCAGCCCTGGTTGATGCCGTTCAGCTGAATGGTGTACTTGGTCGCGCCGGAGACTCCGTAGCCGAAGACGTTGGCTCCGGGAGTCAGGGAGATCATTTGCGCGCCGCCCGCCACGGGACCGGCTGCGTCCAACTGTTTTCGATCGAGGACTCGAATCGTCTGATCGGATTCGAGGACCTGTGCGCGCGTAGGCTGCGGCCGTGCGCCGGGCATGACCGTTCCGCGGACCACCACGGTTTGCGACAGGGTGGCCACGGCGAGTTTTGCGTTCACGATAACGGAATGCCCTGACGAAAAGGACACGACATGCGTGTAGGATTCAAAGCCCGACTTCTCGACTGTAACCAGCTGATTGTCCACCGACGCGGTTGTCGCGCGGAACTGCCCCTCCGCTCCCGTCGTTGTGTGCACGACGGCGCCCGTGGTGAGATCGTTCACCGACACGCTGGCGCCCGCGATCGGCTCGCCATTCACGTTCACAACTTTTCCCTCGATCGTACCGGTGATCTGTGCGGACGTTACTGAGGCCCAGCCAACAAGAAGAAGAAACAATGCAAGCGAGCTTCGTTTCAAGAAAGCCTCCTTTGAATCGCGCGTTTCCGATTTAAGACAGCGTGCGAAAAAGAAGGCGCGATCTTCTGCGACATCTGGAAAACAGCGGATTACAAACGCGTGACAGTTCGGCAAAAACGTTTACGCGGTCGATCCGTTTCGACTCAGCACCAGCGGCCAACAGCCCTCCAGCAGTCCGCGCGCCCGCGTTCCTCCCGCCCAGCGCGAACTGCCGCGAAGTAACACAGATTTAACATTCAAGTCACATCGCATTGAACCCGTACGCTTACCTTCGTCAAGCCAAAAGACAACGGTGAGGGGATCCATCGATCCATCCCGGCTGGAGTACGGCTATCCAAAGTTCGCTGTGGTTTGCCCCGGCGCGTATCTGTTTTCCGCAGTTCAATCTCAAGGAGGAATGAATGCGAGCACTTGCGATGTCGATTCTGGCCCTCGGACTCGCCGCAGCTCCGGTCGTGGCGGCAAGCGGGCCAAGGGACAGCGGTTCGCCGGCAAAGGCAAGCGCACATAACGGCGCTGCCGCGAAGAAGTCCGCCAGTCCCGCTCCGGCAAAAACGCCGAAGGCGCATCCCGCCAAGGCGAGTCCTGCGAAAAGCACGGCAGCGGCGAAGCCCGAACCCTCGCCCGTGGAAATTGAGATGCAGCAGCTTCGCGATTTGCTCGAAAGCCAGGCAAAACAGCTTCAGGAACAGAATCAGCAGCTCAAAGAGCAGCAGAAGAAGATGGAATCGCTCGAGCAGCAGCTGAACGCTGCGTCGCCGGGCTCCGCTGCTGCGCCTGCGCCCGCAGCGATCGCCCCGACCGCGGTTTCTTCCGCCGCTGTTACCGCAGCTCCGGTTTCCAGCTCTTCAAACTCAGCGGCTGCCGCACCAGCGAAATCCGCCGCCGACAATGCTGCCCAGAACAAGCCACCCGAAAAGCTTGGTGATCTCATGGGCGGAAAGCTCAACATCGGTGCGACGGTGTACGCGTTCTACTCCGTCTTTCCCCAGACCGGCTTTGGTCCTCAGACCCTCGACAATACGGACATCTATCCCGGACCGGGAAACGATGGCTACAACGAATTCAACATCAACCGCACCTACATCAACATTACGTACACTCCAACGCCTGCTCTGACCTTCCGGGTTACCCCCAACATCTATCGGGAAGTGGGAGGCACGACTGGGGAAAAGCTGAGCGCCACCAGCGGTCAAGGCGGCAATTACAACGGCAATTACGGCTTCCGTCTGAAGTACGGATACGTGCAATGGAACAACCCGTTCAAGCATAGCAGCGCGTTCGGCAAGGACGTGCTGGTTTTCGGGCAGCAGCAGCAGCCCCTGACCGATTGGGAAGAGGGGCTGTACGGCTATCGTTTTGTCAACCTGACGCCGTGGAACTACTTGAGCCTCAGTTCCACCTTCGTCGGCGCTCGACTTCACGGCCCGATCGAATTCAACGGCAAACAATACATCGACTACGGCATCGGCGTTTTCAACGACTCGAGCTTCCACGCCTACGAAGTGGGCGAACAGAAGCAGGTCATGGCGCGGGTGTCCGTCTACCCTTTTGGAGCCGTTTCCAAATATCAGGGTCTCGGCATCACCGGTTTTGTCGATTACGGCTACAAGGATCAAGCGATCGATCAGGCAACGCAGCACATGCCTGAACTTCGCGTCGCTGCTCTCATGCACTTCGAGACCAGGAACGGCGATTACGGCCTTGCCGGTGAATACGATTATGGCCGGAACGCGTTTTCCGAAGGCAACCTGTTCTCCGGCAGCGGTCCCGCGGACGCACTTGGCCTGGGGCCGACGATCTATGCACCGTTTACCGATTTGACCGCAGCGATCCTCAGCGGAGTCCACACCCACCAGCAGGGTTTTGATTTCTTCGGGCACGCCAGGATTGCCAACAGCCCCTTCTATCTGTTTGGTATGTTCGAGCAGTTCAACCCCAACACCAACGTGTCCAACGACCCGATCGATTTTCGGACCGTGATCGGCGGAATCAGCTATCACTACAACAAGTACTGGCAATTCGCCATCGACAGCAAGAACATCATCTACTACCACAACCAATTCACGTTCCCGGTTTCGGAACTCGCGCTCCTGAGTCCGAGCCTGGCGGCACAGTATCCGGCCGGCATTCCTAATGCCGTCCCGGGTGCGACCAACCAAGTTTCCTTCAACATCTTGTTCAACTATTAGTGCTCAGCCAGCCGTAGCGTTTGCCGTGCGTAAGTGGGGAGGCGTTCGCCTCCCCCCCGGCTCCTCTCTGCAATCCTTTTTTTCGACGGGCGCAAAGGGCCCTGAGCTGCCGCGATCAGAGGCAAAATCCCCAGAGAGATTCGCGTCATGGACGACGTGTAGCGGTCTTAACAAATCCGCTGGTCGATGACTTCGCCGATGCGTCGCAGAGCTTCGACGCTCTGCGGCACGTACGGAGCAAATATCTGAAAAACATGCGTCATGCGTTCCCACGAATCGAGAACGATGTCGGCTCCCTGACTGCGCGCGCGCTCGACGAACGCCTGAATGCCGCCAAACAGAATCTCAGCGGCGCCAGCCTGAACATAGATCGGAGGAAGGCCGCGCAGGTCAGCGCGAACAGGCGATACGAGCGGGTCCTGAAGCTGCGTTGCATCGCAGAACCATTGAACCCACGCCTTGAGCATTTCCTCGGTGATCCAGTCGCAATGGCCATCGGCACCGGGCGCGGCCAAACCTGCCGATCCTGTCGGCGGCGAAAGGAGAACCGCCAGCCCGGGCATTGGAACTCCCGTGTCTCGCAAAGACAACAGCAAAGCTAGGGTGAGGTTCGCGCCGGCCGAATCGCCGGCCACAACCAAACGACGGGAATCAGTGCCGTTCTCGAGCAGCCAGCGGTAAGCGGCGAGTGCATCTTCCAGTTGTGCGGGAAAACGATGCTCGGGCGCTAGCCGGTAGTCGAGGGCAAACGTCCTGGCCCTCGCAGTCTGCGCGATTTGCGCGATGAAGTAGGAATAGCCGCGGGGATAGAAGGAATAGCCGCCGCCGTGGAGATAGAGAAGAGTAATGCGCGGGTTCGCGTCATTCGGAACGAACCACGTGCCACGGAATTGCGGGCGCACGGTATTCCGAAGCGTCATCGGCGGAAAGCGGCCGGCGATGAAGAAGGAATCCAGGTAGCGGCGCATTTCGTTCACGTCGCGCATCTGGAACGCGACGGCCAGCTGTTTCCTCATAACGCGGGTAGCGACTTGGGAGAACCAATTCCCGCCCCAGGCCCCCGGCCGCTTGAATAATCGAGCCAGGAATGCTTCAGCGAACGATTGGCAAAGTGCTGCTGCGCTGCGCAGCCGGTAGCGAGCCGGACCATGGAAGTAAACTCGCGCGGTCATGAGAATCTCCACTCTCTAAGTGGATCGGCAAGCCTGGCGCGGCGGCTGCGACAATCGTCCGCACCATGCAATCAGCATTTTGCCACCAGCCATGGAAAAGTCGGCCAGCAGAGTGAACAACTTGCAGCGGGCGCCAGATGCCCGCGCCGCAGGACATGTCAAGCAGATCGACACTGACGCTACGCGTATCAAGCCGAAGTCCTGCGTGCAGCGCTTTGAGAGCGCTTTCTTTCGCGCTCCAAAGCAGCGCGAGAATATGAGCCCGCTCGGCTGCGGGTTGGCGCGCAACGAAGGCTTGCTCTTCAGCCGTGAAATAATCCGCAACGAACGCGTCGCTGCGAGCCTCAACCAGTTCGAGATCGCAACCCAAGTCGACACCGGCATCGGTCACGACACAAAGCGCGCGGCCATTTCTATGACTGAGGGAAATCGTCACGGGCGCGGGTGCATCGTCGATGAAAACCTCGGGCACACCCGAGGCTGCGCTTCGCACTTCCATGCTTGCGAGTGAAGAATGGAACGCCGGCGATCCGAAACAGATGGAAACAGCGCGTTTCGCCGTCCAGCGGCCGAGCCGCCAATCCGCGCGGCGCTTGGCGAAACGCAAGCCTTCGAAGAACAGAATCTCGCTTGCGCTTAACCAATCATTTTCATCCGGTACGTCCGTCTCACACTGTTCCAGCCAGTAAAGGTCCATAGAATCGTCGATGCATCACGAGCGAACTCCAGCGGAGACCATCTTATACGCCGATCCGCCGTTCCCGGACGGGCCAGCAGCCGCTGCAACGGGGGTGGCGCGCTCGCCCGCATGCGCTTCTCGCGCGCCGGTAACTTTTTTCTCCTCGCGTGCAATCCCGCGCTCGACCGCATCAATGAGGTACGGCCGGAGCTTCGCGGCAGGGATGATGCGATGCAGAGCGCCGACGTCCAGCGCCCGTTGAACGCTGTGCACAGTGTCGAACTCCGCGGCCATTTCGCCCAGCTTCTCTGAGTGCACCATCTTGAATCGTTCGTCCCATTCAGAAAGCAGACGGCCCTTATCCGCACCTTCCGCTTGCTCGATGGCTTGGCTGAGCTCCTGCAGGCGCGGATCCTTGCGCGTGCGCGCCTCGACTTCGCTGGCAAACACGACGGCCGCCGCAGGAGCGCCCCCGATCACGGAAGCATAGGTGCCTTCCAGGGCCGCCACTTCCAGGCTTTCGTTCAGCCCCCGGGAGAAAACTACGTAGGCGCCTCCGTGATAACGCGAGATCACGCAAAAAACAATGGGGCCTTTGAAATTGACGACAGCCCTTCCGATCTCCGCCCCATATTCGAGTTGCAGCCGGCGCATCGACTCCGGCGAGCCGTCAAATCCTGACAGATTCGCCAGGATCACGACCGCCCGGTTGTTGCTGGCTGCATTAATGGCGCGGGCCACCTTCTTCGACGATTGCGGGAAGAGCGTTCCCGCGCACCACTGGTCCGGACCGTCGGCCGGCACAAATCCGAAGCGCGGCACGGGCCGTGATTCGAATCCGATCAGGCATATGGGGTAGCCGCCCAGATGCGCGTCCCAAACCACCGCGGTTTCCGCCGCGCGCATGCCCGCCCAGCGCTCCAGGGGCGGATGGTCCTGGTCGATCGCCGCCATCATCACCTTGCGAATGTCGAACGACTTCTTCCGGCCGGGGTTGCTCTCGTCGGACAAGATCTCGCCAACCAGAGCGAACCCGTCTTCGCCGGCTTTCCCGTGAGGATACGTTCTCACGTCCCGATCGCTCGGATCGGTCGTGGCAGCTCGTCTCGGAAAGCGCTCGCCCGGCACGACGTAGGTGTGCTCGTAGTGCCGGAAGAGAATGTGGCAGGCCTCGTTCATGTCCCGCGCCCAATACTGCGCTTGGCCGTTGATGCCCATGATGCGGTCGTAGCCGCCGATGCCCTGGTTGTCTTCAGCCGACACGCTGCCGGAGTAATCGAGGGCGCGCTTGCCAGTCAGCACCATGGCCGCTTTCGGCGTCATCACCAGGATGCCGCGCGTGTGCATGAGCATGGTCGCCTCAGCGTTCCAGTAGGGCTGCGCGCCCACATTGATGCCGTTGATGAGCAGGTTGACTTCTCCGCCAGCCTGCGTGAACTCCACCAGACGGCGCAGCACGCGCGCGATCCAGTCCATGTTTTCCACGCCGCTGTCCATGGAGATCTTCGCCCCGGCGGAAATGGCGAACCATTCCAGCGGCACCCCCATTTCCTGCGCCAGATCGAAAGCGGCAATGATGCGCCGGCACTCCGCTTCGGCCAGGGCCCCCAAATCCTTGCTGGGATCGCCCAGCAGCACGACGCGCGTCATTCCCTCGGGATAGCGGATGGTGAAATTCCGGATCACTCCGATGATGATGTTGGCTTTGTTTTGACCGTGCGGGCGATCGACGGGAACCGCCTGCCCTTGCGCATCCAGATCGTACTCGACAAAATCGCCGGCGGGAAAATCCGCTCGAGCATGCTCCCGTGGAGGCGTAAGCATGCGGATAATCTCGTACGGGTAGATCAAGCCGCGTTGCCGCATGCGCACGACTTTCTGGTCGTATTCGGCAAGCGGCCGAATCGGCTGCAAAGTGCCGGCGGGACGGTAGGTGACAAGAATACCGCGGCCGGCGGGACTGGAAATGCGCACCATCATGTCGCGCAGCTCGCCCGTTGTCGGACTCGGAATGCGGACCCGCACGGCCACCTGCTCCAGCCCCGCGCCCTCTGCGGCGGGCGCCAGCCTCCGCACGAGATCGCGCAGCTCATCGCGGTCCAGATTGAGCGGTTGCCAGACGTAGAGCAGGATGCGATTCCAATGCAGGCGCCGGTTTGCCGGGCGCCGGGACTGGAAGAGCCGGATGCTGGCGAGGGCCTCGGTGAACATTCGTTCCAGGTGGGGCAGCTGGACCACCCGACCGGAATCGTCGCGAACGGGAGTAACGTCGCGCACCTCGGCGCACGCGATCAAGCGTTCGTCCTTAGGGTTGTCGCGAGCCACGGCATGCAGGACATAAACATCCTCGACCGAAGGCACACGTTCAATACGGAAATTGCTGAGGCGCCAGAGGTGCAGGCGTTTGGCCATCATCGGATGGATTCCGCGGTAGAGCGACTCTTCTTCATATCCGGCGCTGCCGAGCCGGTACGTGAAGTGCTGCATTCCGCCAGCTCCCTGAGCCTCGCCCGGGCCGGCAACTTCCACGACGATGCGGCGTATGGGCCGGGGAAAACCGGCCCGATTCAGAATCGACTGGATTTCATGCTGAGTCGCGTCAGCGCTGCCTACGCGCGTGTGCCACGCATAGAAGTCGATGACGATTTCGTGCTCCGGCGGCACTTCCGCGAGCATCGGAAAGACCGCTTTGGCCGCCTCGGCGAGCTGCGCGTACTCCGTGTGGGTGCAGAAGAGATGGATGCGCCGACCGTCGTGGTCGTACTCGGCGGAGACAAACGAGCGTCCATCCGCCGTGAACGAACGGACCTCTTCCAAAGTGCGAATGCGGTAATAGCGCCGCGAGATAACTTCCAGCATCAACTCGCGCATCGCCCCGTCAGCGGCCGCAAACCGGCTCGACAGCAGCCTCACCAGCGGCTGCGGACATTCCAGCAGCGCGCGCACGCGTTCATGGCGCTCGGGTACCTCTGGATTCTGTTCCAAGCAGGCCAAGTTCTCTTCGACTTGCTCGTAAACGCGCTGGCGCACCTGCTCGAAAAGGGGCTGATCGAAGCACCGGTAACGCACCTCGCGGGCCAGGTCGCTTACGGCAGGAAACAGCTCATGAGTCACCGAGATCATGCGCTCCAGGAGCGTGCGGAACGATTCGCTGCCGGGAGGAGCAAATAGCGTGATGCTCTGCAAGCGCCGTTCCAACAGCTGCAGCACCGGCGCGATCTGCTGCTCAACCCGCTGGTGCGATTTGTAAATCCACAGCAGACTTTCTTCCAGGCGAGGCGAGCGATCCAGGGTGTCCACGCCGTAATGGGAGAGCGCGCGGCGGAGAGCGCTCAGAAAATCAGGCGGCAGTCCTTCGCCCGCCATGTCCAGCATGCGCAGATAGGAAAACAGGCAGGTTTCGGCGCTGGGTTCCTCTCCGCTGGCGTGATAGTTCACGCGCGGCTCGTGCTGGAACAGAGCGCAAATATCCACGAAAATATTCAGGATTTCGTCTTCCCCGCGCGTGATTTCGTCGCGATTTGCGGTTTCCTCGTCGAGGTCCGGTTCGGCAAGCCGGCGCACCGCAAGTTTCGCATCGACGTCGAAGCCCAGCATGAGCTGGCGAAGTTCCTCAAGATTCTCACGCCACGCGGGACGGGAGCCGCTCGCATTCCCCGCGGGAGGAAACGATGCGCCAAAAACCACAGGATTCGCGGCGGCCACCGCGTGCTCTCCCGCGACGGGGTCGATCTGCAGCAGCGCTGTTCCGGTGTCCACCTGCACGTTGGCCATGGTCATCACCTGGCGCACTGTTCCGGAAAATGGAGCTAGGACCGGCATCTCCATCTTCATCGCTTCCAGCACGGCCAGACGGGCGCCGGCGGAAACCAGATCTCCCGGCTTGACGCAAAGGGAAACCACAACAGCGGGAGCCGGCGCGTGCACGAGCCCGCCTTCATCGCGATCGATCTGATGCAGGACGCCTTCGACCTCAATCCGGTTTGTCATCCCCTGCACGACCGAGATCACGTGGAAACGGCAGCCGCCAATCGTGAGCCAGTGTTCGTACTGGCCCAGCCGGTCGATGCGCGCCTCAACATGCGCGTTCTCGAAATCGATGCGATAGCGCTCGGGGCCGGCTCGCCGAATGCGCAACGAGTAGGAATTCCCTCGATGCCGAAGGCTCACTGTCTGACCCGCCTCGCTTCGCACGTGCGGGCGCCCGCGCGCTGCCGATGCGTAAAACTGGGCCTGCTCGACGGCCAACCCGGCGTCGTAGGCCTCGATCGCAGCTTGGATCAAAGCCACATCGGCGTACTGCCGCGATACGTGCGCCCCCTTCGCCGCCAGGTGGTCCAGCCATTCAACGTCCCCGCCTCCACGTTGCACTTCTTCGCGAGTCAACAATTCCATCAAGAACGCTTTGTTGCTCGCGCCGCCCTTGATCACCACTACGCTTTCCCGAAGGGCTCGCCGGAGGCGCGATAGAGCTTCCTTGCGGTCCCGCCCGTGGGCAATGATCTTCGCGATCATGGAGTCGAACTCTTTGGGGACCGTGTCGCCCTCGGCCACGCCTGTATCGACGCGCACGCCCGGACCCATCGGAACCCGGAAGCGCTCGATCGTCCCCGGGGCCGGCGCGAAGTTGTTGTCCGGGTCCTCCGCATTCAGGCGCAGCTCGATCGCATGACCTGCGGCACGGGGCGGTTCTCCCTCCAGCCGGCCGCCTCTCGCCACGTGGATCTGCAGCTTCACCAGGTCAAGTCCGGTGGTGCATTCGGTGACGGGATGCTCGACCTGCAGGCGCGTGTTCATCTCCATGAAAGCGGTTTGCCGGCTCTCCGGCTGATACAGAAATTCCACCGTGCCTGCGTTCGTGTAGGCCGCGGCTTGGCTCAGGCGCACTGCCGCTTCCCGCAGCAGGCGGTCTTGCTCGAGAGACAGCGCCGGTGAGGGAGCTTCCTCCAGGATCTTCTGCAGGTGGCGCTGGATCGTACAGTCGCGGACGCCCACAGCCCACGTCGTTCCGTAATGGTCGCCAATGACCTGGACTTCGACATGACGCGCGCCCGAGACCATTTGTTCCATGAAAACGGTGGGATCCCCGAACGCTTTGAATGCTTCTGCGCGGGCGCGGTCAAACGCTTCCCGAAGATCGCTGGCCGCGAGCACTTTGCGGATGCCGTGTCCTCCGCCACCGGCTGTGGCTTTGATGAGTAGCGGGTAGCCGAAACGTTCGGCCTGAACCATTGCCTCCGACAACGTCTCTACCGGGCCGCCGCTCCAGGGCGCCACCGGTACCTGCGCTTCCTCCGCCAATCGCTTTGAGGCAATCTTGTCTCCCACGCGCCGCATCGCATCGCCATCCGGGCCAATGAACGCGATCCCCAATTCGCGGCAAAGGTCCGCGAACCCGGCCTGCTCGGCGACAAATCCCCAGCCCACCCAAACGGCATCGGCCCGCGCGGCAACCAGCACACGTTCGAGCGTGGCGTAATCGACGTAGCTGGTCTTCGTTTGATGTGTCTCGGGATCGCAGACAAGAGCGGGACCCATGGAAATGCACTCGTCCGCTTCGCGAACGAACATGGCGTAGCGGTCCGGGTCGGTGAACAGGGCGATGCTGCGCAGCGAAGTTCCGTTCTCCAGATTGAACTCGCGGGCGGCGTGAATGAAGCGCATCGCCGCTTCCCCGCGATTCACGATGGCCACGCGGGTGAATTCGTGTTTCATGATGTTCGTCTCAGTTCCTAAGTCTTGCGCGCCGCCATGGGTGGCGCTTATGCCGCCGCAGCCGCTTTGGCCGAGACCAGACTCTGCAGCACTTGCAGCCCTTGCCCATCGATCGCCCCCGAAACGGCGACGGTTCGATACCCAGCGACCTGCGCGTACCGCTTACCCCCGGCGTCCACGACTTCCGCATCGAAGCTTCCCTTGTCCGCATCGGGCGTGATTACCGCGTACAACCTGCCTTCCGCTTGCTCGGGAGGGCCGAACAGAGACACTCGATCGACGTGCTGAGGCAGACCCATACGGTTCTGCACGGCCATCTCCCAAATCCCGGCAGCCTGAAAGCAAAGCTCGATCAGCCGTGGAGACATCTTCGTGGGCAACTCAGCCGGGTAATGATTCGAGGGCAAATCCTTCGCCATCAGCGCCACAATCTGCTTTCCCGTCCACCACGCTCGCTCAATCACCTGGTACGCCGGCCCGTGGAAATAGAGGCGATAAATATCCGCGGCAGCAACGCCGCGGCCGGCCGGCAACAGAAACCGCGACATCGCCGCCGCCGGGCTTTGCCGCGTCAGCCGCACTTGTGCGGTGAAATGCGTGGTTGTTTGCGGAACGGGCTGATTGGGAAGCGATCGCTCGCCGATCAATCGGCAGTCCGCGAACACACCTCCGTCAGTCGGATGAATGACCGCCTCGACAGCGACTGTGCGCGGCTCGTTGCGGTAAAACTTGAATGGCGCAAGAAATTCCACGTTCTCGATGGCTTCGACGCGCCACTCGGGGAGCGGGCACAGAGCCGCTTCGGCAAACGCCTCGATGCCCATGACTCCCGGCAGAACCGGAGTGCCCTCGATCTGGTGATCGTAGAGGAACGGCTGAACCTTGGGATCGAGAGTCGCCTCCACAACAAAAGGAGCGAAAATGCCCGCGCGCGCGATCCTTTCGGTCAGCGGCCCTTTGAAGGCTGGCTGCTTCGCGGCGCGGAAGTCCGAGGCCGCCTGATCGACGCCGCCGGTTTCATCCCATTCCTTCAGCAGAACGCCCAGACGCTGGCCGATGACGACCTCGCCGCGCGTTCCGCCTGCGGTCAGTTCGCGCCGAATCAGCGGAACGCCGGCTTCCGGCGGCAGCATGTCGATTCCCGCCGTCTCCATTACCTTTGGAATCGAGCCGCGCGTGGCCATGCCGATTCCGCCCCAGGCAGTCCAGTCGATAGCCAGCGCCCGCGTCTCCGGCCGCGTGGTGCGCAAATTCGAGGTGATCTTGCACAGCAGGTCGTTCGCCGCACTGTAATCGGTCTGGCCGGGATTGCCGAAACGGCCGGCAATCGAGCTGAACACCACGCTGGCGCCGAGCGGCATGTCGCCGATGGCATGCAGAAGATTGAAGAAGCCGTCGCTCTTGACGTCGAACACCAGATCGAACTCGCCGGGTTCCTTCTGCGGCAAGGCGCGACTGCGGTCCACGCCCGCCGCATGCAGCAAAACGTCGATGCGCCCGCTGTTCTTTCTGACCTGATCGATGACTCGCGCTACCGCTTCGCCGTCGCGCATGTCGACGCTGAAATAGCGCGCCGTTCCACCGGCGGCTCGGACAGCCTCAATCGCGGCGCGTGCAGCCTGCGCGCGTTCGAGCGCCGCCAGTTCCTTCTCCACCAGCGCGGGAGTCGCGCGCTCGCCGCGCGCTTGTATGCGCGAAAACAGATCGCGCTTCAGGCCGTCCTTGTCTTCAACGAAGCGCTCCAGATCGCTGTTATTTGGATCGGGCTCGGGCACGACGTCGAGCAGGTAGAACGTGCCGCCCGATGCGGCTGCGAGATCCGCGACGATCGCGGAAACGATGCTGCCCGCCGCTCCGGTCGCGACAAAAACTGTTTTCTCGTCCAGCGCCATTCCAGGGCGGCCATCGGCTGCGGGCTGTTCCTGCAAACCAATCGTCCAGCGCAGTCCTGACTTGTAGCCGATTTCGACTGCTCCGGGGTCGCGAAGCGTTTCTTCCACCAACAGCCCCGCAATTTCGGCCGGCCTGCTCGCCGCTTCGAAGTCGACGGCCTTTACGCAGGCGTCCGGGCGCTCGCGCTTGTACGTTTTGGTGAAACCCACCACGGCCCCGCCAAGCGGCGCCACTGCTCCCGCTTCGTCGTAGCCGTGCTGCCCGCCAAGCCGTGTTGCGGATACCAGGAACGTTCCTGGCCCTGCAATTTGGTCGTACAAGCTGCGCATCGTGAGATACAGCGACTTCACGCGCACGCGCGCGGCTTCATGCCACGCCGCGAAATCCATTTCGGAAAGGCGCAGCTCGACGTCCAATGCGGGAAGCCAGTACACTCCGTGGATCGGTCTTCCGGCGGCGATCCAGCCCTTCAGGCGGTCGGCAAGCGCGTCCGATGCCGTGTTGCCGTCGACGCGCACGACTTCGACTCCCTTCGCTTCAAGAACTCGCGCGAGAGCGTCGCCCACTCCACCGCTTTCGCTCACCACAACCACACGGCGGCTGCGGTCGAGCACGACTCCTGTCGGCTTGCACATGGCTACCGGCGGCCGCAAGACCGGCAACGGGACCCGGCGCGGAATGCTATTTGCCGCATCCAGACTGGCCAGAGGCGGGCGCGGCTTCGTGACTTGCTTCGCAACGGCAGACGCCCCCGATGATTTTGTCGTAGCTTCCTGCAGGCTCGCCGCAGACGCGGGATGTGCGGCGGCAGCTCGCATTCCCGGTCCGGATCTGTCGCGCGCGAACTGAATCACGTGCGCCAGAGTCGGGAAATCGCGCAGCTTCAGGTTTTCGTCGCGCGGAATGTTGTACAACCCTCGAATCGCGGCGAACATTTCCGCTTGCTTCACCGTGTCGATGCCCAGGTCGGCCTCCAGATCGAGCTCCAGATCGAGCATTTCCTTCGGGTACCCGGTCTTTTCCACGACCAGATCGAGAATGCGCTCTTTGATCGCGTCTTCTGTGATTGCGGAAGCCGCCTCAGGCGCAGCCGTTGTTTCGATAACAGCAGCTGTTTGCCGCGCAGCGGCAATCCTTGGCGTGGGGGCCGCTTGCTTCATTTCCTTGCTTTCGGCTGTGGCGCTTGGCAGATTTTCGCCAGCCAGGTCGGGGCGTTTCTCCAGCACAAAACGGATCACGTGCGCGAGTGTTGGATAATCGCGGAGCTTGCGATTCTCGTCGCGCGGGATCTTGTAGATCTCGCGGATGGCCGCGAACATCTCTGCCTGCTTGACGGTGTCGACGCCGAGGTCCGCTTCCAGGTCAAGATCGAGGTCCAACATCTCCTTGGGATAGCCGGTCTTCTCGACAACGAGCGCCAGGATGCGCTCCTTCACGGAATCGGCGCCCGTGCTTTTGGCTGGCGCCATGGCAGGCGAAGATTCTGCCGGCTGAATTTTCGCAGTGGCCTCAGTGGCAGGAGGAACGGAGGTCGCCGGTTTGGCTTCCTGCTTGATTGCGGCTTCATCGCGTGGGGCTGCGCTGGCCAGATCAGGGCGCTTCTCGAGCACGAACCGAATCACGTGCGCCAGCGTCGGGTAATCGCGCAGCTTGCGGTTCTCGTCGCGAGGTATGCTGTAGATTTCGCGGATCGCCGCGAACATCTCCGCCTGCTTTACGGTATCGATCCCGAGGTCCGCTTCCAAATCCAGATCGAGGTCGAGCATTTCCTTCGGGTAGCCGGTCTTTTCCACCACCAGAGCGAGAATGCGCTCTTTCACGGAATTCTCGTCAGCAGGCGCTGGCTTCGCCGCAAGCACGGGCTCAGCGGGTTGCGGCGCGAGAACCTGGGTTTTCGGCTTCGCTTCTGCCGGTTCGGCCGGTGCTGTTGCTTTCACGTTTGCGGTGGCCGGTGCGACGTGCGGTACCGCCGGCTTAACTGCCACCGGCGAAGGAGGCTTCGCAATCGGCTCCACCCTGACAGTAGCCGCGATGGGCGACTCCGCGACCGATTGCGCCGCGGTTGCCGCCATGGCCTTCGCTGGCTCGGGCGCGGCCACGCGCGCCAATTCTTTCCTCGGCGCTGGGGCTTGCTCCGGCGCGCGTGCAGGCATCGATCTTTGATCGTGGATCCGCAACGTGCGCGCGACGACCTCCAGATTTGCGCTCGATTTGCCTGTGATGTGGCTGAGCCAGGCATTCCATGCATTCCTGTCAGCGATGCGGTATTCGTAGCCGAGCGCACTGGGGCTCTTGCGTTCGCCGCTCTTCGTTGGCACCCAGCGCAGCAGCGACAAGCTGATCTGCGACCCGAAGCCCGCCCCCAGCCGCAACGCATACTCGACCGGATACATCCCGCCTTTCGATAGATTCAGCGCTCCCAGTTCGGGATCGATTTCCTTGAAGTTCGCAACGGGCGGCACGATTCCCGTCTCCAGCGCCTTCACCGCCAGCACGTCTTCGACGCCCGCCCCCATGGCATGCCCGGTGAAACCCTTCGTGTTCGCGATGATGATGTGGTCCGCAGAGGCGCCAAACACCTTGCGCAGCGCGTGGATTTCCGCTGCGGCGCTTCCGCCGCGAGCCGGAGTATACGTTTCGTGCGATACGAACACCGTGCGCGGCGCGATTTGATGGCGTTCGATCCCACAGGCTGTCTCGGCCTGCGCGACCAACCGCTCCATGATCTGGCTGATGTGCTCGACGTCCAGGCGCGTGCCATGAAACGCGCTGTTGGCCGTAACCGCGCTGAGCACCTCGCAGATGGGTTGCAATCCGCGCTCGCGCGCGGTTCCCGCGCTCTCCACCACCAGCCCCGCCGCGCCCATGCCGATAATCATTCCGTGCCGGCGGCGGTCGAACGGCGTGGCTGCCTCTTCGACCACTTCATCCGTTGCGGCGGCTCCGGTGGCCAGAAAGCCCGCGCCCATCCAGTCGATCAGGTTGTCCGTGGTGATGTCGTCGGCTGCCACGATAACGACGCGCCGGCAGCGCCCTGCGCGAATCCAGTCTTGCGCCAGGGCCACAGCCTGCGTGGTGCTCGCGCACGCCGAGTTGATTTGTGTGTTCGGGCCGCGCGCTCCGATGAATTCCGCAAATTGCGAATGCCCCATGGGCAGCACGCGGAACAGATACCTCCGGTCAAAAACGTAAGGCTCTCTCTCGATCACGTCGCGCAGCTCTTCGATGCGCCGCTCGAGTTCCGGGCCGATGCCCGAAGCTCCGTCTTCCCCGAACCGCTCGCGCAAACTCTCCAGCATTGCCAACTCTTCCCGGCGCGCATGGTCCGTGTAATAACGCGACATTTCGCTCGCAAACGAATCGAGGCCCGGAAACGCGGATGCGAAAATCACGCCCGTGTCGTCGCGCAGGGCGTCCGGCAGCATCCAGCGGTCGGGCAGCTGCGTTCCTTTGCTGGTGGTCTTGTAGCGCATGACCAGCGGAATTCCCGCGTCGCGCAACGCGTCCAGTCCAACGGCGATCGCCAGTTGCGTGTCCCGGTCGAGCGAGGCTCGGCGATCGGTAGACACGCCGAACTCCTTCTCCAGATCGAACGCGCCGCTGCGCCCGGCAAGCTTGATCACGTCCGCCACGCTCTCGATCGTCTCGAACGAGCTGCCGCTGTCTTTCTTCACCACGCGCGTGATGTGCTTGTCCAGCATGGCGCGCCGGAAGCGCACGGGGATCGAATCGATCAGCTGATCGCCGTGCAGCAAGCGCCCGATATTGCCATCGTCGAAGACGTGTTCCGTTCCGGGCAGGCCCAGCGCGGCCCCGGTAATCGTCACCGGCGAAGCAGCCGGCGCTTGACTCTCGCCGTGCGTGAGCCGCCAGCCGCGTTCCAGAACGTCCGCGAACATGCGGCCCAGCTCGACGAAATGATCCCCGTTCACCGGCAATGAAGGAGGGACATCTTTCGCCCGTTCGCCCGTGAAAGCGGACTCCGGAGCCTTCGCTGTTGCCGCCGGCGCAATCACGGATGGCAGTTCCAGAGCGGCAGATTTCTGCTCGCTCACTGCCGCGCCGCGACCCAGTCCTGCCGCATACAAGCAGCACAGCGCCTGATTGAAGGCGGGAACGTCGCCAAACTTCGGATGATTCGTGAACACGGTCATCACGTCTCCGCTCGCCCCGAGCACGTCCTCCGCAAATCCTTGCAGCGCCTTCTTGGGACCCACCTCGACGAACATCCGCGCGCCCGCGCCGTACAGCGTTCGCAAACCTCTGATGAACTGGACCGGAGCCGCCACCTGCCGCGCCAGAATCTCCACCATTTGCGGCACGGCCTGCGGGCCCGTGGGGTAAAACTCGCCGTTCACGTTCGCCACGATCGGCAAGTGTGGCGATTCCAGATGCAGCCGTTCCAGAACGCGCCGCAGCGGTTCGCTCGCCGGCGCCACAATGGACGTGTGGAACGCATGGCTTACGGACAGCTCCGAAACGTCGTACCCCGCTCTCTGCAGCGCGCTCATTGCCTCTCCCACCGCCCTGCTCGCTCCTCCGATCACGCACTGATGCTCGCTGTTGATGTTGGCGATCACCACGTAGCCCTCGATTGCCTTCAGCGCCTCTTCGATCTTTTCGAGCGGAGCGAACACCGCCGCCATACGCCCTTTATCTTCCGGCGAAAACCGAGTCATCTCGCGACCGCGCGCGCTCACCGCTTCCAGCGCTTCCGCAAAAGGAAGCGCCCCGGCCGCAACCAGCGCGCCGTATTCCCCCAGGCTGTGTCCCATCGCGAAGTCAGGCTGGATGCCATACGCCGCGAGCAGCCGAGTGAGCGCAAGGTCGGTGGCCAGCACGGCCGGCTGCGTGATCGCGGTCTGGCGCAGAGCTTCTTCGGCCGCCGCCACTGCTTCGGCATTTTCAGTGTCGACGAAGATGAACTCGGTCAGAGGCTTGCCCAGAATCGGCGCCATCACGCGATCGGCTTCGGCAAACGTTTCAGCGATGATGGGCTCGGTCTTTATCAGCGGCTTCATCATGTTCACGTATTGCGAGCCCTGGCCTGGATAAAGGAACGCCACCTTTGGCGCGGGTCCTTGCCCGCGGAAAATGCCCTGCGCTCGCAGAGCTTTCCACACCGCGGGCTGGTTTATCGCAAAAGCCTTGAGCGCGCTCGCCGCTTTCGCCGCCAATTCCTGCGCATCGGCATAATCGATGGCGATCCGCTCCGGCGCGCGCAGATCCGTTTCCGCAGGAACCATGGGAGCCGGGGCGCGCCCCGCCCGAGCCTCTTTCTCCATCACCTGCAGGCGCTCCGCCAGCGCGGTTTCCGAATTCGCGCCGATCACCGCGGCGCCGCGCACCGGCGCCTTGTACGAAAAAACAGAAATCGATTTGTCCTTCTCGCTCGCGTTCATGGCTGTCTCTTTTTTTCCGGACGGTATTTCGCCAACCGTCGCCGATCGTTTTCCATTTCCATTCAGCCTGTGCGGAATGTATTCCTCGAGCACCGCGTGAAAATTCGTCCCGCCAAACCCGAAAGCGCTCAGCCCTGCGCGCCTCACTCCGTCCCTCACGACATCCCACGGCCGCAGTTCCGTGTTGACGTAAAGAGGCGAGTGGCTGAAATCGATTGCAGGATTGGGGTGTTCGCAGTGAAGGCTGGGCGGCAGCACTTTATCGCGCAGCGCCAGCGCCGCCTTCAGCAGCCCCGCGGCTCCCGCCGCTCCCTTCAGGTGCCCGAAATTCGATTTCACCGACCCCAGCGCCACCGACCGCGGCGGCAGTTGGTACTCCTTCAGCACTTCGGCTGCGCTCTCCACCTCCACCACATCGCCAACTCGCGTGGATGTTCCGTGCCCCTCGATGTACGTCGCGGTTGCCGGCGACAATCCTGCGTTCCGCCAGCCTCGTTCCACCGCCAGTTTTTGCCCAATCGGATTCGGCGCTGTAATGCCCTTCCCTTTGCCGTCGCTCGACCCGCCCATTCCCCGAACCACGGCGTAAATCTTGTCTTCGTTGCGCTCGGCGTCCGCCAGACGCTTCAGCAGGAACATCGCCCCGCCCTCGCCCATGACAAAGCCGTCCGCGCCCTCCGCGTAAGGACGGCTGCCGCTCGCGGAAAGCGCGCCAATCTTGCAGAACTTCACGAACGACGGCGCGCCCATGTTGCGGTCGATCCCGCCCGTAATCACCGCGTCGAAATCGTTTTCAATCAGCCCTTCGATGGCGGAGCTGATCGCGGCCATGGCCGAAGCGCATGCTGCGTCGCAAACGTAATTGGGCCCGCGAAAATTGAAGAGGTTCGCGATTCGCCCCGCAATGCAGTTCGAGAGTTCGCCCGGCATGGTGTCTTCCGTGACTTCCGGAAGACTTTTCGCCATGCGGTCGTGCAGCTCCCGCGTGATCTGATTTCGGAGGGTTTCCGGCAGCGCGGCGAAACTCGAAATCTCCGAAAGCTCGCGCGCGTACTCGGGAAAATAAACGCGCAGCGCGGTCAGGTAGTGCTTTTCGCCGGCCATGGCGTTGCCCAGAATCACCGCCGTGCGATTCAGGTCTAGTGGCCGCTTCGGATACCCGTAGTCTTCCAGCGCTTCGCGCGTGCAGGCCACCGCCCATTTCTGCCCGCCGTCCATCCCTTCGACCACGCGCGGCGGAATCGGCAGGCGCCACTTCACCGGATCCCACGGATACTCGCGCACCCAGCCGCCGATTTTCGAGTACGTCTTGTCCGGCGCGGCGGGATCGGGATCGTAGTAGAGCGCCGGATCCCATCGTCCCGGATCCACCTCCGTCACGCTGTACCGCCCGTTCTTGATGTTTTCCCAAAACGCCGGCACGTTCGCGGCGTCCGGCAGGATGGCTCCTGCACCGACAATCGCGATGGCCCGGTCGGCTGTGCTTTCCATGACCGCTCTCCTGCTGCTGCGAGGGGCCACGAGCGCGAGGCTCGTGCCCCCGTTTTTTCCCTGGCTAGGCCGCCAGTTCGGTTTTCTTTGCTGCGCGGTCGTACAAAACGTCCGCGACGTGATCCATGTCCGCGATCAGGCCCGCCTGCGCGCGGTGAATCGCTCCCAACCCCAAACTCGATTCGAACGCCGGTATTTCAGCCTCGCCGAGTCCTCCGGCGCCAACCACCCACGCCAGGCCGTCTCCGGCGATTTTCAACGCCGCCTCGCGGGCGAAAATCCGGCTGATGGCCGCGAGCGCCGCCGCGTCAAATCGCTGGTTGGCCTTTTCGTTCAGCTTGTTTTCCGCCTTCAGCGCCGCGCTCCGCGCCAGTGTGCCGGCGCATTCGCCGTATGCGATCAACTCGCCCAGGCGGAGAAGAATGTGCTGGTGCCGGGTGAGCCGCGCCGCGCGCGCCTTTTCCATCACCTCGGCCAGCGCGTGAAATCCCAGAGCCGCAACGTCCGCGCCAACTTCCGCATGACGCGCATGCAGCGCTTCGCACTTGCGGGCTTCTTCGTGATAGTGCTGCCCGCGCGTCTTCAAATGCATTTGCCAGCGGTCGCGGCTGATGGTCATCTCCATGATTTCGGAGGTGCCTTCGTAAATGATGGTGATGCGCACGTCGCGCTTGATCTTCTCCACCATGTATTCGTGGGTGTACCCGTAGCCGCCCAGCGCCTGAATGCTCGCTTCGGCCGCGCGGTTCCCCGCTTCCGTGGCCATGTACTTCGCAATCGCCCCTTCCGTGTTCAAACTCCCTTCGCCCGCGTCAATCCTTTCGGCTGTTTCCTCGATGTAGGCGCGCGCCGCTTCCAGTCGCGCGACGTTGGGTACGATCAGCTTGTGCGTGTAGCCCTGCTTCTCCGAAAGCGGAGCCCCGGCCTGAATGCGTTTCGTCGAATAAGGGATAGCGCGATCGAGCGCGGACCAGCCTGCTCCCAGTCCAAATGCCGCCACCATCAAGCGCGTGTACCCAAACACCGCCTGCGCTTGATTCAGCCCTTGTCCCTCCGCCCCGCCGACCAGCCGGCTGGCGTCCACGTAGACGTTGTCCAGCGCCAGCGCCGCCGTGTTGCTCAGCCGGATGCCGTGCTTGTCTTCGGGTTCGTCGTGCTTGAACCCCTTCAAATCCTTTTCGAGAATGAACCAGCTCGGCCCGCTCGGCGTGTTGGCCAGAATCGTGTACGCGTCGGCGATGCCGCCATTGCTGATCCATTGCTTGTTGCCGCTGATCTTGTACCCGACGATCTTCCCGTCTTCGATGACCCGCTCCGCCGTGGTGCGCAGCGCGCCAAGATCGCTGCCCGCCTCCGGCTCCGTGGCGCCGTAAGCGAACAGGATTCCTTCTTCCGCGATGCGCGACAGCCAAAGCTTCTTCTGTTCCGGAGTCGCGCCCACGGTGATCGGATCGCTGCCCAGAAATGTGGCCAGCACGGACGTGGCGATGCCCAGATCGATTCGCGCCATTTCCTCGCAAATGCAGTACACGTCGAACGTATTTCCGCCCATCCCGCCGTACTCTTCCGGGATGAACAGCAACTGGATTCCGAGCTTGTCCGGGCTGCACATGTGCCGCACCACGTCGATCGGGCACTCGTCGCGCTCGTCCAGTTCAATCAGCGTTTCGTCCGGCAGGCGCTTCTTGGCGAATTCGCGCAGCGACTTCAGGCTCAGCTTCAACGTCTTGTTCGTAATCATGGTTCGAAAGCCTCACTTTGCCGGAACGCCGCGCATCTCGCGGACTTTGTTGGTCAGTTCGGGCAGAAACTCGAGAAGGTCGTCCACGATTCCCACATTCGCCACCCGGAAAATCGGCGCTTTGGGATTTTTGTTGATTGCCACGATGAAGGGATTGCCCTTCAGGCCGGCCAGGTGCTGGAATGCGCCGCTGATCCCGCAGGCCAGATACACCTTCGGCTTGACCGTCTTTCCGGACGAACCGACCTGGCGCGGCTTCTCCAGCCACTTCGCGTCCACCACCGGCCGTGAACAGCTCACCGCTGCGCCCAGCGCGTCGGCCAGTTCCTGCGCGATCGCAATGTTCTCCTTTTCCTGAATGCCGCGCCCGACGGAAACCAGGACCGCGTGCTTGGTGATGTCCACATCGCCTGCTTCCGGAACGATGGTCTGCAAATACCGCCGCCGCGCCATTAACGTCCCCATGTCTGCGGACTTCTCGACGATCGTCCCATTCAACCCAGCGCCCTCAAGCGCCGGAAATGCTCCGGGACGTATCGTGAGCACCGCTCCGGCCGAAACGTCGCAGCGCACATGCGCGCTGACCTGCCCGCCGAATTCCTGGCGCACCAGCCTCAGCGCGTTGCCTTCGACTCGCTCGATTCCCAGCACATCCGGGGCGTACGCCGCGTTGAGCTTGATGGAAAGCCCTGGCCCCAGATCGATTCCAAAATGGTTGTGCGCCATCAGCACGATGCTGCCCGCCGGAATAATTGCCACCAGCGCCTTGCGGATCAGTTCGGCATTCGGATAAATGAGAGCTTCGTTCGCAACTTTCCACACTTCGCCGTAGGAAGCGCAGAGCGATTCGCACACTGCGCCCAACTCAGGCCCCGATCCGGTGACGATAGCTGCCGGAGATGCCGCTGGATCGATCTTCCTGGCCGCTGCCGCCAGCTCGACGGCGGAATCGTCCGCGACACCCTCCTTGTGCACGATGAAAGCGAAGATTCGCGCCATTATTTCAGCCCTCCTTTCGCCGCCAGCAATTCGAGCAGCTTTTCAAGGTTTTCTTCCCGGCTGCCCTCCAGCATTTCCGCTCCCTGGCCCGCTTCGGGAACGAAATAGTCCAGCCGCTTCACCTTTGCCCCGGCCGCTCCGACGCTGCCCGGAGCGAGCCCAAGTTCTGCTGCGCCGTACGTTGGAATCGGCACGGACGCCACCGCCCGAATCCCCCGCATGCCCACGTAGCGCGGCTCATTGATGCCCGTCTGAATCGACAGCACGCAGGGAAGATCGATCTCGCTGATCTCTTTGTTGCCGCCCTCGATCTCGCGGCTGATCTTCAGTTTCCGGCCGTCCAGCACCTCAATCGAAGTGACCAGCGAGGCGAACGGATAATCCAGCATCGCCGCCAGCATTCCGCCCACTTGCGCGGCGCCGTCCTCAGCTTGGATTCCGGTCAGAATCAGGTCGTAGTGGCCCTTTTCGGCGAACGCCTTCAGAATCGCGGCGATTCCGCGGCCGTCCGATCCTTCGAACGCGCCATCGCTGATCAACGCCGCGTCATTCGCGCCCATGGCCATCTCGCGCCGCAGGATTTCTTCGTCGTCCTCGCCGCCAACCGTGGCCACCGTAACCTTCCCGCCTGCGCGGCCCACGATCTGCAGCGCTTCCTCGACCGCGTAGTTATCCGCTTCATTGATCGAATAAACGAGTTCGTCGCGCTCGATATCGTTTGCGGCGCTGTTGAGCGCGATCTCGTTTTCCGCCGTGTCGGGTACTCTTCTTGCGCAGACTAAAATCTCCACATTCACCTCCCTGCTGCGAATTCCGGCTGGATCTCGGTTGCCGCCGCTGCGACGGCCCCGCTTTCGCGTGCCATCTGTTGTTCGGCCAATTCCGCCAAATCGATCGCGCTCATCTTCCCTTCCAGGCCCGCTACCTTGATTGCATCCTCCAGGTTCGTCATGCAGAACGGGCATGCTGTCACGATCACGTTCGCTCCCACTTCCGCCGCCATCTGCACCCGCTTCACTCCGATCCTTTCTTCTTCCTTCGCCTCGTAGAACAGCATCAGTCCGCCGCCCCCGCAGCAGAACGACCGGTCGCGCGAGCGTTTCATCTCCACTCGCTTCAGCCCCGGAATGGCGTCGAGCACCTCTCGCGGCGCGTCGTAAACCCCGTTGTGCCGCCCCAGATAGCAGGGATCGTGGTACGCGTACACCTTGCCGCCTTC
>JBJKQB010000056.1:0-13092 GCA_046705825.1 Candidatus Acidiferrales bacterium
GCGCGCACCTGGAAGTGATACGAGCCTTTGGGAAGCTGGCGGATGGGAATGGTGCGGGCGATGCGCAGCACGGAACTTCTGGCGACTGCATAAGGGGCCGCATCGAAGGGCGCAAAATTGGCCAAGACCTTGGTGCTGCTGGCGTCGAGGATTCGCATCTGCACGGTAACTTTTGATGGCTGCGGCGCCGGCGACGGCTCGGAGACTTCGAAGTAGGCAAACAGCGGATCGTTCGCCTGGAAGGCGGTATCCCCGGAAGGAATGAACTGGATGCCTTTGCTGACGAGCGGAACGTACTGCGGAGCGAAGTTGGCGGCTGCGTCTTCTTTGGCGGCAACGGCGGCGTCGCGCAACCGCTTGCACAAGACGATGGAGCTGAGCGCCAATTGCTTGCCGGAATCGGCGTTGATGGTGAGCGGCATTTCGACGCGCCCGACATTCCAGCCATCACTGAGGACAACCTCGAGAGTGTATTGGCCCGGCGGAACGTCGATCTGCGTTTCGTAGCGCGCGGGCATCCAGAAGGGATCGGAGCTGTTGAGGGCGTTCTGTATTGCCGCGGTGTCGATCCCGATCTCGCCTGAATTCCGGAACGTGAGGGCCAGCGTGTCGTTTCCGAGAGTGCTGCTGCTGGAACCCAGACTCGCGCTGGATGCGGCGCCGCTGAGCTGGTGCGGAATTGCGCCCGACAGCGCGGATGAGCTTTTTTCCCAGGCGATAAATTTGGCGCCGCCCTGGTCGAAGGTGGGCCAGTAGGGCGGGTAGAGCAGGTCACTGAAACGGGCCGCGACGGTTCCGTCCGATTTGCGCAGAACGCCCATCACCGCGATCCTGGCGTAGAGAGTCCAATTCTCGGGATTCCATTTGCGATAGAGATCGTTCCAGGGGAACTCCAGGGAAACGTCGACGAGAGAGTTGTCTCCCGGCGCGGAAAGAGCGGCCGCCTGAAGGGAGAGAGGAATTTTCCCGCGCTTATCGGAGGACAAGTCGCGGTCGAGTTTTTTGCCTTCGGCCGTTCCGTACAAAGGATCGGACGGCGTTGCTCCGGCGCAGTATTGGTTGCGCGCGAAGACCAGCAATTTGGGTCGATCGACTTCCACGCGGATCGAGTGGCATCCGCCGGATGAAGCCGGCGGGACGTAGGCGAGAATATGGAAATCGCGGTTAATGACCGGCACGCGCTTGATGGCGCTCAACTCGCTCAAGCTCCATATGCCGCGCGGCGTGTCGGAGGACTGCATGTGCCAGCCGAGATTATCGCGGACCAGCGTCCACCAGGCGCCGGCGTCCATTTTCACAATGTGCTGCGGAGCGCCGTCCTGGAAGAGACGGAAGTCTTTGGCGGCGAGGTCCTGGACTTCGGTGACGTCGCAATCCTTGGGCAAATACGGCTGCGTCGGCGGAAGCTTGAAGAAAGCCACGACGGCAGCGCGGGCGCAAGGAAGCTCTTTTTGGGGAGCGTCGGCCATGCGCGAGGGATCGTAGACAAACACGGGAACGAGCACCAGATTGGATTCGACGGTCACTGGCTTGGGGTTAGCGGGAGGCTGTGTTGCAGGAGACTGCGGCGGTTTGGTTTGGGCCGAAGCGAGCGACGCGAGGAGACAGAACAACGCAGCGAGGACGAAGGAGATGCGAAGCACGGAATTCACTTTGGCCATTTTCTCCATCCTGAGGCCCGGCTTTCACGCGCGGTGGCGAGCTGCTTCAGGGGCTAAAGCCCACAGCTCTTGCGCGACTTACGCCGGGGCTGAAGCCCCGGCCTCCTGGAAAGCGGCGGAGGACTTTCGCGCGCAGCGACCGGTGAATGATACCACCGCGGTATTTTGGGCCAGAGGACGATTTGCCAGGGCTAAAGCCCTTTTTCTCTTAGAGGCCCCTTTTCGTAGGCCTAAAGGCCCACGCTTCCACCTCGCGGCGATCAGGATTTGCGGCCGGCGGGATTGGAGAGCGCGGGCTCGGAGGGCGGTCCCAAGGGCCCGGCCGCGACGGGCGGATGAGCCGGCGGATGCGGCTCGACGCCGCGCCAGCCAACCGGGCGGCCGCGCACGGCTTCCTTCAGCGCGCGGAAGAGAACCACGTACATCATCTGCCGGTAATAAAAGCGCTGAATGAGAAGCGGCGCGAGCAAGGTCCAGTCTTCGTGGCGTTCGAGGGCGAAAGCGACCATGCAAGTGAAAAAGTCGATGGCCATGAAAATGGCGAAGAAGAAGAGCGAACGCTCGACGTCCTGCACGGTCCACAGCTGAGGGAGATGCGCGATTTGCAGCTGAGCGAGTCCCCAGAGCGCAATGGACAGCAGGAACAGGAAGTCAATGACGGGCGAAACGAGCGGCAGAAGAATCTGGAACAGGACGACGTTGGGAACAGCGATCCAGCCGAGCGTGCCGTAGCGCGGTTTGCCGGTGACGTCGCGATGCTTCCAGACCGCCTGCAGCGTGCCAAAGGTCCAACGGAAGCGCTGGCGGATGAGGGCTTCGATGGTTTCTGGGACCTCCGTACGGCCGATGGCGTCCTCGTCGTAGAGAATTTTCCAGCCGTCGCGGCGGATGGTGAGAGTGAGATCGGTGTCTTCGGCCACGGTCTCGCCGGAAAAGCCGCCGCTGGAACGCAAGAGGTCTGTGCGCCAGGCGCCCGCGGCGCCGGGAACCACGGGAATGCAGTTGAGCAGATCGAAGGCGCGTTTTTCGAGGTTCTGGCTGGTGATGTACTCGAGAGCCTGCCAGCGCGTGAGCCAACTATTGCGGTTCATGACCTTCACGTTGCCGGCCACGGCGCCCACATTGGGATCGGCAAAGTGGCGGACCAGGCGCGGAATGGCCTCGGGGTCGACCACGGTATCCGCGTCGATGGAAACAATGATTTCGCCGGTGGCTTCGGCGAGGCCGTGATTGAGGGCCGTGGGCTTGCCGCGATTGGGCTGCATGAGCAGGCGCACGCGCGGGTCATGGCCAAAATTGCGCTGAACGAGATCGGCGGTGCGATCCGTTGAACCGTCATTCACCACGAGAACTTCGAGCTTGGGGTAATTCGAGGCGAGGGCCGCGCCGACGGTGTCCACAATCGCCGCTTCCTCGTTGTAGGCGGGAATCAGCACGGTGACCGGCGGCTTGTATTCCGGGTGATCGGAAGGGGCCGCACGGAATTTTTCGACCAGCGCGAGAACGCCGATGATCAGGGCGCGAGCGCTGACCAGCAAAATCCCAAGGATGAAAATGAAAGCGATGCTGGTGCGGAAGAGGCGGAAGACGTCGAACATGAAGGCGTCGGCGCGCGCGAGGAGCCATTCCTTGTGGGTCAGCGGCGGCATGACCTGTGCGCGCGTCTGGCCCAGCAATTGGGATACGGTGACGAACTGGAAACCTCTGGCGCGCAGCTGATCGATGATCTGCGGAAGCGCTTCCACCGTATGGATGCGGTCGCCGCCGCCGTCGTGCAGCAGGACGATGTTTCCGCCCTTGCCGCTCTCGGCATCGTCGATCACGCGCTGAACGATCGTTTCCGCGGGCGGCGGAGGAATCAGACCGTTTTCTTCGCCCCAATCATGGGGATCGAGACGGCCGCCGATCAGGATGTAGCCCATCTGCTGCGGGATGGGCAGCATCTGAATTTCGCTGGAGGTTTCCGGCTGGTGATCGATGCCGTAAGGCGGGCGGAAGAGAGTGGTCTTGACGCCGAGGCTGCTTTCGAGCAGGAGCTCGGTGAGATTCAATTCGATCTGGAGGCGTTCGCGGGTGACCTGCTCGAAATCAGGATGAGTGAAGGTGTGATTGCCGATTTCATCGCCCTGGCGATACTCGCGCTGGACGAGCCCTGAATAAAGATTGGCCTCCTCGCCAATCACGAAGAAAGTGGCGGGCGCGTGCTTCTGCTGGAGGATATCCAGAATTTTGGGAGTCCAGCGGGGATCGGGACCATCGTCGAAAGTGATGGCCAGCTCGTGCGGCACGGCGCCCATCTGCTGGATGCGCCAGGAGAGCGGATAACTCTTGAAGTTCTCGCCCGTGAAAAGATCCTGGGAAGGATCATAGGTGAAATCACGGCTGCCGTTCTGGGGCGTGGCCATGATCTTCCAAATCTCGCCGTGGCCTTCCTTGACAATGTCGTAGCCGGGCGGGACCTGGTCGAGGCTGGCGCGGTCGGCGTTGGAAGGATGCGTGGTGTTCCAGACATCCCAGACTGACGGATCTTCTTCTCCCAGGCGCCAGAGAGCGGTGCCGCGCACGCCGGCGCGTTCGGCGACGCGCAATTCGTTGTAGGCGGTGAGGCCGTCCATGAACCAGACGGTGTGGACCTGGTTGTTCTCGTCCTCGTAGGAGTAGTGAGGCTCCAGGGCGTCGGGATCGAATTCGATGCCCGCCTGCGATTCATCGGCGGTGATGATGGCCTGCTGGAAACTGACGGGCTCGGCGACGGGGTTGGGATTCTGCTTAGACTTGGCGGTCCAATCGTACCCATAGTTGGGGATGCCCATGACGAGTTTGGTGGCGGGCACGAGCTTGAGAATGTTGCGGATATTGGTGACGAACCAGTCCTGGGCGGAAATGGGGCCGGGGGGCGAAGTCTGCCAGTGCTGGTCGTAGTTCATCAGGATGATGGCGTCGCAATGCTGGGCGATGGTCTTGTAGTCGTAGGCCCAGTCGGCGGCGGGGAGGGCCACCATGAGCTTCAACTTGGCGGCGTGCATCGCGCGGCCAAGTTCTTCGATGAAACGGGTAAGGTCTTCCTGATTCGCGTCGGGGATGCTCTCGAAATCGAGCACGATGCCCAGTTGCTTTTGCGCCTGGGTGTAGAGGACGGCGGTGCGGATGAGGCGCTTGCGTGCTGCGGGCGAGGACATCATCGCGGTGAGCTTATCGGTCTGGAAGACAGTGCCATCGGAATTGTTCATCAAGCCCATCATGGGCAGATCGACGCCGCTGGTCTGCATCCAGGAAAGGAGCTTGGGATCGGGAGTCAGAGACAATTGGCCGTCGGGCGGAACGGGGTGGAGCTTGCCGTCGGGCGTGACCACATCCAGGCTGCCGTCGGCGGAAACCGAATGGAGGGTCTCGGTCACGAGGACGTCGATGTCGTGGTAATGCTGCTGCAGGGAGGCCAAGCTGGCGGGATCCCAGGGGACGTAGAAGGCCACGCGCAGCGGATCGTAGTTCTGGGGCACGGTACCAAGGGCGGCCAGCTTGATCTTGCGCTTGCGGGTGGCGGCCGCCAGCTTCTTCTTGGTCTGGACCGTGTGCAGCGGGCGCAGGCCGCCGTGAATATCGGGGCGCAAGATATCGGGCAGCTCGGGATTGCGGCCGAGGTCGATCAAAAAGACGATGAGGACCAGAGTGAAGAGCGCGCCGGTGATTTCCAGGACACGGCGAGTGCGGCGCCAGCGACGGCGTTCCTGATCGTAGAAAATGGGCTTGCGTTCGAGCACAAGTCAATCCAAGCTACAAAGTCCGGAGAAAGCGAGACCGGGTAGAACTCCGCTCATCTGCAAGACATTGGAAACGGTTCCTCAAAACGCCGGAATGGCAAACCGAGAATCCCTGCAGCAGAACACGAGAGGCGGCAACCCGCCGGCAGCTTCCCCTAAGATGCGCCTGCACATCGTTCTGGCTGCTCTGGCCGGCCTGGCAATCCGGGCATTCTTCATCCTGCAATTTCCGGCAAGTGACGCAGGGGATTCTCCATTGTACATCGACTTGGCGTGGAGCTGGGTCAAGAAGCATGCATATGGTTACCATCTTCATGGGGCGTTCCGGCTAGCGGATATACGCACGCCGGGATACCCGGCATTTCTTGGGGCGGTGTTCACCTTTGCAGGGCGCTCGCTGCACGCGGCGATGTTCGCGCAAGCGATCTTGGATCTGGCGACGTGCTTTCTGATCGCGCTGATCGCGGCCCGGATTGCGCCAGTCGCTTACCGGCGCCGAGTGTTTCTGGCCGGGCTGTGGCTGGCGGCGCTTTGCCCCTTCACCGCAAATTATACGGCGGCCATCCTGGCGGAAACGCTGGCGACGTTCTTCACCGCGCTGGCGATCCTCATCTTGTTGGATACGGACGCCGGTGCGGGACAAGAAACGCAGCGAGGGGGACTCATCTCCAGCCGATGGTTTCTGGCCGGAATTGTCGCGGGATTCGGGGCACTGGTGCGGCCGGAAACGCCGCTGGTGCTGTTCGCGGCGGGGCTGATCCTGGTGGCGAAATGGTGGAAGCCGCGCGACTGGACCAAGCTGCTGCGCGCGGTAGCACTGATGAGCGCGGGGCTGGTTCTGCCGCTGCTTCCGTGGGGCGCGCGCAACTGGAGCACGCTGCACGAAGTGCAATTCCTGGCGCCGCGGTACGCCGAAGCCCCGGGCGAATACGTTCCGCTGGGCTTTTTCAAGTGGACGAACACGTGGCTATGGCGGTTCGGAGATGTTTTTTTCACCGACTGGAACCTGGGCGAGCATCGCATTTTCATCGACAACCTGCCGGCATCGGCCTTCGATTCGCCGCAGGAGCGCGCGCGCGTGGCCGGCCTGCTCGCGGAGTACAACGAAACCAGGAAGCTGACGCCCGAGGTGGACGCGCAATTCGCCGCTATCGCGCGGGAGCGGACTTCGCGCGATCCGCTGCGCACGCACCTGAAAATTCCGTTTCTGCGCGGCCTGACACTGTGGTTCTGCCCGCGACTGGACCTGCTGCCGATTTCGGGCGACCTGTGGCCGATGGGGCCGGCCTGGGAAGACGACCGCACCGATTTTTTAAGCACGCTGGGGCTGGTGGTGGCGAACGCGTTTTATGTGGGGCTGGCGCTGGCGGGCTTGTGGGTGGCGCGGCGAAGACCGGGGCTGGCCTTTCTCGCCACGTTCATCGTGGTGCGCACAGTGTTTTTCGCGTTTGCGGTGGAGACGCCGGAGCCGCGGTACATGCTGGAATGCTTTCCCGCACTGATCGCGGCAGGCGCACAGGCGTTCGCCTGGCGGCGGGTCAGCTCTCTTCGAGGGGCTCGGGATGAATTGTCACACGGGAAATTTGCGGGAAGCGTTCCTTGACGCGGTCTTCGAGTGCGGCCATGAGGTCGTGGGCTTGCGTGATGGGCAGGCTGCCGTCGAGAGCGCAGTGGCAGGAGACCAGGGTTCTGTGCTCGACCGTGCGGACGTGCACGTCGTGGCATTGGGCGGAGGGATGGAACTGGGGCTGGATGGAAGCGAGAAATTCCTGGATGGCGGCTGACAGTTCGGTCATTTCTTCGGCGCCGGGAACGCGCGCGCCGAGGGGCTCGATGTGGATGTTGACGAAGGCCCGGGGATCGGTGGCCTGCAGGATATCGCGCTCGAGTTCGGTGGCGCGGCGGTGCGCGTCGCGCAGGCTGGACTGTTCGTCGACTTCCAGGTGCAGCTCGAGGAAGAGACGACCGTCCAGATGATTCGCGGTCAGCTCGTGCACGGGAAGGCTGTGGCGTTGGGCGATCGCGCGGATGGTTTCGAAGAGGTGCTCGTTGCTGGGTGCTCGAGGCACGACGTGGACGACCACGTCGGCGGGCACGATCTCACCGATGCGCTTTTCCACCGCGTCCGTGGCGGAATGGGCCTGCTCGAGGGTGGCGCTGCGCGGCACGCTGATGGTGATGTCGACGAAATAGTGCTGACCGGCGCGGCGAACGCGCACGCGCTCGGCATCGAGCACGCCCTCGGTTTCAGTGACGGCGCTGACGATGCGCTCGCGGAGCCCCGAGGGGGCCACGTCGAGCAGGGCATCCACCGTCTGCTTGCCTAAGCGCGAACCCACCCAGATGATCACGCCGGCCACGCCGAGAGCGGCCACCGCGTCGAACTTGTTGAGCCAGCGGACTCCGGTACGCATGCCGATCCACGCGGCAGTCATTCCCAGGATGACGACGAAGGTGCTCCAGACGTCGGTGGAGAAGTGCAGAGCGTCAGCCCGCAGCGCCTCGCTGGGATACTTGGCGGCGACGCGGCGGAGCGCGCGCGAACGCACAATATCGATGCCCATGGCGAGCAGGAGAATGGCGATCGCTTGCAGGCTGGGATCAATGGCGACAGTGTTGAAGATGAGGCGCTGAAAGGCCTCCCAGATAATGTAGATGGCGGTGAGCAGAAGCAGGCCCGTTTCCACGAAGGCCGAGAAGCTTTCCACTTTCCCGTGGCCATAGAGGTGCTCAGCGTCGGCGGGCTTATCAGCGACGCGCACGGAAAGATAGGTGATGACAGCGGCGACCAGATCGAGGGTGGAATGCAAGGCCTCGGAGAGCACGCCCAGGCTGTGGGTCACAATGGCGAGAAACACCTTGAGCAGAACGAGCAGGACAGCCGAACCCACCGAGCCGAGGGCGGCCAGCTTCTTCTCGCGAATGGCGCGTTCGGGAGTCAGCGTCACAGCGGGTGATTATACCTTGCGGGGAAGAGGGCCGTTATTCGAAGCGGCGCGTGCGTCGGGCGTGTACCTTCGCTACGCGCCTTGCAGTGGCAGGAAACCCGGGTGGGGGCGTTTTTCGCCGCAGCCGGGCGAACCTGTATATTGAAAGAAACGAGTCTGCGGAATTTGGGGACGTTCAGGAGAGAATGCTGCCGGTGACGGAAGATCGGAGGACCACTGGCGCGGTGCGGGCCAACGACAAGCGCAGCCGCGCCGGCAAGCACGCGAAGATCATCGCGGCGGTGGCGCTGATTGCGGTTGGGATCGCCTGTGGAATCGATGCGGTCTACATCGAGCCGTTCCGAATCCAGGTGACGCATTACGAGCTGCAGGGAAACGTGGGCGCGCCGCTGAAGATCGCGGATTTGAGCGACGTGCACACGCACGGGATGTGGCGAAACGAGCGACGCACATTGCAAATCTTTGCGCAAGAGAAGCCGGACCTGATTGTGGTCACTGGGGACTGCCTGGGGAATGGCGCGGGAGACTACCGCCCGTGCGAGGATTTCTATCAGCACCTGCACGCGCCGCTGGGAGTGTGGGTGGTGCGCGGGAACTGGGAAAACGACCGTCCGGTGCACGACGAGCGCGCGTTCTACACGAAGGCGGGGGTGCATCTGCTGGTCAACCAAAGCGCGCAGCCGCGTGCGGATTTTGCGCTGATTGGATTGGACGATTTTGCTTCAGGGAACCCGCGATTGAAACGGGCGATGGCGAATGTTCCCGCGGGCGTCTACAAGATCGCGCTGTTCCATGCGCCAGCGTACTTCGACCGCATCGCGGGGCGCGTGAACCTTTGTATCGCGGGGCATACGCACGGCGGGCAGGTGATCATCCCGTTCGTGCATCCGTTCTGGCTGCCGAAGGGGAGCGGGCGTTTCCTGGCCGGCTGGTACGAGGAAGACGGGACGCGAATGTACGTGAACCGGGGTTTGGGGATGTCGGACCTGCCGATCCGGTTTTTGTGCCGGCCAGAAGTCACGTTTTACACGATCGAGCCGTCCGGGACGCCGGAGTCAAAGTGAGCGGCTTGCTTCCAGCCGCCGCTATGGCGTGAAGAGCGCCGCGATTACTGCAGGGGTGGCGGCCCGACCATGGGGAGGCGGCGCGGCTCGCCGTGGAAGCCGCGGATGTCCACTTCGTCGAGCAGGAGCGAGGGGGTAATGATGGTGCTGGGAATGCCGGAATCGGCGTCGCCAAACGCCCCCAGGGCGGTTCCAGCCAGCTGGCTGGACTGCATGTAGGTGTATACCTCGGGAGTGTTTCCGACCGCGAGCATGTTGCGCAACGCCTGCAGGGTGAGGCCGCTGATGCGCCCGTCGCGGGCGAGTTCCTTGTGGCCGTCGGAAACGAAGACGCGATAGACCACAAGCGGGAGGCGATCACCGCTGGAGATGCCTCCGGCCAGCGAGGCGATGTAATCGGAGAAGTCCTGCGAGCTGAGCGAGGTGAGCGCCGGGTTGTCCATGCGCTGGATCTCGACGCACCACTGCTGGCCGTCTTCCTTGCAATCCTGCAGAAATTTCTTCTCCATGTCCGCAGGGGAAAGGCCGTTGCTGGATTCGAGAAACAGATTGCTGGGCAGCGGGTGAGGGTCGGAGAGCAGCGCGGAGCGCGCGTGACCGTTGGAATTCTCAAATTCCGGACCGGGACGCCGCGACATCAGCAGATTCCTCAACATGCCGTTGACGACCAGCGGAACTTTTTCCGCCTTCACACCCTCGGCGTCGACATCGTAATTTCCCAGCAGCGGCTGTCCCTGAAACTGGGCCGCGGTTGGATCGTCGGTCAGGGAAACGGTGGGCGGCAGAACGCGCGTGCCCACTCGCTCGGCCCATTCGCTGCGGCCTCCCATGCGGCTCATCAACTGATCGAACGCGGACACCATGGAAAGCGGCGGGCGCGCTCCGGAAAGCGACGGCGGAAGCATCTGCGCCAGGAGCGCTCCGGCGGCGTGCGGATCGAAGAGCACGGGCCCGTCGTAGTCCGGCAGCAGCGGACTGGAACGCAAGGCCATGAGCTGATCGGCAGCCTGGGCCAAGCCCTTGCTGACCACGTCCGGGCCGGGCAATTGAGCCGGGTCGTTCACGTAGACAGCGTAGTAATTGTGCAGCGGCATGCCGTCATCCGCTTTGGTATCGAGCGCCGCTTCGATGGCGGCCATGGGGCGCGTGGTGCGGATGATGGTGCCTTCGCTGGTCATGAGATAGCGCGTAGCGAAGATCAAGTAGTAGTTCACGCGGCAGCCATAGAGCTGGGGATAATTGCGAAGGATCGCGGAGGCCTGTTTGGCTTCTTCCTCCCAATTGCGGGAGGTCCAGTTGGCCACGATGCGCGGCTTGACGTCCACGAGGGGCTGCACGCGGGAGAAGTCGTCGATCTCGGGCGGCTTGGTCAAACCTTGCAAGAAAGACTGCTTGAGGGACATTTGCGTGACCGCGGCTTTGTAGGCCTGATCGGTGGCCAGCCAGAGGTCCTGGCGCAGCGAATGGTAATCGCGATCGATGCCGACCTGGCCCGTGGAGCCGAGGAATCCCTGGAAACCGTCGTTGCTGATGAAGTTCGAGCTGTCGAGGTGATAGTCGCCGATTCGAACGTCGACATCCATAAACCGGCTCTTGGTGGTGTCGCTGGCCAGAAGCGAGCCGAACGAAGCCGAAACCGTGCGGACGTGAAGATCGAGCAGGCGATACTCGATGAAGTAAGGCCGCTGCATTCCAGGAATGAACAGGCGGTTCATGGAGCGCTGTAGTTCGTCATGCATGGCGTAAAGCGTCTTGTCTTTCACGCCCGCGGGAACAGGAACCTGCAGGAAAGCAGGGCGGGGAGCCGGCGCGCGCCTGGGGCGAGCGGCCGCCGAGAGCGGCAGCGCCAGCGCAGAAATGAAAACGAGTACGGCGAGATTTCTCACGGTTGTTGCCCTTTTGCCTCGGGATCGTGAGCCGGCGGAGGCAGAATAGGCGGCTTATCCGTCGAGGTTTCCTTCTTTGCGAACTCCATTTCGGAAATCAGAATGGCGGGAGCGACGGCGGAAACCGGCACAGATCCGGATTCCGCGCCGCAGTACCCGTTGAAGACTTGTTCTTTATCACCGGTAGCGACGATTTTGGTAAGCGGCGTCAGAGGCGTTCCCACGATGTTGACACCGCGCACGAGTTCGTCGGGACGGCCGTCGGGAAAGACTTTGTAAACGACCAGCGGCGTGACCTGGAAGGCCTGCGGCTGGGCGCGGCCGGTGAAGGTGAAACCGCCTTCGATGTCGTCGATCAAGAAACCGTAGGGCTTGTCTTCCTTGCGGATGAGGTCGATGAGCTTCTGGCGCAGCTGCTTCTCCGGCAGCGTGTTGGTGCTCGTAATGATGAGGTTTCCCTGCCGCGCGATGGGAACGTAGCCGAGCTGCGCGCGCCCGTGGCCGTTCGAGTGGGGGATGCCCAGGAGCGGGGAGCGCGAGGTCAGGAAAGTCTTGAGGATGCCATTCTGGACAAGAATGGTGTCCTGCGCGGGCACGCCTTCGTCGTCGAAGGGATAAGCGCCAAGCAGCATCTCGCCGTTCATGGTTTTCTCCGTCGGGTCGTCCTTGATGGAGAGGAAGCTCGGCATAATCTGCTTATCGATATCGTTGGCGAACGTCTGGCCCTCAGCGATGTCCTTCAGGCGGAATCCTTCCATGCGATGCCCAAAAACTTCGTGGAAGAAGACTGCGGCGGCGCGGCCGCTGAGGAGCGCGGGGCCAACGAAGGGCTGCGCCAGCGGCGCCTGATCCAAAGCGGTGGCTTCGCGAACCAGGCGGTGGATGGTGTCGAACACCTCTTTGTCCGTGGGCGCCTGTTTGGGATCGAGCCAGTCGAAATTCGCGTAGCGATCGATGTTCATGCCGTCGGGCGCCTTGCTCTGGACGTAGAGTTCGAGGCGGTAATGCACCAGCCCGAACGCCAGCTTGCTTCCCTCCGTGTTGACGAAGTACTGGTTGTTGGCCAGCGCGGTGAAGGTGGCGATGGAATTCAGCACCGCGGGCGATTTGCTGAATTCGGCCGTATAGCGGCGGACGCGCTCTTCCCAAGGCTTGCGGTCCACATGGATTTCGACCGCCTGACCGGTGTAAGTGTGCGGGGCCTCGTGAGAAAAGTCAGGCGCGGCATTCTCCGCGCTTTGCACCTGCACCTGCTGGCTGGCCGTCACTTTGATATATGCTTCGACCGCGGCCTGATACTGCCGGTCCGTCTCGCGCCAGATTTGGCGGCGCAGGACGGGGATGTCGTTGTCCAGCACGACCACGGTCCCGGGACTGCTCCAGCTGGGAGGGCGGCCGGGCAGAATGTGCGTGTTGTCGAGTTGGGGCGTGCCGACTCGCGTCTGCACCTCGAGCCAGCGGGCGCGGCTTTCATCGCTGGAGAGAAGCGCGCCGTTCGATCCGGAAACGGTGGCGTAGTCGCGGTCGGAAATCATGTAGCTAATGTAATAGCAAGGCGGTTTGGCCTTGGACATCGCGGCGAACGAGCGGTTCAGCTCGTCCTGCATGGCGGTCAGGATCGCCGGGTTCTCCTGGGTTGGCGTGGGCGGCTCCGCGGAGAGCGGGGCCACAGCAGCCAGGATCAGTATTGCCGGGACAAGAAGCGTCTGGATGGTGAGTTTGCTTTTTCTCATTTGCGCGAAGTCTAGTAGTCTAAAGTACCATGCGCGGAT
>JBJKQB010000057.1:0-7908 GCA_046705825.1 Candidatus Acidiferrales bacterium
CCTCCCGATTCCTTCCTGATTTTTCCCGGTGGATTTCCCAGATTCGCTGGGAATGGCCTCCGTGTTAGAGTTGGGCGGCAAAAACGAAGCTTCCAGAATTGCGCCCGGGGAGGAGAAGTGGCCTATCGCGATCTGCGCGATTTCCTGCGCAAATTGGAAAAAGCGGGAGAGCTGAAGCGCATCTCCGCCGAGGTTGATCCGGTTCTCGAGATCACCGAGATTGCCGACCGCGCCGTGAAGGGCGGCGGCCCGGCGCTGTTGTTCGAGCGCCCGAAGGGCGCGCGCTGCCCGCTCGCCATCAATGTGGTGGCCAGCGAAAGACGCATGAACTTGGCGCTGCAGGTCGACTCGCTCGACGAAGTCGCTGCGCGCGTCCATTCGTTTCTCGACGTGCAGTCCCCGCAGGGCCTGCTGGAAAAAGTGAAGATGCTGCCGAAGCTCGCGGAACTCGGCTCGTTTTTTCCCAAGACGGTTCGTAGCGGCGAATGCCAGGAGGTGGTGCGCACGGAGGGCTTTTCGCTCTTCGAATTTCCCATTCTGCAGTGCTGGCCGCTGGATGGCGGGCGCTTCATCACCTGGCCCATGGTTATCACGAAGAATCCGGAAACGGGCAAGCGTAATGTGGGCTGCTATTGCATGCAGGTTTTTGACGAGCGCACCACCGGCATGCATTGGCAGACGCAGAAGCACGGCGCGGAACACTATCGCAGCGCGCGCGCCAAAAATCCCGGCGGACGGCTCGAAGTGGCGGTCGCCATTGGCGCCGATCCGGCAACCTGCCTGGCCGGCATTCTTCCCGTCCCGCCCGACATGGACGAATTCCTCTTCTCCGGCTTCCTGCGGCGCGAGCCGGTCGAGCTGGTCGCCTGCAAGACGGTCGATCTGGAGGTGCCAGCGAACGCCGAAATTGTGCTGGAGGGCTACGTCGAACTCGGCGAATTGCGCACGGAAGGTCCGTTTGGCGACCACACCGGCTTTTACTCTCTCGAAGGGCAATTCCCTGTGTTTCACGTGCAGTGCGTCACGCAGCGCAAAGAGCCGGTCTATCTCACGACCATTGTTGGCCCGCCGCTGCAGGAGGACTACTTCATTGGCCACGCCATCGAGCGCATTTTCCTGCCCGTGATGAAGATGCAGCATCCCGAAATCGTGGACGTGGCCATGCCCGCCGAAGGAATTTTCCAGAACCTGATGATCGTCTCGATCCGCAAGAGCTACCCGGGGCACGCGCGCAAAGTGATGAACGCCATTTGGTCGCTGGGGCAGGCCATGCTGACGAAGGTTGTGCTGGTCGTCGATCATGACGTGGATGTGCAGAACCCGGGCGAAGTGGTGTGGAAGGCGCTGTGCGCCATCGATCCCGAACGCGATATTCAGTTCGTGCTGGGGCCGGTTGATACGCTGGACCACGCGGCGCGCCGGCAGGATTTCGGCTCGAAGATGGGCATCGACGCGACTCGCAAATGGCCGGAGGAAGGTTATACCGGCCGCTGGCCCGGCGAAATCAAGATGGATGAGGCTACCAAAAAGCGCGTCGATGCGCTGTGGAGTCAACTCAAGATCACGGGAGGGAAATAATGCGGACGCGCAGCGGGAAGCCGTTTTCTTCGAGAATCGCCATTGCCGCCAGCGCAGCTCTGCTGCTGGCGCTCGGCTTGGCAAGCATTGCGCCGGCGCAATCTGCTTCCGCGCTTTCGCCCGAAGTAAAGAAATATGTGCGAGTGTCCGCGCCGGTCGTCGCACTGGAACACGTGCGCGTCATCGACGGGACGGGCGCAGCGCCCGTCGACGATGAGACGGTAGTCACCGCGAACGGCAAGATCCAGTCGGTTTCGGCGGCCAGCGCAGCGAACGTGCCTTCTGGCGCGCAGGTCCTCGACCTGTCCGGCTACACCGTCATTCCCGGGTTCGTCGGCATGCACGATCATCTCTTTTATCCCTCCGGGCGCGTGCCCGTGTACAACGAGATGGCTTACAGCTTCCCTAAGCTCTATCTCGCGGCCGGCGTCACCACCATCCGCACCACCGGCAGCATCGAGCCTTACACGGACCTGGAACTGAAGCGCGAAATTGACGCTGGCCAGATTCCCGGACCCAACATGGACGTCACCGGACCTTATCTCGAAGGCCCCGGCGCGTTCACGCCGCAAATGCATGTGCTCACGGGCCCGGAAGATGCCACTCGGCTGGTGAATTACTGGGCCGAAGAGGGCGTCACCTCCTTCAAAGCCTACATGCACATCACGCCCGCCGAATTGAAAGCGGCCATCGATGCGGCGCACAAGCACGGGCTGAAAATCACGGGACACCTGTGTTCGATCGGCTTCACTCAGGCGGCCGATCTCGGAATCGATGATCTCGAGCACGGCCTGCTGGTCGACACCGAATTCAATCCCGGCAAAGTCGCCGGCGTTTGCGACAACTCGCCCACCTACGCCACCATCGCCAAACTCGATCTCGACAGCGCGCCCGTACAAGCCATGATCAAGGACTTGATCCGCCGTCACGTCGCGGTGACCTCCACCTTGCCGGTGTTCGAGACTTTCGTGCCCAACCGCCCGCCTCTCGAGCCGCGCGTGCTCGACGCGTTGCTCCCGCAGGCGCAGATCGACTACCTCGCCACACGCGCGCGCCTGGCGAACAGCCCTCGCGCCGCCATCGCCGCCGCCTTCTTCAAGAAGGAGATGGATTTCGAACGCATGTTCGTGAAAGAAGGCGGGCTCCTGCTCGCGGGTGAAGACCCCACAGGCTACGGCGGCGACTTGGCGGGCTTTGGAGATCAGCGCGAAATGGAATTGCTGGTCGAGGCGGGCTTCACGCCCCTGGAGGCTTTGCGCATCGGCAGCTACAACGGCGCCGAATTTCTGGGCCGGACCCAAACGATCGGAACCATTGCGCCGGGAAAATCCGCGGACCTCGTCGTGATTCACGGCGATCCCTCGAAAAATATCGACGACATCGAAAAAACTGAAATCGTTTTTAAGGACGGCGTCGGCTACGATTCCGCGAAACTCATCGACGCTGTGCGTGGCCAAGTGGGGCTGCACTAAACACGAATCGCCACCGACAAATAAAGTCAATGTCGCATTTCTTCTCCTGTTGTTTGCTGCCCAGCGGGTAAACGGATCCCTCCCTGCGGGCGCCGAATCCTTCGCCCTTTCATCGCAAAGGTAAACACCAAGCGAACAGCCGGCGCGTTTACGCCGCCGGGTTCTGCCGGACGCAAGTTCTTTCCTGTCTGCACGTTTACCTCGCAATCCGCCTACCTGTACTTTTGGCCGGGGTTCCACCCAGAGCACACGCGGGAACGACGTTGGTTGACACCCGCTGTTGCGGATGTAATAAACGGGTCATGCAGCGCAGTACTGAGAGTGTTAGTACGGACTGCGCGACGGCCTGAGTTTTCCCGTGGCGTTCGGGAACTCCCGGGCCGCTGATTCGAACGAAATCCTTGGGGGAATCAGCCGGGCAGTCCTGTGAAGTCAACCGTCCCGCGAAAACGGGGCGGGCGAAGGAGCGAGGCCGCGCGATGTTCAATCTCGGCAGCACGAAATCACTGATCGGCCTGGACATTGGGTCCAGCTCTGTCAAGGCCGTGGAATTGAAGAAATCGAAGTCGGGATACGAGCTGGTGAGCTTTGGCCTTGAGCCCCTGGCCCAGGACACGGTGGTGGACGGGGCCATCATGGACGCGCCGTCCGTGGCGGAACGCATCGTCTCCATCTTCGATGGCCAGAGCATCAAGACCAAGGATGTGGCCACCTCGGTGTCGGGGCACTCCGTGATCGTCAAGCGGGTCACCATGCCCTTGATGACGGAAGAAGAGCTGTACGACCGGGTGCAGGCGGAAGCCAGCCAGCACATTCCTTTCGATATTGCCGACGTCAACCTCAGCCATCAATTGCTGGAAGCCACCGAGAACCAGATGGACGTCCTGCTGGTGGCGGTGAAGAAGGACAAGATTCTCAACCACACGAACGTGCTCGCGCAGGCCGGCAAGACGCCGATGGTGGTCGACATCGACGCTTTCGCCCTGCAAAACAGTTTCGAAACAAATTACGATCCCGATCCCACCCAGGTGGTAGCGCTGCTGAACATCGGCGCCAGCGTGATGAATATCAACATCGTCCGCGGCTTGACCCCGCTGTTTACACGCGACGTTTCCGTGGGCGGCAACCAGTACACCGACGCGCTGCAAAAGGAACTGGACCTGAGCTTCGAGGACGCCGAGAAGCTGAAGATGGGCGGCACCCTGCCCGGCATCAGCGAAGAGCAGCGCACCGCCATCCTGCGCTCCGTGTCGGACATTCTCATCCTGGAAATCCAAAAGACCTTCGACTTCTTCCGCGCCACAGCCAGCGGCGAGAACATTCGCAAGATTTACGTCGCGGGCGGCACCGCGCGGGTTCCGGGCTTGATCGACCTGCTGAAAGAAGAGTTCGGCATGCCGGTCGAGGAGCTGTATCCGTTCCGCAAAGTTTCCGTCAACCCCAGCCGTCACGACGAAGCTCGTTTGCGTGAGCTGGCGCCGCGCCTGGCCATCGCCATGGGCCTGGCGCTGAGGAGTTTTGACACGCCATGATTCGAATCAACCTGCTCGGTCAGGCTCGGCCCAAAGCTACGAAGCAAGCGGTCCCGCTGGAGGCGACCGTCCAGCTCATCTTCCTGCTGGTGGCCATCGGTCTGGCTCTCGCTGTCCTCGGCATCACCTACATGCAGGATAAGAGGGACCTCGACCAGACCAACAGCCGCATCACCAGCTTGCGCGCGGAGAAGGCCAGCCTGGAACAGATCAAGACCCAGGTCGAACAGTTCGAACGCCAGAAGGCCGTCCTGCAGCAAAGAATCGATGTGATCGAGACACTGCAGAAGAACCGCACCGGCGGTCAAGAGCTGTTGACCATGGTGGCCAACACCGTCGTTCACGTCGACAGCCTCTGGCTCACCTCTCTCGACCGCAAACAGGACGCTCTCAATATTGAAGGTGAGGCGGGCTCCATTAATGCCGTGGCCAACTTCATCACGCAGCTCCAGCACTCCGGCTATTTCCAAAAGGTGGAAATGGTGGAAACGCAGGAGAACGACATTGTGAAGGGGACGCCGACGTTCAATTTCAAGATGACGGCCTCTGTGGCTTCCAGCGCACCGCCTTCGCCAGCCCAGGGTACGCAGGCCGGCCAGCGGCCCGGATATCGAAGTGCCTCGCTGCAGGGGAGGATGTGATCCATGGGCAACTTCCGAGATTGGCCTTGGCCGTTGCAAGCCATCGTCTACGTGGCCTTGGCGTTCGTTATCGTCGCTGCCGGATTTTACGTTCCGGGATCTCCCGTGCAGGGCGTGCGCAACGACCTGCAGAGCGCACAGGCTCAGTTGAAGCCGCTCGAGCAGGAGGTCGCCAAGCTTCGGCTGTACAAACAGCGCCGCGCCGAATTGCAGTCGGATATGGACGCCCTGCAAAAACAGCTGGCCACGCTGCAAACGATCGTTCCCGAAGATAAGCAGACCGACCAGTTCATCCTGATGGTCCAGCGCGCGGCCGTGAGTTCCGGCGTTCTCATTCGCAAGATCACCGCCAAGCCCGTTGCCGCCCAGCAGTATTACTCCCAAATGCCTTTCGAGATCCAAGCGGACGGCCCCTATTACGGCGTTCTCGACTTCTTCTCTCAGCTGGGCCGCCTCTCGCGGATCATCAATGTTGGCGATTTGAAACTTTCCGGAATGAAAGGGAAAGGGCAGACGCCAACTCAATTTCGTATGACTCCTGGAACGTCCGTAACCGGGACGTTCACCATCACAACCTTTTTCACCCAAGGGGCGCAGGAACAAGCCCCAGCCAATAATAAAAGGCCCGTCGCGAGACGGCGGTAAGCGAACATGACGAAAACCGCAAAGAGCTTCGCAACCTTGTTCGTGCTGGCGCTGGCCGCGTTTCTGGCCCCTGCCGCAAGTGCTCAGGCGAGACACCCGCAGGCGCGGGTATCCAAAACCTCGCCGGCGCTCAAAAAGACCACCAAGGCGCGAGCGCCGAAGAAGACTGGCAAGGCGAGAGCCGTTCAGGCCAAGCCTGCTGCATCGCCGGTGGCGCAGGCGGAGCCGAAGCGGCCCCTCGCGCTCCCGGTCAGCAAGCGCGACCCGTTTTCTCCCCTCATTGCCCCCTCCGTGGGTGGCGGCGGCACTTACCAGCACCTGCCGCCCGGCAAGGCGGGGCTTCAGGTGGGGACGCTGCGGGTCGACGGGGCGGTCCAAGGACCCAACGGCATGCTCGCCGTTGTTTCCAACCCGGAAGACTCCGTCTATTTCGTCCGCGTGGGCGACCGTTTGTACGACGGCGATGTGGAAAAGATCAGCTTGGATGGTGTGACCTTTCAGCAAAATTCAAAAGATGCGTTCGGAAAAATGGTCGAGCGGCTGGTGACCAAGCGAATCTACCCGAATGCAGGAGAGTCGCAATGAGGATCATGTCGCGCGCGTGGAGACTCGCTGCCGTTGTCGCAGCCGGTCTGATCATCACGGATGGAGCGCTGCTGGCGGGTGATGCGCCGGTCGTGCATGTGAAAGCAACGGTGGGACAGCAGAGCGTCCAGCTCGAAGCGCAAGCCAGCGGTCCCTTCCAGTACTCCAGCTACCGCGCCAGCAAGAGCCTCTATGTGCTCGACCTGAGCGGCGTGTCGGCGGCCGACCCGGAGGGAGCCCGGGTGGTGCCCTCCGAGCTGGTGAAGGGCTATCGCGAGGTCACCTATTCTGTGGGCCAAACGCCCATGGTGCGCCTCGAAGTTCTCCTGGCGCAGGGCAGCGAGCCCCGCTTGGAGCGGACCGATTCGCGGAATTTGACCCTTATGGTTTCCCGCGGCGCCGATTCCACCGGTCCCGCGGCCATCCAGCCCGTCTCGGCTGTTTCTCCGGCTGCCGTGCAGAACAGCGGCCCGCGATCGATTCGCCAGGTCCAGCTGTCGCAGAAGGGCACGGCCACGGAAGTCAACATCGTCGGATCGGGCTCACTGAATTACCGCACCATGCGCCTGCAGAATCCCGATCGCCTCGTGCTGGACTTCGAATCTTCGCGTCTCCGCACGGCGCGCACGCACATTGCCAGCAACTTGGATCCGGTGCGCGAGATCCGCGCGGCCCAGTTCAGCCCGCAAGTCGCTCGCGTCGTGATTGATCTGCGCGAGCCGGCTTCCTACACCGTCACCCGCAACGGCGATGACGTGACTGTTTCATTCGCGCCTCATGCAGGAGCCGTGAAGTCGGCGCCGGCCGAGATGCCCTCGGACGTCTCCGTAGCCAAAGCCGTCGCTCCGGCTGCCCCGGCAGCGCGCGAAAGTTCCCCGGCCCCCGTGCCTGCCCCTGCGGCGTTGTTGCCCGCCGCTCTGACGCGCACTTCCGCTTCACTGGCCGATTCGCCCGCGGCCCCCAAAGCTCCGCAGCAGCTCGCTCCGGCAGTCCAGGCTGCACATCAGGCCGCTGCGGCTTCAACGAGCGTTGCCGCAACGCCGGCAGCGCCAAGCGCTGCGCCAGCGGCTCCCGCTGCCGCACCGGTCGCCAGCCCGGCCTCCAATGACTATTCCCAGCCCGGCCTGCAATCGGCTCCCAAGTACACTGGCGAGCCCATTTCGGTCAATCTGAAGAATGTTGACCTGCAGGATTTCTTCCGGCTCATCCATGAAATCAGCGGCCTCAACGTCGTCGTCGATCCCAACGTGAAGGGCACCGTTACCATCGTGCTCGACAATGTCCCGTGGGACCAGGCGCTCGATATCGTGCTGCGCAACAACGATCTCGAGAAACAGCTCGACGGCAACGTCCTGCGCATTGCCACCAAGTCGACCGTCAAGAAGGAAGCCGAAGAGCGGCGCGATCTGGTGAAGGCTCAGGCTGAGGCTGCCGATGTGGTGACCACCACGCGCG
>JBJKQB010000058.1:0-8927 GCA_046705825.1 Candidatus Acidiferrales bacterium
TTGCTCCAGGCAAAGAGCAAGCCGACGCCAAGGGCGATGAGCAGGAACGTCCACAGCCAGTACAGCACGACGCGGTGCGGGCGTTTGCCGATCAGGACCCCAGCCAACGCAGCGGCGCTCCCGGCCAGGATCACGACGGAGCCTTCCAGGGGATCCACAGCGCCCAGAACGATGGCCACACAGCCGACGATGAAGAGCACGCTGGACAGCCTGTTGATATTCATTGTCGCGCCTCCATACGTGGACCCGGCCCCAAGCCCGCCACGTCTCTTATGCTCCGGTCTGGGCCATTTTGTCAGTGACCGACGAACACCCCGGTGTGCGTGCGCGCAGGTCAGTGGACGGCGGGGGCGGGGAAGGCGACCTTCGGCACTTGTTGGGCGGCGGGAGCGGCCTGGAAGTAGGCGTCGTTGCGACGGAAGCCGGCGCCGGGAGCGATGAGGGTGTTGGGGAACTGGCCGATGTAGGTGTTGTAGGTCTGGATCGAGTCGTTGTAGCGCTTGCGTGCGACAGCGATGCGGTTTTCGGTGCCGGCCAGCTCGTCCTGCAGGCGCAGGAAATTCTCGTTGGATTTGAGCTGGGGATAATTTTCGACGATGAGCAGCAAGCGGCCGAGCGCGCCATCGAGCTGATTGTTGGCGGCGATTTTGTCCTTCGGAGTTTGCGCGCTGAGCAGGGAAGCGCGGGCCCTGGCGATGTCGCCGAAGACGGTTTGTTCCTGGGCGGCGTAGCCTTTCACGGTTTCGACCAGGTTGGGGATCAGGTCGGCGCGGCGCTGCAGGTTGACGTCCACCTCCGACCAGTTGGATTTGACCTGCTCGTTGAGGGAGACCATCTGGTTGCGATGGCTGACGTAGACGCCGCCAAAGGCGATGGCGACGACGATCAGAATGGCAATGATGGCGGCCAGAGCTTTCATGGGAAACCTCCAGAGTCGGAAACTGGATTCTACCGCAATCTTTGCGATTTGCGCTCGGGCAGGGAGGCGCGAGAAAAAGCGAAAGCAAAACAGGAACACGGAGAACACAGAGAAAGGCGGGAGAACACGGAGAAAGCTCTCGCGGCCAGCCGCGGGCGCGGCTTGGAGTACGACAACAAGCCCAAAACGCCGGCGCAGCGACGACAAGAGCAAACCAAAAACGCCGGCACATTCGCTCCGCTCAGTGCAAGCGAGACGCCGGCGCTACCAAAAAGCCGCGCGAAGACTCGGCAGAGGCGAGAGCGCTACCAAAACCCACGCGAAGATTCGACGGAGGTGCGGGCGATTACCGAACAGTGTTATTGGGATTCGAGGCGGCGGTCGACTTCGTTGGTGGCGACCTCCACCAATTCCAGATACGCGCGCAGGGTTTCTTCGGTATCGATGCGGCGGGGTTTGAGTTTGCCTTCGCGCACATCGAGGATGGCGCGAAATCCGGAGGGATCGGCGCCGGTCAGCGCGGCCATGCCGTCGACCGCCTCGCGTTTGCGCCCGGGCATCTGCCCGCTGAGCGCCCACAGGGCGTGACGAAACAAGGTGCAGAAACTGGAAACGGAGGAAAGCATGATGGCCAGGCGCACGTGTGATTTGGGCGGCGCGGCGAGAATCGACTCGCGCAGGCGAATCCAGTTGCTGCGAAACTCGCGTTCGAGCTGGAGGGCGTGCAGGCGCAGGGGAACCTCGAACCGGTCGAAGAAGTCCTCGCCGAAGAGCATGCGGTGGTGCAGCTTGATGTCGACCAGCTCGATAGCGAAGACGTCTGCGGAGCGGCGCAATTCGTCGAAGGTGAAGACAAGCGGGGCGGGATGGCGGTCTCCCTGGCGCGTCCACCAGCGCACCACCTGGCGCAGGCGTTCGAGCTCCGCGTAGCCGGAATGCTCGACGATGCAGAGCGTGTTGACGTCGGAATGCTTGGAGAGGAACTCGCCGGTCAGCGCGGAGCCATAGAGGACCACGGCTTTCAGGTCGTTGCCCAGCGCTTCCTTCAAACGCCGAACCAATTCGGCCAGCTTTTGTTCCATTCAGATGATCCGTTCGATGAATCGCATACAAGGATATGGAGGATCGATTTCTTGGTTTTGCAGCCTCCATTCGCGCCTTGAACCTCGTTCGCGAACCGGCGTATTCCTGACCGCCTCTTCAACCGGACCGATGAGCCGGGTGTTGGCTGCACGAATTAGCAAAGAGCCACAGCAGGGCCAGTTCGCGCGACGAAAATTCAAAATGCCGAGGGGGCCGCAAAACAAAAAGTCCTTCGGGTGTGATTGGTGATCCCCGCGCTTCGCCGTCATCGGCCTATTATGCTCCATCCTGGGCTACCAGCTACCGCCAGCGCCGCCACCGCCAAATGAGCCGCCGCCGAAACCGCCGAAGCCGCCTCCACCGCCCCCGCCGCCGAAGCTTCCACCGCCCCAACCGCCGCCTCGAAAGCCGCCGCCCCAGCCTCCCATCATCGTGGGGCCGATCCACCAGCCGCCGCTGCCGCGGCGTCGATAGTAGGAGCTGCTGGGGGCCCCAGCAAAAGCGATAGCGCGCGCAACGCGAACAAAGATGAAGATGCCGACGAGAATGAAGATGATTTGTCCCGGAGTGGAGGGGGCTTCGCTGCCGTGGGATTCGTTCTCCGACCGGGGCGCGGCGACGGCGGGCCGCTGCGCGAGAGAGATGCCGCGATCGGCAGCGATGACGTCCGCGACGCTGCGGGTCATCAGCAGCAGCGCCGAATCGTAATCGTTGCGGCGGAAGAAGGGGACGGCTTCGCGGCCAAAGCTGCCGACTTTGCCGTCGGGCAGGATGCCTTCGAGGCCGTAGCCGACCTGGGTGAAGTATTTGTGGTCGTCGACGGCGACGAGAATCATCACGCCACGGTCTTTCTGCTTGGGGCCGACGCCCCAGCGAGTGGCCAGGTCGAGGGAATAATCGAAGGGCGAGCGGCCGTTCAGGGTTTTCACGGTTACGACGGCGATCTGGGCGTTGGCCTTCTTGTCGACCTCGTCGCAGAGCGCGGTGAGCTGGTCGCGGGCTGCGGGGCTGAGCACGTTGGCGAAGTCGTTGACGTAGCCCTGAGGCTTGAGTTGAGCGGGATCCTGCGCGGCACGCACGGCGACAGCGGCGAGGCAAAGGCAAAACGCAGCCGCAAGGAGCAGGATTGCGCCCGAAAGCGGCGCGTGCGACTGGCCGCGGCGCGCGGGTACGACTGGGCGAGGCTCGTTGGCGCAGGTAGGCGACATTTGTGCGGAAGGGAGATGGTAGAGCGGGGGAAACGGGAAGTAAAGGAGGCAGAGAGTCGAAGCGATGCTGCAACCGGATGCGGGTGTGCTGTCCACCCCCGACTTCGCACACGAGGTATCGCGCTCGCCAGCATGTCATGTGTTAAACTCGGCTGCCCTACGTGTTCGGATACGCACGCGAGTGTGCGCAAGCGGACAGTGCGGGTGGGGGAAATTCCTTTTAATTGTTTGCCATCAGCTACATACGATGGCTTCCGGCGTGCAGTTTATGGCCGGTTTTGGGTGAACACGGCGCGCTCGACACGTGCCTGCGGCAGGCGGGACCTTGGTTGCGGCGGGCAGGCGGGAAGCGCGAAACAAACGGGCCGTCCCGCGCGTTGTTATATGTGAATTCCGGGAGCGAGAGAGCGGGAGGGGCCCGCATGACTTTATCAGCTGATTCCTTCGTTGGAGAGGACAAAACACGATGAAAAGTGTAACGCGGTTTGCGCTGGTGCTCTGGACCGCGGCTTCTTTGATCGTAGCGCCGGTGTACGCGCAAACGCAGTCAACGGGTTCCACTGAAAACGGACAACAGCAAACGCAGAGTCAGCCTGCGGCTCCGGCGCAACTGCCCGACGTGTCGCAACAGGCGGCCGCCACGCAGCCCGGCGCCACTGAGCCGATCATCCAGAAGAAGCTCGGACTGGGGCCCGACTATTCGAACGGGAAGCAATGGTTTCCCAATATTTTCGGGCAGTACTGGCCGATTCACGTTCCGGAGCCGACGCTGACGAACATGCCGAAGATCGATCAGCTGATCCAGAACGGCAAGCTGATGCTGAGCCTGGACGACGCGGTTGCGCTGGCACTGGAAGACAATCTGGACATACGCGTGCAGCGCTACCAGACGTGGATTGCGCAAACCCAACTGCTGAAGGCGAAGGCGGGAGGCGTGCCACAGCCGGCGAGCTCGCTGGCCGTGACATTGGGCGCGGCGCCGAGCGTTTCCTTCGATCCCGAGGTTACCGTTTCGACCACGTGGACGCAGTCGCTGACGCCGGTGAACAACGCGTTCACGTCGGGTGCCGGAACGGTGGTGCCGAGTTCATTGTTCCGCCAGCATGATTACAAACTGTCCTACGCGCAGGGATTTCACACGGGGACGTCGTTCTCGCTGACCTGGGACAACCAGCGAAGTTCCTCGAATTTCACGTCGTTCGTATTCAATCCGTGGGTGCAGACCCAACTGACGGCTCAAATTTCGCAGCCGCTGCTGGCAGGCTGCTGCCGGTTGCCGACCACGCGATACATCATCGAAGCGAGGAACTCGACGAAGATCGCCGACGCGCAATTCCGGCAGGTGGTGATGAGCGACGTCAGCACGACCGCGGACGATTACTGGGAGCTGGTGTACGACCGTGAGTTCGTGAACGTGCAGCAACAGGCCGTCAGCGTTTCGCAGAAGTTGTACGAAGACAACAAGAAGCAACTGCAAATCGGGACCATGGCGCCGCTGGACGTGCTGACCGCGCAATCGCAGTTGGCCAGCGACGAACAGGCGTTGGTCTCGGCGCGGACGAACATGCTGCTGCAGCAAACGAAGCTGTTGAACGACATCACCAAGAACCCGTTGGCGCCCAATCTGGCGAACATCGAGATCGTACCCACGACGCCCATCGAAACGCCGAATGAGGTCAATACGCCGATCGAGCAGCTGATGGCCGAAGCGTCGCAGAACGTGCCGCAGATGACCATCGACCGGTTGAGCCTGGAGAACGACAAGATCGAAGTCAAGGTGACGCGGAACTTGTTGAGGCCGTCGCTGGACGTGTTTGCCGAATATCAGGCAACCGGCTTGGCGGGCATCCGAACGAGCGTGTCGGCCACACCGCTCACGTTCGTCGCCGATCCGACCGAGCCGATCGTGGACGCGAGCGGGGCGCAGTCCTCGCCGCCATTGTTTCTCGGCTTTCCCACGTCCTTCGGTCCGGCGACGACCACGATCGTTGCTTCGGGGGTAGGCACGGCCGAACACGACATGATCAACGCCACCTATCCGACGTACGTTGCCGGAATCACGCTGGGGCTTCCGCTGCGGAACCGGTCGGCGCAGGCGGACAGCGCGCGGGCGCAGCTGGACGAGCGGTCGCTGCAGACGCTGTATCAGAAAGACCGGAACACGGTGTACATCAACGTGCGCAGCGCACTGATTGGGCTGGAGCAGTATCGCGCGGCGGTAGCGGCGGCGGTCGAAGCGACGCGGCTGGCGCGGCAGACGCTGGACGACGAACAGAAGAAATATCAGCTCGGATCGTCGACCAGCTACCTGGTGGTGCAGCGTGCGCGCGACTTGACGCAGGCGCAGGGAATCGAGCTGCGCGACCGCATCAATCTGATCGAGGCGCAGGTGCTCTTCGACCAGTACATGGGGCGCACACTGTCGGCGAACAAGATCACTCTGGCGGATGCGTTGCGCGGGCAAACCTATCGCACGCCAAACATTCCTGGGGCTCCGGACACGGATGCAGGCTTTGCGGCGACGCCGCGGAATCCGTGGGCGGAAGGAGCAAACAGGAAATAGAGTAGGCAGAGGAGGTAGATGAGGTAAAGGAGAAAAGCGTCGCGTTTCGCGACGATGCGCGGTTGGCTGAGGGCGACGGTGGGAGGCGGCAAGATGGCGGCGCTACATACCCAGGCGCTGGCGTTGCGGGCACAGGCAAGAATGCCGGCAAGATGCCGGCGGTGGAAGCCCAGTGCTTGCTGGGACTGTTTCGATCCCATAAAATGAAATGAAGAGATGGGAGCGCGGTCGGGCGCGCGGCCGGGGAGTTCTGCCGATGGGTGAGAAAACAACCAAAGAGAAGGCGACGAGTGCGGCGTCAGTGGCGCAAAATCCGCAAAATGGCGGACGGCCGGCATCCGAGCGCGAATGGGAAGAGCGCACGCTGAAGCCGGCACTGGAAAAATCGGGCGAGCGCGCAAAAGAATTCACCACCGTTTCGAGCTATCCCATCCGCCGGCTGTACACGCCGGGTGACCTGGCCGATTGGAACGAGGAGCGCGACCTGGGCTATCCGGGGCAGCCTCCTTACACGCGCGGAATTCATTCCACGATGTATCGCGGGCGGTTGTGGACGATGCGGCAATTCGCCGGGTTCGGCGCCGCGGAGGACACGAACCGGCGCTTCCGTTATTTGCTCTCGCAGGGGCAGACGGGGCTTTCCGTCGCGTTTGATTTGCCGACGCTGATGGGCTACGACTCGGACCACGCGCTGTCGGAAGGCGAAGTGGGAAAGTGCGGCGTGGCCATCAGTTCGCTGGCGGACATGGAGACGCTGTTCGATCAGATCCCGTTGGCGGACGTGACCACGTCAATGACCATCAATTCGCCGGCGGCTCCGATCTGGGCCATGTACCTGGCGGTGGCGGAAAAGCAGGGGGCGGACTGGAAGAAAATTTCGGGCACGATTCAGAACGACATTCTGAAGGAATATATCGCGCAGAAGGAGTACATCTACCCGCCCGAGCCGTCGATGCGGCTGGTGATCGACACGTTCGAGTTTGGCGTGAAGCACACGCCGCGATTCAATTCGATCTCGATCAGCGGCTACCACATTCGGGAAGCGGGGTCGACGGCGATTCAGGAACTGGCGTTCACGCTGAGGGATGGGATCGAGTACGTCGAGTGGGGGCTGCAGCGCGGGATGAATGTGGATGAATTCGCGCCGCGGCTGTCGTTTTTCTTCAACGCACACAACGATTTCTTCGAGGAGATCGCGAAGTACCGGGCGGCGCGGCGCATCTGGTACAAGACGATGCGCGAGCGGTTTGGTGCGAAGAGCGAGCGGTCGTGGGCGCTGCGGTTCCACACGCAGACGGCGGGCTGCTCGTTGACCGCGCAGCAGCCGTACAACAACGTGGTGCGCACGGCGATTCAGGCGCTGGCGGCTGTGCTGGGCGGGACGCAGTCGCTGCACACGAATTCCTTGGACGAGGCCTGGGCGCTGCCCACCGAGTTTGCGGCCACCGTGGCGTTGCGCACGCAGCAGAACATCGCGCACGAAAGCGGGGTGACGAATACGGCCGATCCGCTGGGCGGGTCGTACTTCGTCGAGACGCTGACGAACGAGGTGGAGCGCGCGGCGTGGGATTACATCGAGAAGATCGACGCGCTGGGCGGGATGGTCAAGGCCATCGAGCGCGCGTTTCCGCAGCGGGAAATTGCGGAGGCGGCGTACCGGTATCAGATGGCGGTGGACAAGAAAGAGAAAATCATCGTGGGCGTGAATGAGTACGTCGCGCAGGAACAGCCGATCGAGATTTTGCAGATCGACGAGAGCGTGGCGCGGCGTCAATCGGAACGGCTGAAGAAGCTGAGGGCGGAGCGGTCGAATCAGGAAGTCGAGCGCCGGCTGGAGGCGCTGAAGCGCGCAGCCGCGGGGAAAGAGAATCTGATGCCGTTTTTGTACGATGCGGTGAAGGCATACGCTACGCTGGGAGAAGTGTGCGACGCGATGCGCGCGGTGTTCGGGGTGTACGAGGAAGTGGCGATCACGTAGGCAGTATTCGAATCGCCGAGCTTTTACCGCCGAGACGCAGAGGGCGCAGAGAAAACCAAATGGCGGAAAAGAAGATACGGGTGCTGATTGCGAAGCCGGGGCTGGACGGGCACGACCGCGGCGCAAAGGTGATTGCGCGCGCGCTGCGCGACGCGGGGATGGAAGTGATCTACACCGGGTTGCGGCAGACGCCCGAGATGATCGCGTCAGCAGCGGAGCAGGAAGATGTCGACGTCATCGGGCTGTCGATTCTTTCCGGCGCGCATAACACGCTTTGCCCGCGGCTGCTGGAATTGCTGCGCGAGAAGGGAATGACGGATGTGACCGTCGTCATCGGCGGCATCATTCCCGACGCGGATATTCCCGCGCTGAAGCAGGCGGGCATTGCGGAAGTTTTTCTTCCCGGGACGTCGACGCAAGCCATTGTCGATTTCATTCGCCAGCGAGTTTCGGCTGCGCCGCGCAGCGCGTGAAGCCGCGTGGCGACGCGGCTGCGGTCCACATCGCAAGGCAAACTACTCATTTTGAAGCTGGAAAGCGACGACGGCCTGCCACGGCTCGAGCGCGGCGTGCTGGCGGGCATTGACTCGCAGATCCGCGCGCTGGCGGCGGCGCGCGAATTCGACGGCTGCGTTGGCTGCGTGATTACGGGGATGGAGGGGGCGTTTGCCGTTGGCGCGGAGATTGGGGAAATCGCGCGGTTGACGCCGGGCGAGGCACACGAGTTTTCGCGGGACGGGCAGAGCGTGATGCGGGCGATCGAGCGGTCGCGCGCGCCGGTGATCGCCGCGATTCGCGGGTACTGCATGGGCGGCGGCCTCGACCTGGCGCTGGCGTGTCATGCGCGAATCGCCACGCCGGACGCCGTGTTTGCGCATCCGGGCGGGACGCTGGGAATTCTCACCGGGTGGGGCGGAACGCAGCGGTTGACGCGGCTGATCGGCCGCGGGCGGGCGCTCGAAATGCTGGCCACGGGACGAAAGGTCTATGCGCAGGAAGCGCTTGGCACAGGACTCATCCGGGAGATTTGTGCTGCGGATGGGCTGCTGGCGGCAGCGGCGAGGCTCGTTGGTGGACGGGCTGGATGAATTCCGAAAACAAGAGCAGAAGCGCAACGGTTGCAAGAAAGCGGCAGCCCTTCGACTGCGCTCAGGGTAAGCGGGATGACACATGGCG
>JBJKQB010000059.1:0-22292 GCA_046705825.1 Candidatus Acidiferrales bacterium
CATCGAGCATCTGCAGTGCGCGTTGTGCATAAGTCGCACCGCTCGCCCCGGTGATCCCTACCGTGATCGTTCGCCCGCTCGTTTTCGCCATTTCGCCTCTGGCGCGTGAACGCTCGCGACGCGCGAAAGCCACTGCCCGCAGAATCGTCGAGTGTAGGTGTCCGATTTCCGGGAAGTCAAGCCGGGGCCGCGCACACCCGCTTTCGGCGCTCCCGAGCCGGGAGCAACGTTAGCTTTTCGCGCGGCGGCCGAAGTTGGAGTTGAGGAATGCCGCAGCGAGCGTATATATTGTTTCCTGCGTCCCCCGCGCGCCGGTAGTCCACGTGCTGCCCCTTCTGCGGCCTTTCGCGGCTCAGGCAGACCGTCGGCATCCCCTCACGCCCGCGGACGCGGAAGTGTGGTATGGGTTCCGACATCTCCAAACATCTCGAGCGTGCGCGGCGAAATCTCGAAAAGAACAAGCTTCGCGAGGCCCTCAGTGAATACCAGGCCGTTCTCGCGGAGATGCCTTCCAACCAGGAAGCGGTCCATGCGCTCCCCGATCTCTACACGCGCCTGGGTGACACGGCCAAGGCCGCGCATTATTACGGCATTCAGTTCGACAAGCTGATCGACGCAGGCGATACGGCGAAAGCCGGGGCGATCTTCACCCGCTTCTTGCGGTCCATCCCCCAGCCGCCGGACCGCCTGATGCGCTACGCCATGCTCCTGCAGAAGCAGAACCGCGCGGGCGAGGCGATCGAGCAATTCCAGGCGGCCGCCGGGCTTTTCCAGCAGCAGCAGCGGGAAGTAGAAGCCCTGGCTTGCTACGAGAGCATCGCTCTGCTCGACCCCGAAAATCCCGCCCGCCATTTCGTGCTGGCTGAATTCGCTGCCAAGCTCGGTCATGTGGACCTGGCCACGCGCGGCTATATCCGCGCGGGCCAGCTGATTCTGGCGGGCGGCGCCCTCGATGAAGCCCTCGAGTATTTCGGCCGCGCGCATGAATTTTCCCCGGACGACCGCACCTGCGCTTTGCTTTACGCCGAAGCGCGCCTGCGCAAAGGTGATGCCGAAGGAACCGTGCAGCTGCTGAACCGCTTCTCGCCGGAGGCAAAGGACACGGCTTTTCTGGCGCTGTTTGGGGAAGCGCTTCTGCGCACCAATCGCCTGGACGAGGCGCGCGGCGTTTTCGAAGCCTTTTACAACCAAAAACCGGACGGCTACGACAAGCTCTTCGAGATTGCCGGCGCTTACGCGAACGCGGGCCAGGACGAAAAAGCCGCCGCCATCCTTTTCCAAACCAAAGATTGGATGCGCAGCCTTCGCAAAGAGGCGGAGCTCTCGTCCCAGTTGGATCGAATTTCCTCGGAGCACCCCGAGTCCCTGCCGCTTGCGGAGGCGGTGGCGAAGATCTGCGAGGAGCTGAATCGCGAGGCCAAGTATTTCGACGCTCTCGTGCGCCTTTTTGATTTGTATCTCGCGGCCGGCCGCGTGAAGCAAGCCTGTGAGACTCTCGACCGGCTGGTGGACATCGATCCCTATGACTACCGCAATCACGAGCGCATCGAGCGGCTGCGGGGCAAAGCGGATCCCGCCTTCTTGCAGAGTATTGTCGGCCGTGCGGCGAAGGCGGCCACAGTTTCTCCGCGCTCGGGCGGTTTTTCGGGCGCGGGGGCTGAGCCCGGCACGCCCGGCGCCGTTTCAGACGAGCAGCGCGCGCAACAGACGCTGGAAGACCTGATCGTACAAGTCGAAATTTTCCTGCAGTACGGGCTGCAATCAAAGGCCGTCGAACGCCTGGAGAAAATCGCTGAACTGTTCCCCGGAGAGAGCGCAACGAACGAGCGGCTGCGCGCGGTGTACGAGCGCGCGAATTGGTGGCCCAAGGAAGAACCGCGGAGAACCGTGCCGAGCCCCGCCGCTACAGCTGCGCCGGTACCGCTTTCCGCCGAAGCCGGAACGGCCGCGGGTGTTTCGTCCACTTCTGCAGCGGAAATGCACCGCGACCTCGCCGCTCTGGCCGAAATTAATCGCCTGATGTACCGGCAAGCTACGCCCCAGGAGGTGCTGGGGACGACGGCCGCGGAAGTCGGCAAGTATCTCGGCCTGGCCCGCTGCCTCATCGCGATCGGAGCCTCGTCTGAACCCGGGCAAATGACGGCGGAGTACGCTGCGCCCGGAATTGCCGCGGCCGCCTCGCCGAGCATCGCTTCGATTGCATCGGCGGTTTCCGCCGCGACTCCCAATGCGCTGGGCGGAGTGGAACTGCAGGCCTTCTTCCTGCCCGCGTTGGCGCAACTTGGCATTGAGAGCGCTCTTGGAGTGAGCCTGACGGACAAAGAAACGCAGTCAGCCGCAGGGGCGCTGGTGGTCGCGGACACCAAAGCGCGCGCCTGGAAGCCGAACGAAAGCTTCTTTCTGCAAGCGGTAGGCGATCAGCTCTTGATCTCCGTGAATCACACGCGCTTGCGTTCCCTCGTTCGTTCGCTCTCGGTAGCCGATGAACGGACCGGCATCCTCAACCGCGGCGCGTACCTCGATTGCCTCGTTTCCGAGGCGAACCGCTCGCGCTCGCAGGGAGTTCCGCTTTCAGTGGTTATTTTGCAGACCGATCGCGGCGGTGAACTGCTGCGGCAGCATGGTGACGCGGCCCTGGAACGCTACATGGATGAACTGGCGCGAATTCTCTCCTCGTCGACCCGCCAGACAGACTTGATCGTGAAGTACACGGCATGGTCGCTCGCCTTCATCTTGCCGGGCACCTCGCTGGAAAACGCGCAAGTCCTGGCGGAAAAACTGCGCCAGGCGGCGACGTCGGCCCGGCCCTCCTGGGGAGCGGATCTGACGGTGAGCGCTGTGGCTGCCGAATCGGCCTCGCGCCCGAGCGACGATACAGAGGATCGCGTTACGGAAGTCATCAATCGCGCCGAATCGGGGCTCGATGAAGCCCGCCAGCGCGGCGGCAACACGCTCGTTTCCCTCGCCACCCCTTGAACTGGAGTAAGATGGTGCTTCAGGCGCGCCACTCCGCGTCCTCGGCCGTCTCTTCCGGAGGTCAATCATGTTTGTAAACGATGTCGTGATTCTTGCCGGCGCCCGCACACCGATGGCGCGCTACATGGGTGCGTTCGACTCGACCACGGCGATCGACCTGGGAGCGGTGGCCAGCCGGGAGGCCATTCGCCGCTCCACTGCTGAGCCGGCTGACTTCGATCATGTGATTTTCGGGAACGTCATGCAGACCAGCGCCGATGCGCTCTATGGCGCGCGCCACGTGGGATTGAAAGCGGGCTTGCCGGAGGAGATTCCCGCGGTTACGGTGAACCGCCTGTGCGGCTCGGGAATCGAGGCCGTCAGCCAGGCTGCCCAACGGATTTTGCTGGGCGAAGCGAAGATGGTTCTTGCCGGCGGAATGGAAAACATGTCCCAGTCGCCGCACGTGATCCGCGGCGCCCGCTCCGGTTTCAAGCTGGGCGAAGGGAAGCTCGAGGACTCGCTCGCCTCGGGCCTGTTCGACAGTTATTGCGGGTTCAGCATGTCGGAGACCGCCGAGAATCTGGCTTCCGAGCAGGGCATCACCCGCGAGGCCTGCGATGAATACGCTTTGCGCAGCCAGCAAGCCGCGGAAGCGGCCTCCCGCGCCTGCCGCATGAAGGATGAAATCACTCCCGTCGAAGTAAAGAAGGGCAAGAAGACGATTACCGTCTCGCAAGACGATCATCGCAGGCCGGAAACGACCATGGACGTCCTTCGGTCGCTGCCGCCCGCATTCCGCAAGGATGGCATCGTGACCGCCGGCAACGCGAGCGGAATCGTCGATGGCGCCGCGGCCCTCGTAATCACCCACGCGAAAGTGGCGAAAGAGCGTGGATGGAAACCGCTGGGCCGCGTCGTTTCCTGGGCTGCTGTTGGAGTTCCGCCGCGCATCATGGGTATCGGACCGGTTCCCGCCATCAAGAAGGCGCTGGCTCTTGCGAACCTGAAGCTGGATCAAATCGATTTGATCGAGGTGAACGAAGCGTTCGCCGCGCAGTATCTTGCGGTCGAAAAACTGCTTGGCCTCAATCGCGATAAGACCAACGTGAACGGCGGCGCGATCGCGCTGGGGCACCCGCTTGCCGCGACAGGCACGCGGCTGGTCCTTACACTTCTGCTGGAGTTGCGCCGGCGCGGAGCGCGGTATGGAATTGCCAGCGCCTGCATCGGCGGCGGCCAGGGCATTGCCATGATCGTCGAAGCTGCCGCGTCATAGCCGGAGGATCGCGGCCGTCTTGGGCTGGCACGAAACTGATTTTTTTCGTACCCTACTACCCGCGTTGGTTCTTTGCCGGGAGAATTTCATGGCCATTGAAAGAGTGGGCGTCGTCGGCTGCGGCCTGATGGGTTCGGGCATCGCGCAAGTCGCGGCACAAGCAGGTTACCCGGTCGTTGTGCGCGAAGTATCGGCGCAGCTCGTTGACAAGGGGCTGAAATCGATTGAAAAAAATCTGGGGCGCCTGGTCGAGAAGGGCACGTTGAGCGCTTCAGATCGCAATCAGGCTCGCGGCCGCCTGCGCGGGACCATCAACCTCGAAGACCTGAAAGAGTGCGACCTGATCATCGAAGCCATCATCGAGCAGCTTCCTGCGAAGCGGGAACTTTGGACCTCGCTCGATTCGCTCTGCGGCAAGGACGCAATCTTTGCCAGCAACACATCCTCGCTGTCGATCACCGAAATGGCGACGTTTACCCGCCGCCCGGACCGTTTTCTTGGGCTTCACTTCTTCAATCCCGTTCCGATCATGAAACTGGTGGAAGTAATCCGGACGATTGCGACCGATCCAAAGGTGTACGAAGAAGCGCTGGCGTTCGCGGGGAAGCTGGGCAAAACGGCGGTGCGAACGACGGATCGCACCGGTTTCATCGTCAACCGCCTGCTGGTGCCCTATATTCTGGACGCGGTGCGCGCGCTCGAAGAAGGCGTGGGGTCGATCGAGGACATCGACAATTCCATGAAACTCGGCTGCGGCCATCCTATGGGGCCGCTCACGCTGCTGGATTTCGTGGGCTTGGACACCACCTACTACATCGCGAATATTATGTTTGATGAATTCAAGGAAAAACGTTTCGCTCCGCCGCCGTTGCTGAAACGCATGGTGCTGGCCGGCTGGCACGGGCGCAAGACCGGACGCGGCTTCTACGATTACGCCGATCCGGCAAAACCTAAACCAATGCAGCTGAGCTGAAAGAAGAGGCACTCGAAAGTCGGGCCCGAAGTTCGGCGGTTCCTGAGGAATTTCTCGCATGGCTTACGAAAATGTACTGTACGACGCGAAGGATCACATCGCGCGAATCATCTTCAATCGCCCGAACGTCCTGAATGCGCTGAACCGCAAAACCATGGACGAATTGGGCGACTGCCTGAACGCCGCGCGCAACGATGATTCCGTCCGCGTCCTGATCCTCACCGGCGCGGGTGAAAAGGCGTTCATCGCAGGCGCCGATATCAACGAACTGGCCCAGCGCACGCCGGTTGACGGCAAGGACTTCTCGCTCTACGGCCAGGAAATCATTCATCGCCTGGAGACCATGGGCAAGCCCTCCATCGCCGCGATCAACGGTTTCGCCCTGGGCGGCGGATGCGAGCTGGCCTTGGCTTGTACCATGCGCATTGCCAGCCGCAACGCCAAAATCGGCCAGCCGGAAGTGAAACTCGCCATCATTCCGGGCTACGGCGGTTCCCAGAGACTCGCCCGGCTCTGCGGCAAGGGCGTGGCGCACGAATTGATTCTTACCGGCGAAATGATAACGGCGGAAGAGGCCCTGCGCATCGGCCTGGTGAATCACGTCACTGAGCCTGCCGAATTGCTGCCCACGGCGGAAGCGATCGCGCGCAAAATCATCGCCAATGCGCCCCTGGCAGTGAAATACGCGATGGAAGCCATCGAACACGGAATGGAGATGCCTCAGGAAGAGGGGTTGTTCCTTGAAGCGACGCTCTTCGGCCTTTGCTGCGCCACCGAGGACATGCGCGAAGGCACTCGCGCGTTCCTCGAGAAGCGGCCGGCAAAGTTTCAAGGACGCTGATGGCCGTGCTGAAGCCACACGAGACTCGCGGCAGCCTGAACGCGCAAGGGCTGCATTTCGGAATCATCGCCAGCCGCTTCAATCAGTTCATCACCGACCGCCTTTTGGCCGGAGCGCTGGACGCCCTCGAGCGCGGCGGAGCGACGGAACAGCAGATCGAAATTGTCCGCGTGCCGGGCTCGTTCGAAATCGGCATCGCCGCGAAAAGCCTTGCTGAAAGCGGGCGCTGCGACGCCATTATCTGCATTGGCTGCGTCCTGCGCGGCGAAACTGCGCACTTTGATTACGTTGCCGCAGAAAGTGCGCGCGGCATCCAGCTCGCCCAGCTCGACACCGGCGTGCCGATGGTGTTCTGCGTGCTGACCTGCGACACGCTGGAGCAGGCCATCGAGCGCGCCGGCCTCAAGCATGGAAACAAAGGCTACGAAGCAGGCCTGAACGCAATCGAGATGGGGCAACTCGTTCGCAAATTCCGCAAGGATCCAGCGACTCGCTCCGGATCGCGCCGAACTTCCCGCCGCTGACATGCTCTCCGCTATGGACACACTCCGGATGGCCAACCCTCCATGTGCGCACCAGTTCCGTGGGTGGGTATGACGCTCCGCCACAAGTCCCGCGAGTTTGCTCTGCAGATGCTGTTCGAGTGGGATATGGCGCACCAAAATCCCGCGCGGATCGAACAGCTCTTCTGGAAAACTGCGCGCGCCGCGGAATCGACTCGCAAATTCGCCCACGAATTGTTCGTTGGCGCCGTAGCGGAGGCTGGCGCGGCGGACGCACTGGTCGCTCAGCTCTCGGAAAACTGGAAATTGGACCGGCTGGCCGCGATCGACCGAAGTATCTTGCGCCTGGCAATCTATGAATTTCGATTCGGCACAGCGCCGCCCGCAGTCGTGATCAATGAGGCTCTCGAACTGGCGAAGAAGTTCTCGTCCGAAGATGCGCCCGCATTTCTTAACGGCATTCTCGACGCGGCGCTCAAGAAACTGGAGCCCAACGCGCTGAAGGAAAGGAATGACTAGGCCAGCGAAAGGAACTCCAGACTTCACGCCTCGATGTGCGCCTCCAGAATTGGCACCGCTGACCCGCTGACCTTTGGGATGAGCCTTCCGCGGTCGACCGCAACTTCTGCGCGAATCTCACTCGGCCGGCCCATCTCCACCCCTTGCGTGATCGCCAGCGTTTGCCCTGCGCGCAGCTTTTCGTTTTGCACCAGATAGGCCGCCAGGGAACCGGCCGCCGAGCCGGTTGCGGGATCCTCCACCGAACCCCAAGGCAGCATCCCGCGGGCGAAAGCTCGACCATCGCCGTCGAGTGAGAAGCAATAGGCCATCACGCCGCCGCGCGAAATGAGCTGCGCGAGCGCGCGCATGCTCATGTGAATGCGGCCCAAGCTGGCCCGGCGCTTGAGCGGCACCATCAAATTGAAGATTCCCGTGGAAACGAATTCGAGCGGCAATCGTGAATCCAAATCGCCGGGCTTCAATCCCAGGGAACCGGCAAGTTTTTCGCGATTGAGCTTCGCAGGCGTGAAGCGCGCGGGCTTTTGGGTCATGGTGACGAGCGCCGGCCGCCCGTCCCGGAACGTCAACTCGACCGGCAGAATTCCCGCGCCGGTTTGCTGCAGCACATGCACGCTCCCCCCGGACGAGGCCGGCACGACACCGAGCGCGCCGAGCAGGAACCATGTCCCGATAACGGGATGCCCCGCCAGGGGAAGCTCACGCGTGGTCGTGAAAATGCGCAGGCGGGCGAGCGCGCGATCGCTCGTCGGCTTCTGCACGAAAACCGTTTCTGAGAGATTCATCTCGCGCGCGATGGCTTGCATGCGCGATGACGAGAGGCCGTCGCCGTCGGTAATGACCGCCAGCGGATTGCCCGAGTAGGGCTTGGTGGTGAAAACGTCCAGCGTATAGAGTCGCCGCTTCATGATCGTTCTTCCGAGAAGTAATTGAACCCGCCTTGAAGGCGGGGAGTAGTCCCACCTTAGGTATATCAGAGTCCGCGAACGATGGTCACGACTTCATCCAGCACGCGCCGGGTCGCTTCCGGCCGAATTGTCTCCGAATAGACGCGCAGCATGCGTTCGGTGCCCGATGCGCGCACCATGACCCATCCGATGTCGCCCAGATACGCCTTGACGCCGTCCAGGTTTTCACGCCGTTCGACCGGCCAGTCGAGCAGGCGGCTCAGCTTGCCGTTCGAGAAATACTCGATTGCTTTTTCCTTCTGCCCCGGCTTGAGCGCCAGATCGACCCGCCCGTAGTGATGCTCGCCGAACTCGTGATGTAGCATCGCAACCAGCTCGTTCGGGCTTTTGCCATGCCAAGCCATCACTTCGGCCAGCAGCAGCGCGTTTACCGTCGCGTCGCGTTCCGGCAAGTAGAGCTTCGTGCCGATCCCGCCGCTTTCCTCGCCGCCGACGAGAATGTCGTTTTCCAGCATGCGATCGCAAATGTATTTGAATCCGATGGGGGTCTCGAACACCCGTCGCCCGAACTTGGCGGCGATTTTGGCGATCATCTTCGTCGTCGAGAATGTTTTCGCCACGTCGCCGCCGAGCTTCCGCGTTCCCGCCAGGTGCCAGAACAAAATCGAGAAGATCTGGTGCGGCGTGATGAACGTTCCATCCGGATCCATGGCCCCGATGCGGTCGCCGTCCCCGTCGAAGGCGAAACCCGCATCGAATTTCCCCGCGCGCAACCCGTGCCGCAGCGCCTCGACGTGCGGCTCGATCGGTTCCGGATTGACGCCGCCAAAAAGGGGATCGCGCGTGCCACGAATCTCCTCGCACGCGATCCCGTTGCGCAGGAAAAGGTCGCGCAGCAGCCCGCGCGCGGCGCCGTGCATGGGATCGATCAGGAAGCGCAGTTGCGCGCCGCGCAAGCGGTCCCAATCGACCAGCTCAGTCAGTTTTTCCAGGTAAGGCGCGCGCGGGTCGATCGACTGCAGCAGATCCTTGCGCGCTGGCGGCGCCGGCACGCCTTCGCGAAGGACTCGTTCCAATTCGGCTTCGACTTGCCCCACGATGGCGGGCGATGCGGAACTGCCGTAGCTCGCCTTGAGCTTTATGCCGTTCCAGGGATAGGGATTGTGGCTCGCGCTGATCTGGATTCCGGCAGCGGCTCCGCGGAGGCGCACGAGCAAGGAAACGGCAGGCGTCGGGCAGGCCGTGGTTACAAGCGAAACGCGGATTCCTGCCGCCGTCAGCGTTTCCGCGGCTACGCGAGCGAAGCGTTCCGATGCGAATCGCGTATCGTCACCAACGACGACGCCGCGTTCCGGGCGTTCGGCGCGAATGACGTAGCGCGCGATCGCGTGCGCCACCTTGCGCACGTTCTCCATCGTGAAGTCTTCGGCGATGATCCCGCGCCACCCGTCCGTTCCGAAAGTGATCTGACTCATGTGCGCAGTATAAGCGATGCCATTTCAGCAGAGAAGGGTGACACGGCGCCGCCAGCCCGTTTTCCGCGGTTTCTGTTCCGGCCTCCCACGCCAGGCGCGAACCGGTCGCTCCTATTCGGGCAAGACGGGGAGAGCCACGGTGTTCACCGTCGACGGGTCGTCGCGCAGTTTGATATAGAGCAGCGTTCCGTTCGGCCGCGGCACCGTCAACGTGCTGTCCGCGAATCCGAGCGGGACAGGCATCTGATGCGTGAATTGTGGGTCGGAAGCCACCGAGTCGATCAGAAAGAGATTCGTACCGCTCAGAGTGCAGGGCTTATCAGGGGAATCCGGGCAGCGTATCTCCTTCAACGTGGGGATGCGGACGAGCCGGGCCAGCGGCTGCCAATCACCTTTCGAGCCGTCCGCGTCCACCGGCCGGAATTGGAGCGCTCCGAATGCGGAGGGCCCGAAGCTCTTCGCCGGATCCAGCATGGCGAGCACCGTCTGCGCGTCTTGCAGCACCAGCGTGCCGTCCGCGATGCTCAGCAGGACGTCGAATGATTCGTCGTCCGTCGCCACCTCGATCCTTTCGCTGCGCGGGAATTTTTCCGGGACCACCGTCTTCAAGAAAAACGAGAGCGTGCTGTTCTGCGGCAATTGGTCCTGGCTGGCAAACCGGATCGCCGAATGTGCCGCGCCCGGTTCCACGCTCTTGCCGATCAAAGCGACTTTCGGGCGCGGCGCTTCCACGTGGGCGGGCAGGTCGAGCACGCGGCCATCTTTCAACGTTATGTGCGCGGTCACGTCCTTTCCCGGGGGCAGCGTTCCGGCCGGAACGGTTCCTGAGGTCTGCAGCGGCAGTTCGTCCTTTTGTCCCTCGCGTGTCAGCTTACCCGGCGTAAATTCGACACCATCGACATTCAGCCCTTTCACTTCGTCCAGCCTTGTCCCGACCAGAAGCGCTTCGCGATCGCCGGCATTGAAAGCGAAACGGTCGAGATGCGCCGCCTCGGCGTAAGCGAGCAGGGGAAGCTCGTCGGCTTCCTTCAGCCCGTACTGTTTGATCTGAAGCGTCACAGGCCCGTCTTCTCCCGCTTCATGGGCACGTTGATTTCGATCTCGTTCGGCTTGACGATCTTCCAGGTGGTTTTCAGCTCATGCCCTCGCGCGTCGCGTGCGCTGACCGCGTCCACGCAGACGGCGCATTCGGATTCAAGATGCAGCGTATCGTCGCGCCCCACGACCAGCGCACTTTGATCCGCTGCGGGGACAGTCCATTTGGCCGGCCTCGAGTCGCGAAAGTTGAAGCTCGGCCCTTCGAACGTCTTGAATCCCCAATCGCCATAGAGCGTTCCTTTGACCTGCGAAACGACGGCGCCCGCGGGAAGCGAGCGCGTATCGACCACGAATCCTCCTCGCGCGGGATCGGCGGTGGCCGGCAAGTCGATTGTCTTGCCCGATTTCTCCGGCACGCGAAGCACGAAGTTGTGGGCCAGGTCCGTCGAGAACACCAGCGGCGCGCCGACGACCGGCAGAATCAAGGGCGACTGGTGCAGGCAATAAACCTGATTGGGATCCACAGCCTGAAGCGGCGGCACCTGTGCCGCTTCCACCGCCGGCAACCCGATCACGAGCACCGATTTGGGGTTTCGAAATGAGGGGGGGCTGTTAAGCCGCAGATTCAGTTTGTCCTTCGGCGGGACAGCCAGCGCCGGAATGTACTGATACTCTGCGGTGTGCAGCTTGCTCATCAGCCGCGCCATGTCGAGCACCGTTCCCACGTATGGACTGAACGTCCCCGCTCCTACCAGGGGAGTCGAGCTGACCGCCCCGATCAAGTCGGCCGAAGGCCCCGACGTGAGCGCTGCGACCATGGACTGCGTATGAGGATCGTCCAGTACGAGCTGATCCGTGCCTTGCATCAGGCACGGCGCCTGTTGTTCGCTGGGCTTGTCGAAACATTGCTGGTCAAACTTGATGTGCAGCGTGCGCGCCAGATTCCTGGATCGCTCCTCCAGCTCGGTGGGATTCGAATCGGAGGTGTGCTTGACCTCCTCGAGATACTTGTTCAGGCGCGACCGGTCCAAGCCCGCCTGATCCAAGTCCTGGGAGGCGCGAACGAACACGCCCGGCCGGCCGCGCACGGTCGAGCGCAACGTGCTGAAATCTCCTCCCGTCGAAGGTGCGAAGAACATAAGCGCCTGCTGCGCTCCCTCGGGCACCGTCACCACAATGCCTTCCTGCCGCACGCTCTTAGTCCAGCTGTCCACCCGGATGAACCAGTTTTCCGGCGGGGGATTCGTCGTTCCGCGCAGGAACGCCACCACCAGCAGGTAATGCACGGACTGGCTCTCCGGAAATTCGGGATGGATCCACAGCCGGTCGCCTGCCTGCAGGTTGGCTACTTGCGACACCGGTTCGGTCTTGCCCGAGCGCGTCACGGTCATTTCCACCGGCGGCCCGACAAGGTCGAACACGGCGGTGCCCGCGCGGCTGGCGCAGACTACAATCGCCAGCGGCGCAAGAAGGATGCACAACCGCAGCAGCGCTCCAAAAATGTCTCCACGTTTTTTCCCATACCGCAGCATCAAATTCCGCTCCTTATATTTCTGTTCTTCCTGGTTGCGTGATTCGGAATCTGAACCGCAATCGAGACACACACGCCCGATCGTTGCCGGCCGGGGAGAACATGAATTGTAGACGCAAACTGGCCCCGCCCGAATATCAAATTTTGGATGCAGTGTCGTTCTGATTTGCTGGCCGAAGAGGATCCCTAAGGCAGGCTTGAAATCAGCGGCGGTTCGCGCCCGCTGCCCGCGCTTGCTTCTCGCCGAGATAACGGCGCGTCATCACAGCAGGTGCGTCGACCTGCGCTCCTCGAGCCATTTCACGATCTTCCCCACTTCCTGCGACCGCTCGCGCGGACAAATCAGCAGCGCATCATCGGTTTCGACCACCACTAAGTCGCGCACGCCGATGGCAGCCGCGAATTTCTTCGGCGACCAAAAGTAGTTTCCGCCGCTGTCCAGCGTGAAGGTCGGCCCCGCGGATATGTTTGCGCCGGGCTTTCCGGCCAGCAGTTCATATACTGCGGCCCACGATCCGATATCACTCCACCCGACTTTCGCTGGAATGACGAACACGGCGGGGCCGCTCGCTTCGCCTTGTGCATCCAGCCCGCTCGCACGCAACCGCGTCACCGGTTCCATCAGCGCGTAGTCAACTGAAATGTTCTCGAGGCTGGGATAAATCCGCTTCAGCCCGGATGCGTATTTCCGTGTTCCGATAGCCCCGCCCAGTTCATTCAGCACGCCGTATGTGCGGGGAAGAAATCGCCGCAAATTCTCCAGAAAGGTCGATAGCCGCCAGAAGAACAGTCCCGGATTCCAAAATTAATCGCGGGACGCAGTGTATTGCCGCGCGGTCCGCAGATCGGGCTTTTCCGTGAACCGCCTCACGCGGTATGCCATCGCCCCATTGACGCGAATCGAGCCGCTGCCCTTTTCGATATAACCGTAGCCGGTTTCCGGCCGCGTCGGAGGGATCCCCAGCACAACGAACCGCCCGGGCGTTTGCGCCGCTTCCAGCGCCGCGCGGATCACCTTGCGATAAGCGGCGCCGCGCGCGACGTAGCTATCCGACGGCACGACACCCATGATCGCGTCGCCGTGTTCGCGCGCAATATGAATCGCCGCCAGCCCGATCGCCGCGGCCGTGTTGCGGCCGACCGGCTCGGCCAGAACGTGAGCCGAAGGCACGCCACGAAGTTCGCGCCGCACGCTTGCGGCCTGCTCCTCGTTTGTGACAGCCCAAAAGTTCGTCTTTTCGAAAGTCCCGAGCAGACGTTTCATCGTCATGCGCAGCATGGTTTCGCTGCCGACGATGTTCAGCAGCTGTTTCGGCGTGCGCATGCGGCTGCGCGGCCAAAAACGCGTTCCGCGCCCCCCGGCCAACAGGACGGCGCACGCCACGAGTTTTTCGCTTCTGGCGCTCATGTGTGAATTGCCGAACGCGTTCAGGTGTACACCAGTTGGGACCACACGTTCCGTCCCACGCCGCGCTGCTCCATCCGGCGCACGAATTCGCCCATGTCGGCCGGTACGTACGCTCGCAGCAGCGACGTTTCGGATCGTGGCGCCAGTTCATACGCGCCCAGCGCTGCGGGGAAAATCCACGCTTGCGCCGGAGCGTATTCCGCCGCGCCATCCGCCCACTCGATTCGCCCGCCGCCCTCGAGAAAAATCAGCAGATCGAAATGCTCGTGGGAACTGGCCGCGGCGATGCGTTCCCGGAATTCCCACTTCTCCGTTGCGAAATACGGACACGCGGCAAGGTACGTCTCGCTGACTCCATCGCGCGTGATCCGCACCGGCGTTGTCTTCCCGCCGTGCTGTTTTCCGAAGCGCAATACCTCGAGCGCCTTCTCGATGTGCAATTCGCGCGCCTTCCCGCTGGCGTCGCGGCGGTTGTAATCGTAGACGCGATAGGTCAGGTCCGAATATTCCTGAATCTCGCAGAGCAGAAGGCCCGCGCCGATCGTGTGCGCCGTGCGCGCGGGAACGAAGATCGCGTCTCCCTCGTGCACCGGAACGCTTTCCAGGCATCGCTCCGCCGTGCCGTCTACGATCGCTTTCTGGAACTCCTGGCGCGTCACTTCCGGCTTCAGCCCCAACAGGACTTCCGAGTCAGCTTCCGCCCGCAGCGCGTACCACATTTCCGTTTTTCCGCGGCCTCCCGCCGCCGCTTCATTCCGCGCTGCGTAATCGTCGTCCGGATGGACCTGAACGGACAACTTCTCCCGCGTAAAAAGGAATTTCACAAGCAGAGGGAAATCGCTCGCGGACCGCACCGCCGTGCCCCTCCACGCCAGATCCATTTGTCCCCACGCCTCGCCCAACGTCTTGCCGGCGAAGGGACCCTCTGCAAACCGGCAGTCGAGCCCGGTGAGCCAAGCCTCGCCGATCGGCTCGCGTAAATCCGATTTGTCTGGAAAGAGAGGCGCTAAGGAGCGCGCGCCCCAAGGCCGCTGGCTGAAAATCGGGTCGAGGCGCGCGGGTGAAGGCTTCACGGTTTCCGATCAGTTTCCATTCGGCGGTTGCACGCGAGCCGGCCGCCTGGCTCCATCACTGGCTGAGGAAGCGGGACAGCCGCCGCAGCCCTTCTTCGATCCGCTCAACCGAAGTTGCGTAGGAAATCCGGATGTGCCCCGGCGCGCCAAACGCCTCGCCGGGCACTACGGCGACGTGCTCGCGCTCGAGCAGGCGCTTTGCGAGTGCCGTGTCGTCCGGCATCTCACTGCTCAGGCGCTTCGCGATGTTCGGGAATACATAGAATGCTCCCTGCGGAGCGGTGCAAGTGACTCCGGGAATCGCGCGCAGCCCCGCCAGGATGATTTGCCGCCGTCGCGCATATTCGTCAAGCATGGTAACCACCGAATCCATCGGCCCCAGCATCGCTTCGAGCGCCGCGTATTGCGCGATGGATGTCGCGTTCGATGTGGCCTGGCTCTGGAGCTTGTTGATCGCGCTAATCAGGGGCGCGGGACCCAGGGTGTAGCCCATGCGCCATCCGGTCATCGCAAACGTCTTGGAAAACGATCCCGCAACGATCACGCGCTCCTTCGCGCCCGCTGCGCTCGCGATGGAATAGGGCTTGACGTCGCCATACACAAAATGGGAATAGCACTCATCCGTGAGCAGCCATACGCGGTTTTTCTGGCACACCTCCAGAATCGCCTCGAATTCCCGCTTCGGAATCACCGCCCCGGTCGGATTGTTCGGCGAGTTGATGATCACGATTCGCGTGCGCGGCCCGACGGCCTCTTCGATCTGCTGCGCCGTCACCAGGAAACCATCCTCTTGCCGCGTCTCCACGAATACGGGCGTTCCGCCTGCATATTTCACGATATCCGGGTAGCTCACCCAGTACGGCGCGGGAATCACCACTTCGTCCCCGGAATCGACCAGCGAGCAAATCGTGTTGAACACGGAATTTTTTCCGCCCACGTTGACGATGCATTCGGCCGGCTCGTACGACGATCCCAGCTGCGCCGCGTGCCAAACGCAGATCGCCCGCCGCAACGGCGCGATGCCCGGCGTGGCCGTATACTTCGTGCGGTTCTCGTTGAGCGCCTTCACCGCCGCGTGCTTGATGTGCTCCGGCGTGGGGAAATCCGGTTCGCCCGGCCCAAAGTCCACCACGTCGGCTCCGCGCGCCTTGAAGCGCTCCGCTTCCTGCATTACGGCCATGGTGGGCGAAACGGCGATGCGGTTCACACGCTCCGCAAGACGGATTTCTTCCTGCAGTTTCATTCCGGTCCCCGGTTCCATTCTCTTCCTTTCCTGATTCAATTGCGATGCAGCGCAAAGCCCTGGGAGAGTACGCGTATTAGCTCACCTTACCTCGCAAGCGCTCCTCGATGATTTTCGGCACTAAGCCTTTCACCGGCCCGCCCAGGCGGGCGAGTTCCTTCACCAGCCGCGAACTGATGTAGCTGTACGCCTCTCCCGGCATCATGAACACCGTCTCGATGTCCGGCTCGATCTTGCGGTTCATCATGGCCATCTGCAGTTCGTATTCGTAGTCGGACACCGCGCGAATCCCGCGCAGAACCACGCGCGCGCCCTTCGCTCGCGCGTAATCCATCAGCAAGCCGCTGAACACGTCCACTTCGACGTTGCGGAACTCGAAGGTCACCGCCTCCAGCATCTCCACGCGTTCCTGCACGCTGAACAGCGGGTCCTTTTCCAGATTCTGCGCGATGGCCACGACGAGGCGCCCGAAAATCTTGGCGCCGCGCGCGATCAAGTCCAGATGCCCGTTCGTTACCGGGTCGAACGAGCCCGGATACACCGCCGTCACCCCGTTCGCCGTCTCTGGTTCCATTCGGCGCTCGATTCTAACTCAGAACCTCGAGACTCACCCTCGGAAAAAAGCCGCCGCCAGGAAGTTCGGCAGACATTTTGGAATCTCTCCGATGTGTGGTTTGATGCCGGCCCGAAGGCCGCTTCTCATTCGCGGCATGGATCGACACACCTCGGCGCCAGAAAGGCGCCGGATGGATAATACTGCTGCAGACTCCCCCTGTGCGATTCGCCAGGGAATACGCGCTTACCAGTGTGCTTGTTCGCCGCGAATCGTCTTCGTGTGATGCTTGGGAAAATGCGCGAGCACTCCCGCGGTAAAGGACGCGAGTTTGGCTCCGGACGGCGCGTACACGGAAATGACCAGCTGATCCGTCAGCGGCACGCCCTGCGAGGGCACCTGGAACGCGAAGCGCCACGGAATCTGGTCGTTCACGCCGAATTGATTGGTGAGCCCGAATTTGCGGTCGCCGGGCGCCGTCTTGGTCACCGAGAAGCCCCGCACCGGCTGGATGCCGTAGCGGTTCTTCCATACTGCGGTGAAGCGCAGCCCGTTGATGAAATCATTCACCCGCTGCGGCGACGACCCGTTGCCCGGACGCACGTAGTCGACGTGCCCGCCTGTTGCGTCCGGAACGCCGCAAGGTGTGAAATTGCCGGCCAGCGCGACCGCCACCTGCGAAGGGAATTCGCGCACGGGCTGGGAATACTTCCGGAACTCCACGCGATGGTGCCCTTCGATGCGAACCAGACCGTCAAAGAAATCGTCCGCCGAAAGAGCGCCGGACAGATTCCCGCAGACGCTCCCGGTGCGGATCGGCTGCGGCGCCACGGGGACGAACATATCGAAAATCGTCTTGTCTTTCGGGGCCGCTTGCGTAGAAGCGCCGGCCAGCAAAAGAGCGCAGGCAAGCGGCAGGCTCCATTTCACGACGGATGTGATTCTCATGCACTGACCTCCAAGAGCGCCTCTCCGGCATAGATGCGTTTGATGATTTCCTCGATGGGCTCATCCTCGATCAGCAAGTCCCGCACTTCCACGGTGGCCAGAACCTGGCGAACCAGGTCCGCTGTGGCCACCTTCAGGCGGTCGAAGCGAATCCGGTAGGTCAGCTCGTCCACCTGTTCGAGTTCAAGCCCATCGCGCGCAAACATGCCGACACGGCTGGTTTGTTCGCGATCCTTTAGGGCAAACTTAATTTGTTTTGTGCGCAGAAGTTTCTGCTTCAAATGCTCTAGAGGGCCGTCGTAGAGCACCCTGCCGTGGTCGATGATCATGATCCTACGGCACAGTTCTTCTATATCGTCTAAGTCGTGAGTAGTCAAGAGAATCGTGGTTTGGAATTCCCGGTTAACTGCCCGCAGAAACTGCCGGATATGGTCCTTGGCCACCACGTCCAGCCCGATGGTCGGCTCGTCCAGAAACAGCAGCGGCGGATTGTGCAGCAGCGCCGCCGCCAGATCGCACCGCATGCGCTCCCCCAACGACAGCTTCCGCACCGGCGTGTGCAGGTACTCCCGGATGTTCAGGATGTCGTTAAACAGCGCCATGCGGGCGTCAAAATCGCGCTGGGACACGTCATAAATCCGGCGCAGCAGCTTGAACGACTCGATCACCGCGATATCCCACCACAATTGCGTCCGCTGCCCAAAAACGACCCCGATCGTCTTGACGTACCGGCTGCGCTCCCGCCACGGCACGTAACCATTCACCCGGATCTCGCCGCCCGTAGGTACCAGGATCCCGGTCAGCATCTTGATCGTCGTCGACTTGCCTGCTCCATTCGGCCCGATATACCCAACCATTTCGCTGCGATCGATCGAGAAGGACACCCCATCCACGGCCGAAAGCGTCTGATACTCCCGCACGAACAGATTCTGGACCGATCCCCACACTCCTTCCCGCCGCTTGAACGTGCGAAACTGCTTGCACAGTTCGTTCACGTAGATCAAGGATTCCGAACTCATTCGTGGGGCACCTGTCTGCAAGAGGCAGGCTCGAATTCTACCATTGGGAGCCGCCTAACCCCATCCTGCAGCTCTGATGCGTAATTAGACGTATGCCGGGAGATTTGGGCGCAGCTAATTTCGAGGACGCCTGCCTTCGGCCGGGCAGCACCCGGCCTCATGTCGAACCTCACTGGACAACGAAGCGGATGTCACTGATACTATTCCCATCCATTGTGTTAACCGGGAAGGGGTTTCCTCGCACCCAGGCCCGCGCTGTGGGTTTTGCAACCGCCGAGCGACTTGCACATCCGATGAGGCGAACCAATGTCGTTGTGTGCGTCCCGTTCAAAGTTGGAATTCTACCAATGCCGCGTTATTTCGGCCGCGCGTCGCGCGTAACAAAAGCGGGAGGCCTACGTTAATCCCTTAGGTCGGCTATGCCTGAGACATCCCTGAAACCGGACCTGTCGTCTTTGCGCATCGACGACCACAAACGCGGCTCGCGAAGCGCGGGCAAGCGCATCGCCCTTATTTTTGCCGTTTTGCTGGCCGCGCTGGTAATCGGCGGCGGGGTGTACGCGTATATGCATCAGAGCCCCGTGGTGCAGGTGGCCAGCGTGGATGCGCCCAACACAGGACCGCAAGCCTTGCTCAACGCCAGCGGCTACGTCACGCCGCAGCGCCGCGCCACCGTGGCCGCCAAGATCACCGGCCGCGTGACCGGGGTTTTCTTCACTGAGGGGATGTACGTGCACAAGGGATACGTGCTGGCTACGCTGGACGATTCCGACGCGCAGAAGACTCTGGCCGCGGCCAAAGCGGACCGCAACGCCACCCAGGCCAGCATTCTCGACCTCCAAGTGCAATTGCAGAACGCCCAGATCGAGCTCCACCGCGCCCAGGAGTTGATGGCCGCGGGCGTTCAGACGCAACAGGCCCTGGACAATGCGCGCATGGCCGTCAACAGCCTGCGCGCCCGGATCGACTACACCCGCGAACAAGTGCTCGCCGCCGATGCACGCATCAAGGAGGCCCAGCAGGGAGTCGAGAATTGCGTGATTCGCGCGCCCTTCGAGGGCGTCATCGTCTCCAAGGACGCGCAGGTTGGTGAGATGGTTTCTCCGGTCTCGGCGGGCGGAGGGTTCACGCGCACCGGAATCGCCACGCTCGTGGACATGAACTCCAACGAGGTCGAAGTGGATGTCAACGAGAATTACATCGCGCGCGTCAAACCGCATCAACGCGTTACCGCTGTGCTCGACGCCTATCCCGATTGGAAAATACCCTGCCACGTGCGCACCATCATTCCCACCGCGGACCGCCAGAAGGCCACCGTCAAAGTGCGCATCAAGTTCGACAAGCTCGACCCGCGCATCCTCCCCGACATGGGCGTGAAAGTGACCTTTCTGGGAAATGAATCCCAACTGGCCCAAAAAGCTCCCGCTGGCCTGATGGTTCCGCAAAACGCCGTGCGCGATGAAGGCGGGCAGAAGGTTGTCTTCGTCCTGAAAGAGGATCATGTCGAGCGCCACGCGGTGAAAGTGGGCGCGAGCAACGGCACGCAAACGCAGATTCTGGCCGGGCTGACGCCGGGCGACACCGTGGTGGTCGGCGGTCCCGCCGATTTGCGCGACGGGCAACAGGTCGAAGTCAAGCGTTAGCCCGGGACAATCTTGACTCAGCCGGAGAACGCAGCAGAGGAGCAAACAGCATGGTCAGCGTGGATGGCAACGGAAAATCGGGCAGCCTGATTCAAGTTCGCGGCCTGGACAAGACGTACCGCCGCGGCAACGAGGACATCGACGTCCTGCAGGGTCTCAATCTCGATGTGGACAAAGGCGATTTCGTCGCCTTTATGGGCCCCAGCGGCTCCGGCAAGACCACTCTGCTCAATCTGCTCGGCGGCCTGGACGTCCCCACTCGCGGCAGCGTCACCGTCGCCGGCGACGAGATCACCCACATGTCCCGCGGCAAATTGACCGAATGGCGCGCCCGCCACGTCGGCTTCATCTTTCAGATGTACAACTTGATTCCCGTTCTCACCGCCTTTCAGAACGTCGAATTGCCTTTGCTGCTCACCAAACTCTCCAAAGCCGAGCGGCGCAAGCACGTCGAAACCGCGCTCGGCGTCGTCGGCCTGGCCGAGCGCATGCACCATTACCCGCGCCAGCTTTCCGGCGGACAGGAACAGCGCGTGGCCATCGCTCGCGCCATTGTTGCCGATCCCACCTTCCTGCTGTGCGACGAGCCCACCGGCGACCTCGACCGCAAGAGCGCCGATGAAGTGATGGATCTCATCAAGCGCCTGGTTAAGGAGTACGGCAAAACGGTGCTCATGGTGACCCACGACCCGGTCGTGGCGCGCCAGGCCAATACCACCCTGCACCTCGACAAGGGCGTGCTGGTTGAGGCAGGAGCGCGGCAAGGCGTCAGCGCGGGAGGCGTCTCATGAAATTCAGCGGCCTCATATTCGCCAATCTCTTTCGCAAGAAGGCGCGCCTGCTGTTGACCATCGGCTCCTTCGCCGTGGCCCTCTTTCTCTTCGCCTTCCTCGGCGTGGTCAACGACGCCTTCTCGCGCGGCGCCAACGTGGTCAGCGCCGATCGCCTGGTGATCACCAATCGCACCTCCATCATCAACACCCTTCCCCTCTCTTACCGCGACCAGATCCTGCGCATTCCCGGCGTGAAATGCATCACGCACAACAATTGGTTCGGCGGCGTCTATCAGGACCCCAAGAATTTCTTTCCCCAGTTCGTGATCGATCCGGAAAATCAGCGCCAGGTTTACCCTGAGCTCGTCGTTCCCGACGACGAATGGAATACCTTCCTGAAAGACCGTCAGGGCGTCATCGTCGGTGCGGCCACCATGAAACGCTTCGGCTGGAAAATCGGCGATCGCATTCCCATCGCCACCACCCTATACGGCCTGCAAGACAAGCCGTTCCAGTTCAATATCGATGGCGTCTACCACGGCAGCAAGCCGGGCGAAGACGAAACACAGTTCTGGATTCAGTGGGAGTATTTCGAGCAGAGCGTCCCGGATGGCGTCAAAGATCAAATTGGCTGGTACGTTCTGCGCGTCGACAATCCCGACGATGCCCCGCGCGTCGCCAAAACGATCGATCAGATGTTCATGAATTCACCCAATGAAACCAGGACGCAGACCGAGTCGGCCTTCGCCGCCAGCTGGGTCAAACAGTTCGGAAATATCAAGCTTCTTATCGTGACGATTGGAACCGTGGTCTTCTTCACCCTCCTGCTGGTCACCGGGAACACCATGGCCATTTCCGTGCGCGAGCGCACGCCCGAATTGGCCGTGCTGAAAGCGATTGGTTTCTCCGATCGCGCCGTTCTCCGTTTTATCCTGACTGAATCCCTGGTGATTGCGGTCGTCGGTTGTATTGGACTGCTGCTGGCCATGGGGGTCATCCCGCTGCTCAGTCAAATGCTGGCCGGCATGCTGCCGCCGCTCCTGATCACGCCGAAGACGCTCGTGTATGGCGTTGGCGCCGCGCTCTTGGTCGGCTTTGCCAGTGGCATTCTTCCCGCTGTGGGTGCGATGCGTATGCGCGTGGTGGACGCGCTGCGGAGGGTCTGATCATGCTGCCAAAGCTTTTTTTCTTCGCGGCCATTACGCTCGCGGCCATCGTGGCGCTGCTCTTGATTCTGGTTGTTGCCGGCGGAATCATCGCCGGCTTGCTGGCGCCCTTTATCGGATCGGTGCCGATCTCTTACAACTTCCGCAGCATTCGCGCGCGCTGGACCTCAACCATCGTCGCCGTGCTCGGCATTGCCGGAACGGTCGGCGTGTTCGTGGCCATGCTTTCCCTCGCTCGCGGCTTCCGCGCCACCCTGGTGGCCTCCGGCTCGCCCGACGACGCGCTGGTCATGCGCGCCGGCTCCACTTCCGAGATGATGGGCGGCATCACGCTCGATTCCATACGCGTCGTGCAGGACAAGCCCGGCGTGGCGCGCGACGCTTCCGGTCAGCCTCTGCTCACGCAGGAAGTCGTCGGCGTCATTCCCTTTCCCCTGATCAGTA
>JBJKQB010000060.1:0-3282 GCA_046705825.1 Candidatus Acidiferrales bacterium
CTCTCCGGCAAGAAGATCTCTCGCTACGTCGTTCTGGAGAAGCTGGGCGGCGGCGGAATGGGCGTGGTGTACAAGGCCGAAGATACGGATCTTGGCCGCTTTGTGGCCCTCAAATTCCTGCCCGAACACCTGAACCGCGACGCGCAGGCTCTCGAACGCTTTCGACGCGAGGCGCGCGCTGCTTCCGCGCTGAATCACCCGAACATCTGCACCATTTACGAAATTGGCGAGGTCCCCATTCAAGCGGGCGAAGGACACGGCGAGCGCTACATCGCCATGGAATTCCTGGACGGCACCACGCTGAAGCACATGAATGCCGGCCGGCCCATGGAAATCGAGCGGCTGGTTGACTACGCGATCCAGATTGCGGATGGCCTGGACGCGGCGCACTCGCAGAACATCATTCATCGCGACATCAAACCGGCCAACATTTTCATCACCAAGCGCGGACATGTGAAGATTCTGGATTTCGGGCTAGCCAAAGTTTCGAGTTCCGGACGCGCCAGCCAGAACACCAATTCGATGGAAACCCTCGACAGCGGGACGGAGCATCTGACCAGTCCCGGCAGCGCCGTCGGAACCGTGGCCTACATGTCGCCCGAGCAGGTCCGCGCCGAGGAGTTGGACGCGCGCACCGACCTCTTCTCCTTCGGCGCCGTGCTTTACGAAATGGCCAGCGGCTTTTTGCCTTTTCGCGGCGACGCGACCGGCGTCATCTTCGACGCCATCCTGCATCAAGCGCCCCTCGATCCGCTGCGGCTGAATCCGGGTCTGCCGCCCAAACTGAGGCGAAATCATTTCGCGGGCGCTGGAAAAAGACCGCAGGCTGCGCTATCAGACAGCAGCCGACCTGGGCTCGGACTTGCGGCGACTGAAACGCGATACCGATTCCAGCCGGCATTCCGTCGTGGCGGCCACGCCGGATGCAAGCACGCTGGCCGCAATGCACGCGGCCAGCACCGGCACGCAGGTGGTCGCGACGTCCACACCCGCAAGCGGAACGCCTTCACCCTCCATACCCGCGTCCACTGTCACGCCCCCGTTTGGCGTCACGCGAACTGCGTCCACACCGGCGGCAATTTCCGGGACAAGCCCAGCGGCGCCACGGCGGCGCGGAAGGCTGTACGCTGCGGTTGGGGCTGTTCTGGTCGCGGCGATCGCAGCGGGCGCCTACTTCTTGCGGCCGCGCGGGCCCGTGCTGACCTCGAAAGATTCCATCGTCCTCGCCGATTTCACCAACACGACGGGCGACTCGGTTTTCGATGGAACGCTGCGCCAGGGCCTCGCCGCACAGCTCGAGCAATCACCGTATCTGAACATCGTTTCTGACGCCCAGATCGCCGGCACGTTGCGCTTGATGGGGCAGCCAGCCGGAACACGCCTGACGCGCGAGCTTGCTCAGCAGGTTTGCCAGCGGAATAGCAGCGCCGCTGTGCTCGACGGATCGATTTCCAACATCGGCAATCAATACGTGATTGGGCTCGACGCGCTGAACTGCCAGACGGGAGCGACGCTGGCTCAATTGCAAGAGACGGCGAGCGGCAAGGAGCAAGTCCTGACGGCGCTGGGCAAGGCAGCATCGGAAATTCGCGCGAAACTGGGCGAATCGCTCGCTTCGATTCAGAAATACAACACGCCACTGGCTGACGTCACGACGCCATCGCTGGAAGCGCTGCAAGCGTACACGCTGGGGTGGAAAGCGAACACTGATGCCGATCCAGTGACGGCGGCGCCGCTGTTCAAACGTGCCATTTCTCTGGACCCGAATTTCGCCATGGCTTACGCCGTGCTCGGCAACAGCTATATGAACCTTGGGGAAGGTGCGATGGCGGCGGAGTACCTGAAAGAAGCATACGATCTGCGCGAGCGCGTGAGCGAGTGGGAGAAGTTTTATATTTCCTCGCACTACGACATGCTCGTGACCGGGGATTTGCAGGCCGCTCAGCAGGCGTGCCGCTTGTGGTCGCAAACTTATCCGCACGATTCGGTTCCCGTGGCCAACCTGGGGTACATCAGCGGGCTCCTGGGCCAAGTGGATGACGGCGTGGCGGCGTCGCGCCAGGCGCTTGAACTCGCCCCTGATAGTGGCCTGAATTACGGCAATCTGGCCACCTCCTATCTGAGCGCTGGACGTCTGGATGAGGCCGAAGCGATTCTCCAGCAGGCCCGTTCGCGCGGCATCGATTCACCGCTGATACACGGAACCGCGTTCAATCTCGCCTTTCTTCAAGGCGATCAGACGGGGCTCGAGCGCGAAAGGGCCTGGGCCATGGGCAAATCGGGAATCGAGGATTTCTTGCTGTACGCGGACTCCGGGATCGCCGCTTACGGCGGACAAGTGCAAAAGGCCGAGGGATTGGCCGAGCGCGCGGTGGCGTCCGCACAACGTGCGGGAGAAAAGGAAACGTCGGCGGATTACCTGGGAAAAACGGCGCTGGTGTTCGCTCTATTCGGCGATGGGGCTCGGGCGCGCGCCGAGGTAGCCAAGGCTGCGGAGCTTTCGAGCAGCCGCGACGTGCAGGGGGTCAATGCGATCACTCTGGCCCTTGCCGGCGATGCCGCGGGCGCGGCAAAGTTTGCAGGCAGCCTCAATCAGCGCTTTCCGCAGGACACGGTTGCGCAAATGCTGTATTTGCCGGAGATCCGTGCGGCCATCGCGCTGGCGAAGAAAGATCCGGCCAACGCCATCGCAGCGCTTCAACCCGCGGCTCCTTATGAGCTCGGTACCGGGTCGCAAGGAGTTGCTCTGGCTCTCTATCCTGCCTACCTTCGTGGCCAAGCCTACCTGGCAGCGCGTCAGGGCGCGCAGGCCGCCGCTGAATTCCAGAAAATACTCGATCATCGCGCCCTCGTGGGTTCCGACCCCATCGGCGCGCTGGCGCATCTGGGACTGGCCCGCGCCCGCGCCATGTCGGGCGATTCCCCTGGAGCGCGCAAGGCGTACCAGGATTTCTTCGCGCTGTGGCACGATGCTGATCCCAACATTCCGATCCTGCAGCAAGCCAAAGCCGAATACGGCAAGGTTCCGATGTAGCGCCAGCCTGCCGCGCATCCGCCATTTGCGCAGCACCAGCCCACGCACCGGCCAGGCAGAGCGGGTTGACTTGATCGGGGCTGCACCCTAATATGACGCAACCATGACGGACCCCCAGCCTCTCTCCGGCAAGAAGATCTCTCGCTACGTCGTTCTGGAGAAGCTGGGCGGCGGCGGAATGGGCGTGGTGTACAAGGCCGAAGATACGGATCTTGGCCGCTTTGTGGCCCTCAAATTCCTGCCCGAAC
>JBJKQB010000061.1:0-5439 GCA_046705825.1 Candidatus Acidiferrales bacterium
GAGGGCACGATCAGGTGTGCGGCGCGCTCGGTACTGGAGCAATCGAGAAGGGCCGCGTGTCCGACTCCATGGGGACCTATGAATGCCTTCTCGCTACCTCGGACGCGCCTGTTCTGGACGATGACGCGCTCGCTGCCTCATTGAATTCATATAGCCACGTCGTTCCCGGCAAATACGCTACGCTCGCCTATTTTCCCTCGGGAATCATGGTCCAATGGTTCCGCGATCTGATGTCTGGCACGCCGCAGACCGGCGATTGTTCAACGATTGCTGATAGGAATCTGATCTACCAGTGGCTCGAGTCGCAAAGTCCCGCGGGCCCTTCCGGGTTGTGCATCACTCCGCATCTGATTGGGACTTGCAATCCTGATTTTAATGAGCGGTCGCGCGGCGTGATTTTCGGCCTGAGTCCCGAGTCCGGATGTGGGCATGTCTACAAAGGCATTCTGGAGGGCATCGCCTGCGAACTGGCCAACGTCTGCGACTTGCTGGCCAAAGCTTGTGGAGACTTCGGCGATATTTACGCAACTGGCGGAGGCTCCCGGTCCCCTCTGGGCCTGAAGCTGCGGGCTTCGCTTGCGGCACGCCGGATACATATCATGCAGAGCCAGGAGTCGGTCTGCCTGGGCGCCGCCATCCTCGCCGGCGTTGCGGCCGGCACGTATTGCAGCATCGCGGACGCTGTCCGCGAGGTCGTACGCGAAAAAGAGACGGTTAGTCCGGACCCGGAGATGGGCGCTTCGTATGCCGCGCAGCGGGAAAGGTATGGGCTGCTGTACTCCGCATTGGCGCCCGTTCGTGACTTTGATGGCTCGCGGGATTCCCTGAGGAGGCAATGAAATGATTCAGCCGACCGTCGGCTTCATCGTTTATGGCGTTCACAAGAACGGGCTTCAGGACCCCATGGGCGTTCCTTTCATTGATGATGCCATTGTGGCGCAATCGAAACGGGCCTTAGTCGATGAAGGGCTGAGGCTCGTCGAGCATGACGTTGTCGTGGCCAGCAAGGAAGAAGCGCGAGCAGCAATGAAGAAAATGAAAACGAACGATTCGGTGGACGGCGTCGTGCTCTTCTCCGGCACTTGGGTATGGGCCGCTCACCTGGTGGGAGCCATCCGGGATTTTGCCGCCACCGGCAAAAGCGTCCTGTTGTGGACTCATCCGGGCTCGCAGGGCTGGCGTCCCGTGGGCGGGCTGGTCATGCACGGTGGCCTGCTGGAGATCGGCGTGCCCCACAAGTTCGTTTATGGTGCGGCTCAAGATCCGGACACGATCGCGAAAATCGTCAGCTACGCGCGCGCTTCCCATTTGAAAGCCTTCCTGAATATGTCGACCATCGGAACGTTCGGCGGGCGCGGCATGGGCCAAACTTGCGGCGTGGCCGACCCGTCGCAATGGATGCGCATGTTCGGCGTCGACATCGATTCACGGGACACGACCGAACTGATTCGCACCGCCGAGCGAATCAGCGAACAGAAACTCTCGACGCTTGAGCCGCGACTCAAACAGCTTTTCGGGGCCGCACCCGACCGGAATGTCGTCAACGAGCGGTCAATCCGCCTCTATCTGGGCCTCAAGGAAATCGTCGAAAGAGAGAAATTCGATTTCTACACGATCCAGTCGTTCCCCGGCCTTGGCGATCACTATGCCGCTACCTGCTTCGCGCAAAGCATGATGCTAGAGGAGGGCTACGGCACTTCGACGCTCGGCGACTTCAACACGGCGCTCACGGTCTTGCTGCTGACGAAACTCAGCCGCGAGCGCGTCTACTACGGTGATCTTCAGCACATTGACAAGGGAACGCGCGAGATCAAGATCATCGGCGACGGCGCCTGCCCTCCTTCCCTGGCCGGCAAACTGGGCCCTGCCGGATTCGCGCAGCACGGCATTCCCACCGAAGGCGAGGCGGGAGGCGTTTCCGTCAAGCTGATCTGCAAAGTGGGCGAAGGCGTCCTGGCTCGTCTCGGGCGAGTGAATGGTGAGTTTCGCATGGCCATCTGCCGCGCTTCGATTTTCGAGCCGCCACGCGAAAAAGTTGAACAGCGGCTCGCGGAATGCGGAATTCCCTTCTGGCCCCACGGTTTCGTGACCGCTCATTGCGATGTCGAGGCGCTGGTCCAGAATTGGACGAACGAGTACGCCTGCCTCGGATATGGGACCGACCTATACCCGGCGCTGGCAGACTTCTGCGAAATTACGGGGATTAAGCCCGTCCTCCTGACGAACTGATCGGCCGATTCTTCATCGAGCGGCCGGTCGACATCCACAGTGATAGCAGACGCACGATGCGCTGGCGCGCTTTGGAAGGCGCGAATATAATCTCCGCGTTTCACCGGGTGGAGAAATCATTTGCGATTCTATTCAAGGAAACCGCCTTGCTGTTGCAGTGGCGCCTAGGCCGTCGCTAGACAATCGATTCCTTTATAACTTCGGGAGAACCGGATGAAATCGTCTTTGAATTTGCGGTTACACGTTTTAATCGCTGCGGCTCTGGCTTCGATTCTTCTGGCAACGCCTGCCCAATCGCAACAGGCCGCGCCGCAGTATCCGGGCTTGCCGAGCGAAACGCCCGCGCACCTCGTCCCCTCCACGCAATCCTTTGATTACATCCGCCGCGACGTCATGATTCCCATGCGCGATGGCGTGAGACTCCACACGGTGATCTTGATTCCCAAGGGCGCCAAGAACGCGCCGATGCTGCTCACGCGCACGCCCTACAACGCCAGCGCCATGGTCACGCAGGAAGAGAGCTCGCATCTCGGTCCGAGCCTGTTCGGCTATGACAATCCCACCGACGTGATTGTCGAGGGCGGGTACATTCGCGTCATTCAGGATGTGCGCGGCAAGTATGGCTCGGAAGGCGACTACGTGATGAACCGCCCGCCCCGTGGCCCTCTGAATCCCACTCCTGTGGACGAAGCTACGGACACCTACGACACCATTGATTGGCTGGTGAAAAATGTTCCGGAGAGCAATGGGAAAGTCGGCATCCTCGGCATTTCGTACGATGGATGGACTACCCTGATGGCTCTGGTGCATCCCCATCCCGCGCTCAAAGTGGCCATCCCGATGAATCCGATGGTTGATGGTTGGATGGGCGACGATTGGTTCCACTACGGCGCTTTCCGCGAACAAAACATGCCCTACATCTACGAACAGGAGGGCACGCGAGCCAACACGGCCAAGTGGTGGCATAGCCACTTCGATGATTACGACGAATTCCTGCAAGAAGTGAATGCCGGCGAAATGGGCAGGCTGCATGGCCTCGATCAGGTCGGCTTCTGGCGCAAAATTCTCCAGCATCCCGCCTACGATTCGTGGTGGCAGGACCAGGCCATGGACAAAATTCTAGCCGCCCAGCCGCTCAAAGTGCCCACCATGCTCGTCGCCAGCCTGTGGGATCAGGAAGACATTTACGGCGCCATGGCCGTGTACAAAGCCATCAAGCCCAAAGATCTCAACAAGGACAAAGTGTTTCTGGTGCTCGGCCCCTGGCATCACGGACAGGAAATTGAGGACGGCAGCACCCTGGGCGCGATCAATTTCCACAGCGACACCGCTCTGTATTTTCGACGGCACATCCTCGCGCCCTTTCTGGCGCATTATTTGAAGGACGATGATTCGCGCGCTACTACGTCCCAGATTTCTCCCGTCTACGCCTACGAAACGGGCACGGACCGCTGGCTGCGCCTCTCTTCCTGGCCCTCCGGATGTCCCAGCGGTTGCGCCATTCACGAGACGCCTCTGTATCTCAAAACGGGCCTGAAATTGAGCTACTCCGCTCCGAAAGCCGGGGATTCGCCATATGATGCATACGTCTCTGATCCCGCCAAGCCGGTTCCCTTCCGCATTCGGCCGATTCGGCCCATCGGCTATGATGTGCTGAAGGGTTTCACCTGGGCGCGATGGCTGGTGGACGACCAGCGCCAATTCTCCACGCGCCCTGACGTCCTTGTGTACGTTTCCCCTGTCCTGAACGCTCCGGAGAAAATCAGCGGCCAGCCGGTCGTTCATCTGGTCGCGTCCACCAGCGGCACGGATTCGGACTGGGTCGTGAAGCTGATCGATGTCTATCCCGACGAAGTCGCGGAACAGCCGGAGATGGGCGGCTATCAACTGATGGTCTCCGCCGACATCTTCCGCGGTCGCTATCGCGAGAGCTTTGAGACCCCTCACGCGCTCAAACCGGATGAGCCTCTTCTCTACCACTTCCTTCTGCCGACCGCGGACCACGTCTTTCTCCCAGGGCATCGCATCATGGTGCAAATCCAGTCGAGCTGGTTCCCCCTATACGACCGCAATCCCCAGACCTTCGTGCCCAATATCTTCTGGGCTAAGCCGTCCGATTATCGCCAGGCCACCCAGCGCGTCTATCACGCTCCTGGCGAAGACTCGTACATCGACCTTCCTTTGGTGTCGACGCCCTAGCCGACGTGGATCATTCGCGGCGATGCGGCCTCGCGCATAACCCGGCAATCAGCTCAAGGCTTCAACGTCAGCAGCCAACTGTGTTGGATTGAGGACAACCGTGTCAGCAGGAGGCCAGATGCCAACCTTCGGAGCGATTACTCTTTGTGTATTTTTATGGAGAAATGGCTCGGAACCAGAATTGCTCCGACGCTGTTCGTTGTATAGTTCAGCCTTCCTGGTGACATCTGATGACGCGTATCAAGAAGGCGGCCGGCGGCGTCCTCGCGGCGGGTTGTGCTCTGGCGCTGTTGGCAGCCGGGCTCTTTGCGCTGAGAATGCGGCACGTCTTACGCATCTCTCAGCAGCAGGTGCGGTCGCGAGGCGAGATCGCGTTTCAGACCAGGGCCTACGCCAAGCATGGCGCGCCAGTCTTCGATCAGTTCAGTGCCCCGGCCGAGTTTACCCGCGCGGAAGAATTCCAGGGCGACCTATACATCGTCGGGCCGCAAGGACTGGTCGACTATGCGGCGGACGGAACGCTGAAACGCCAGTTCCTGGCGGGGCGGGACCTGCCATCAAGCAGTCTCGTAAGCCTTGCGCGCGTCGTTCTGGCTGGCTCCGATCGCGAAGATCTGGTCGTTGCGACCGCGAATGACGGTCTGCTGGAGTTTGGCGGCCAACAGTTCCAGCAGATATATCCCCTCGACAAGGCATATCGCCAGATCACCTGCGTGATTGCCACGGCGAATGGTCATTTGCTGATCGGCATGAATAGCCGCGGCGTCCTGGTCTTCGACGGACAAAAATTCTCGCCTCTGCATTCCACGCTGGCGGACCTGCACGTCACAGCGCTGGCCGGCGATGAAAGCGACTTGTGGGTCGGAACGATCGACCGCGGGGTCCTGCACTGGCATGCGGGCGAGACGCAAAGCTTCGGAACAGAGCAAGGCATGCCCGATCCGCAGGTACTGTCGATCGCGCTGAGGAGCGAGAAAGCCTATGTGGGAACGCCGGTCGGTGTAGCCGTTT
>JBJKQB010000062.1:0-5207 GCA_046705825.1 Candidatus Acidiferrales bacterium
ACGGCGCATTCGGGCTGTAACGAAAGGGGCGCCCGGCGCTCTTTCTATATATGGCCACATGTGGCGATAGAGCGCGTTGGCGGCTTTTGTCTTGATGAGGTAACGGCATGGTTTCGGCGGTCATACCAGCGCGAAATGAGGAAGCGTCAATCGCGCGCGTGGTGGAATCGGTGGCGGCGCAGCCGGAGGTCGGGGCAGTGATCGTGGTGAACGATCAGTCGACCGACCGCACGGGCGAAATCCTGGCTGCGCTCGCGGCGAAAATCCCCAAGCTGCGCGTGCTGGAAACGGGCGCGCTGCCGGGCGGCTGGACCGGGAAGAACTATGCACTGTCGATTGGAGCCGCTGCGGCGACGGGCGGCTGGCTGTTGTTTACCGACGCGGACACGTATCATTTGCCGGGCTCGACGGCACGCGCTCTGGCGGATGCGCGGGAGCACGAAGCGGCGCTGGTGTCGTACTCACCCGAGCAGGAAATGGGCACGTTCTGGGAGCGGGCGCTGATCCCCTTCGTGTATTGGCGGCTGTCGACGAAATTTCAGTTTAGCCGGATCAGCGATGCGCGGTTCCCGGACGCAGCAGCGAACGGCCAATTCGTGTTGATTCGCAGCGATATGTACCGGGAACTGGGCGGGCATGCGGCGCTTGCGGGGGAGATTCTCGAGGATGTTGCGCTGGCGCGCCGGACGAAGCAAGCGGGATACGGCATTTATTTCGCGCCAGGAGCCGGCATCGTGCGCACGCGGATGTACCGCGCGTTTGGGCCCATGTGGGCGGGATGGACCAAGAATTTGTATCCGCTGATGGGACGCTCGAAGGCAGCGACGATTGGCGAGTTGTTTACCCTTCTGCCTTGGCTGGCCATTCTGCTGCTGACCCTGGTGTGGGCGTACTTGCACCGCGTTTACGGTGTTTCGGCGGGTTTTTTGCCCGTTTTCATCGCCATTGCGCTGTTCGAGCGGCAGCTGGAACATATGGTCGAACTGCGCCGGAATCTTTTTCCGGCGGCGTATGTCCAATATTATGCGATCGGAGCGTTTCTCTACAGCGCGGCGCTGATCGCCTCGTGGTGGAAAAACACGCACGGCAAGGTGGTCTGGAAGGGACGAGCGTACCCGGCGAAAGCGCCGGCGCAGAGAGCGGAACAGCAGATCCCTCACCCCAATCCGCGAACGACGCGGCTTGGTTCGGGATGACAGTCGCAGCGAGGGACGGAACGGATCGAATGATACGAATCACGCGCAAAGTGGAATTTTCGGCTGCGCACTTCTACCACAATCCCAATTTGTCGGCGGAAGAGAACCGGCGAATCTTCGGCAAGAGCAATAACCCGCGCGGCCACGGGCACAACTACGTCCTGGAAGTGACGCTGGCGGGCGAGCCGGACCCGGAAACGGGGATGGTGCTCGACTTGAAGGAACTGAAGGAAATTTTGCAGCACGAAGTGGTCGAGCGCATGGACCACAAGCACCTGAATTACGAAGTGCCGGAGCTGGCCGGGAAGATTCCGACCTGCGAGAACATTGCGGCGGTGATCTGGGGCTTGCTCGCGCCGAAAATCAAGCAAGGGAAGCTGGACCGCGTCCGGCTCTACGAATCGGCGGATTTGTTCGCCGAATGCAGCGCGGATGGAGCGGAGAGCGGGAGCGCCGCAGCCGGAGGGCGCGCATGAAAGTCTCGCTGGGGCGGCGCTATCATTTTGCGGCGTCGCACCGCCTGCACAATCCGAAATGGAGCGCGGAAGCGAACCGGCAGCTCTACGGCAAATGCAACAGCCCGCACGGGCACGGGCACAATTACGTGGTGGAAGCGACGTTTACCGGACACGTTGAGCCGGGCACGGGGATGATCGCCAATTTGGCGGAATTGGATCCGTTCGTCGAGCGGGAAGTGCTCGAGGCCTTCGATCGCAAGTATTTGAACGAAGAGGTGGAGGAATTTCGGGACGTAGTGCCCACGACCGAGAATCTGGCGCGCGAAGTCTTTCGACGGCTGGCGAATTTTCCCGGCGCGAAGCTCGAGCGCGTGCGGATCGAAGAGACGAGCAAGAACAGTTTCGAGTATTGCGGCCAGGAATTGCGAGACGGTCATATCCGATAGCCGTGCCGGGCTGGAGGATCAGGAGGCAGCGATGGCGGCGTACTTCATTGTCGATTTGACGATTGACGATATGCCTGGACTGCAGCATTACGTCCAGGAGGTTCCGAAAACGATTCAGAAGTATGGCGGCCGATACCTGATCCGCGGCGCGGAGTGGGAACCCGTCGAGGGCAATTGGCAGCCGAACCGCATCGTCTTGCTGGAATTCCCCAGCATCGAGCGGGCCAAGACTTGGTATGCCTCGGCGGAATATCAGCCATTGAAGAAGGAAAGGCAGAAGGCGTCGCGTGCCAACATCATTCTGGTAGAGGGCGTGCCCGAATGAACTGCGCGGCCGGTGGCCCGGGGCGCAAGAGAGCGGAAGGTGCGAAATGAGGAGCGACAAGAGAATGAGCGAGACAACCGAGATTGAACTTCCGGAAACCTCCGGGGCGGAAAGCATTGCTGGCCTCGTGCGCAAGATGCTGGTTCAGTTGGGCGAGGATCCCAATCGCGAAGGGTTGCGGCGCACGCCGGAACGCTACGAAAAGGCGCTGCGCTTTCTGACCAGCGGCTATCGCCAGGATCCGGAAAAATTGCTGAACGGCGCGATGTTCAAGGTGTGCTACGACGAGATGGTGGTGGTGCGCGACATCGAGCTCTACAGCCTGTGCGAGCATCACCTGCTGCCGTTCTTTGGGCGATGTCACGTGGCCTACATTCCGAACGACAAAGTGGTGGGACTGAGCAAGATCGCGCGCATGGTCAACATGTTCGCGCGCCGGCTGCAGATTCAGGAGCGCTTGACCAGCCAGATCGCCACGGCCATTCAGGACAAGCTGAGCCCGCAGGGCGTCGGCGTGATTATCGAGGCGCGGCATTTGTGCATGGTCATGCGCGGCGTCGAGAAGCAGCACTCGACAGCAACCACCAGCGCCATGCTCGGCGTCTTCCGCGAGAACAAGCAGACTCGAGACGAATTTCTCTCCCTCGTCCGCGGAGGTAAGCCGTAGCTTTTTCTTCCAGAGCGATTCTGCGGAGCGGAAATCGCCCTTCAGAATGACGCCCACGGGCGCATTGTCATCCTGAGCCCGCCTGCCCTCAGACAGGCGGAGCGAAGGATCTCTCCGGTTCATCCCATCTCTGTCGCTGATTCATGGATTCATGTGAGCTGCCAGGCCGCGCCAAATGCGCTTTTTTGTTTTGCAGCCTCCCGCAGCGCTTCGATCCGCGTCCTCGAGTGGCATGGCTCGGCTGCCTTGCTAAACCTCTCAGCTCCTTCTGGCGCGACGGTTGGCGTTCTTACCTCCCTCGGGAAACTAATTGGGCGACGATGCAGCTCCAAATGCCGGCGCAGGCCAGTCCGACTCCGGCAAATAGATACACGGGCCACACCGCGCGCCCGCCATGGAGCGCATCCGTGTACAAAAACCAAAGAGAAACTGCCGCCAGGACTGACAACCCGATCGCGACCGACCACATGACACGCCCCGGTCCGTTGCTGCCGGCGAGCTCTAACCGTCCGAAGCTTGGGGCTTGAGGGCGCGACATTCGAACAAGCTGGCCACTCGCCAGGACTGCCAAGAGACCGAAGGAACGGAACAGGAAATTGTGAGATTCCAGGACAAAGATGGCAGCACCGGACAGGGCCAGTAGAATTGCAAGCGCGCGCAGAATGTATCTTTTTCGTGAGATCGCCCCAGACATGGCCACTGGCATTCCTCCGTTGGCTCACCCTTTACAACCCGCAGATATCACAACATCGAAGCGGTTCCCGGACAAGAATTTCCTTTAGGGCCTCCCTCACCCTGTTACTGCGGTTGGCGCTTGACTTGACCTCCTGAGACAACCTGCAGCATTAGCAAGGTGACCGCGCCATGCCAGATCGCGGAGCGAAATTAGAATGGCGCGGGAGGCTGCAAAGCAAGAGCAGTTGATGTTCACTATCTGGTCTGCGAAGCGGCGCCCAATGCGCTTTTTTGTTTTGCAGCCTCCCGCGGCGCTCCGATCTTCGTCCTCGAATGGCATGGCTTGGCTGCCTTGCTATTCTGACGTGGTGGCGCCGCGAGTTCGGGGGTGGGAACGCATTACAGCGGGCCGGCATTAGCAAGGTGACCGCGCCATGCCAGATCGCGAAGCGAAACTAGAATGGCGCGGGAGGCTGCAAAACAAAAAGCATATACCGTTGAAGCTTAGTTTCAGCCGCTGGCGCTTAGAAGCACTGCCTCAACCAGTCGGGCGATCGCACGTCAACCTCGTCGATTGCACTTAGCCTTGATCCCGGCCACCCCTAAGGCGAGATACAGGAATTTCCTTTGCGTGGGCACCCCCGTGTGTTAGCATTTTTAGTGTAGAGAAGAGAAAACACACAGGCAGAAGGGCTCGGCAGAAGACAGGAGGGGGAGATGGAATTGGTCGCAGTGAAAGCGGAAGTAATCGAGCAATTCCGTGTGCATCCGAAGGATACGGGATCGCCGGAAGTGCAGATTGCGCTGCTCAGCGAGCGCATCAACTACCTGACCACCCACCTGAAAGCCCACGCGAAGGATCATGCATCCAGGCGGGGGCTGATTATGATGGTCAACAAGCGCCGCCGTTTGCTGGACTATCTGAATCGCCGGGACCCGGATCGGTACCGCGAGATTGTCGAACGGCTTAGCTTACGCAAATAGCGCGAGACCCTCAGGTCTCCCCGCCAGCCGCGCTTCCTTTCGAAAGAACGAGAGCAGCCGGAGTGTAGGTGTGCCGCCGCCGGTGCGCGGTGTAGTGTGCCGGGCCGGCCGCCGCGGACGCTGAGCCGTCCTTCCACCTTGCCTTTTCTCTTCCTAACACAAAGCGAAGTTCGAGTTCTATCGTTCGAGCGCGCAATCTGAAAAGACGTCCCAGGAATGGGACCAAAGGATTTCACTGATGTTTGAACAATTGAGCATTGATGTAGGCGGGCGGCAGTTGACGCTGGAGACAGGGAAAATGGCGCGCCAGGCGCATGGCGCAGTGGTGGCGCGCTACGGCGATACGGTTGTGCTGGCCACGGCCTGCATGGACAACAAGGCCACGGAAAAGGATTTTCTGCCGCTGACCGTGGATTATCGCGAGTACACCTATTCGGCCGGAAAAATTCCCGGCGG
>JBJKQB010000063.1:0-18481 GCA_046705825.1 Candidatus Acidiferrales bacterium
GGCTGGTCGAGAGCCGGCTCCCCCACCACCGGTCGTAGGAGCGGTTTGGGAACCGCTGGCAGCAGGCAACGTTAGCAAGGGGTGGCTGCGCCGACATGCTGCGTGGCTCGCTGCGGGCGTCCTGATACCTGCGGCAGCAATCGGATGGTGGTTGCTCTTTCCAAAAGCACGGACGGTGCCAGCTGCGGCGGTGCACTTCACGGTTCAACTCCCGCCCGAAACGCCGCTGGACGACAGTGATCCGGGCTTGGCGGTTTCTCCCGATGGGCTGCACATCGTATCATTAGTCAAAACGCCCACAGGATCCTACGGGCTATATCTTTACAACCTGGAGCAGTCTGTCGGGAAATTGATGCCGGCGCCCAGCATGGACGCGGTATCGTTCTTTTCACCGGATGGACAATGGCTGGCGTTCGTGGCCGCGAGGAAGGTCCAGAAAATGGCGTTGTCGGGAGGCCAGTTGCTGGATGTGTGCTCGCTCCCCGACGTCGGACGCCACGGCACATGGGCGCGCGATGGCAATCTATATTTCGGAATCAGTGGCCGCGGTATCAGCCGTGTTCCCGCGAGCGGCGGGGTGCCGGAGGAGGTCACGAAGCTCGAAACTGGGGAACAAGAGCACGACTGGCCACAACTGCTGCCCAACGCCGACGACTTGCTGTTCACGGCGAAAAGGAAGACTGTTGGCGATGCAATTGTTGTTCAGTCGCTGAAGACTGGCAAGCGCCGGATCGTGATCGAGAATGCTTCCCGAGGTACCTATATCCCAACGGAGCATCTGTTATTTTTCCGCGCCAATAGACTTTGGGCCGTGCCCTTCGATCCCGAGCGCCTGCTGACCACTGGTCCCGAGTTCATCCTTCCGTACGACGTCTTCACCGACGTCACGTCATTCTCGGTCAATCCCGATTTTGCGGTTTCCGCGGGCGGTACCCTGGTCTACGCTCAGGCTCGGGATTACAAGTACTCGGTCGTAATGGTTGACAGAGCAGGCGCAGTGCGACCGTTGCCAATTCCGGCGGGCGACTACTGGGACCCGCGGCTTTCGCCGAATGGCCGTTTCCTCCTGGTTTCAGTCAAGCAAGGCGGACTCGAGCAATCGCTGTGGCTATATGATCTCGCGCGCGAATCGGCGACTCGCCTTACCTCGACACAGGTCGACGGTATGGCGCCAACATCGAGCGATATGGCGCCAACATGGAGTCCGGACAGCGGAGTACTGGTGTTCACACGAGGCCATTTAATGGGCGGGACCACCCTGATGTGGATGCCGACCGATGCGAGTGCCGAACCACAGAAGCTGTATGAGTTCCCCAAGGGGTTTGTCGCGGCCACGTCATGGTCGCGCGACGCCAAACGATTGGCCCTCGTGGAGTATGAGTTGGGAGGGGACAAGCTCCAGGTGAGCATGCTGCCGGTGCTTTATACCCCTGCATCTGCGGCGCACCGGCCTGTATTGCAGGCTGCTGGCCAGCTAGTGACCTTCGCCAATGCGTCCGGGCAGGCGTGGCAGGCCATGTTGTCCCCGGATGCGCGCTGGATTGCCTACACTTCCGACGAATCCGGACGGAACGAAGTCTATGTACGAGCCGCCAAAGCAGGCGGAGGACGATGGCAGGTTTCATCCGATGGCGGCCTGCAGCCTCACTGGTCTGTGGATGGCAAAGAGCTGTATTACCGCAACGGCGACAAGATGATGGTTGCGAGCGTGGTGACACGACCGGCCTTTTCTTCTGGCAGGCCGCGCGTATTGTTCGAGGACTCATTCCAACTCGGCGGTGCTGTCAACGACTACGACTTGACGCCGGACGGCCGTGAATTCCTCATGCTCCGTGACGATTCTCCCCACCGCGGTCTTACGGAGTACGAAGTCGTTCTCAACTGGTTCCAAGAGCTGAGGAAACTTGAGGTCGCACGTAGTGCGCCCCGCTAGGGCGAGGTCGGCAATTTGTTTTGTGTTCATCACGCAGTTCCCAATCGGCTTACGGGACGCGTGATTACGTATACGCCGGGGGGCGCGGGCCTTCGGCCTTCGGCTTTCGGTAAGCGACGGCACGACAACTTACGGAGGGTCAGCCCATTACGCACCGCAAGGTGCCCTTGCCTATCTGCAGAATGGAACGAATCTGTACTCCACAACCGAATCCGAAAGCGGGAGGCACGTCAGGTATATGTTTGGGATAGGAGGTTTATCGCCTAACTAGGTCAGCCTCGAATCTGAAGACCCGACCTGCATTGTTTCCAGCTCCGAAAAAGTCTCAGGGCTAACGTAGCGCCGAGGCCACCAAGCACAAAGGCAGGGGCACACCCGTGCGCGTTTCGGATCGCGGAGCGGTAGCGATGGGAAACGTTTACTTCGGAGTTTCTGTCTTTTTCGCGGCCGCGGATCGCGGTCCCGCTTTTTTGCGCCGCTTGGAGCGCGGAGGAGGAGTTCCTTGGGCAGGCTCCACCACCATGATGCTGGTGACGAAGGTTTTTACACCGTAGAGATCGAAATCGATGCTGGTGCGGTCGGTATCCGCGTCGGTTTCTGTTATGACTCCCAAACCGTATTGAGAATGTTTGATGTATTGGCCTTCGGCAATACCCTTCATGAGCCCTCCTCGCGTCGCTGCGCTCGCACGAACGGAACAGGAGACTGGGACGTACCGCTGAGTGCCGGGCCGGGAAAAAAGAAAGGCGGGCGCGCAGTGGCGCCCGCCCTCGGATTTTAGAGGCTGGTTACGTTCGTTGCCTGCAGGCCCTTCGGTCCGCGAGTCACTTCGAACTCGACCGCCTGGCCTTCGTTCAGCGACTTGTACCCATCCGACTGAATCGCCGAATAATGGACGAAAACGTCCTCACCGGACATCCGCTGGATGAACCCAAAGCCTTTGCTGGCATTGAACCACTTTACCGTTCCTTGTTCTTTCACTTAACTTCCTTCTTTCGATTGAGCTATTTGTGGCTTCTTCGTCCCACCCGGATTAGCGGCTGGGGTGCCTCTAGTCGCAAAAAAATAGGCCGCAAGTCTGTCGAACTCGCAGCCGCCTTAGACGAATCCAAAGGTTTCACAGGAGCAACAAACGCAGCCTCATACTACCAGGAGTACTGCAATTAGTCCAGCGAAATCTTTTAGTTAAGGCGGCGATGGTCAAAGGCGCTTGGGACTTGAATCGGCCCGCCAATTGCCTGTAGGATTTGCTGTCCCTGACCAGAATGGCACGATTTCGTCACTTTTACGTTCACTTTCGAACGCTCGGGGGGCCAAAATGGGCACACTTTCGCGCAGCTGGGACCTTGTCCTGCAAAGCTTTCGCATCCTCAAATCCGACAAGGAGTTGATGTGGCTGCCCGTGGCCTCCGCGATTTCCTGCATTGTGGCGACGGTCATCATTTTCGGCGCCGGAGCGCTGCTGGTGCTGCCGCTGGGGTCGATGCCTCATGACGCCGCGGCGCAAAAACTGCTGTACCAGCAAATGTCTCCTTTCCTTCTGTTGTTCTACATCGCCACCTACAGCATCGCGATCTATTTCAACGTTGCGCTGGTCAGCATCGCCTCGAACCGTCTGGCGGGCGGGCAGGCCACGTTGAACGACGGGCTGCAGGCCGCCTGGGCGCGCAAATGGCGAATCCTTCAGTGGGCGCTGGTTGCAGCGACGGTTGGCATCCTGCTGCGCATGCTGGAGCGCCGCGCAAGCTTCATCGGCCGCATCGTTGTGGGGCTCATCGGTTTTGCATGGACGCTGGCCAGCTTCTTCGTCGTCCCGCTGCTGGCCGCGGAAGACATTGGCCCCATGGAGGCGCTCTATCGCTCGGCGGAAATCTTTCGCGAGACGTGGGGCGAGGAAGTGGTGGGCGGGTTCAGCTTCGGCCTGATCTTTTTTCTGCTGGCGCTGCCGGGAGCGCTTCTGCCCCTGCTGGGAGCGCAGTACGGAACGAACGCGATGCTCGCAGGGCTCGCGCTCGCCATTCTTTACTGGGTGCTTCTGAGCGTGATCAGTTCCGCCTCGCAGGGCATCTTTGTCGCAGCGCTCTATCGCTACGCCACCACACAGCAGATTTCAGGCGGGTTCAGCGGCGACGATTTTACCGGCGCCTGGCGGCCCAAAGGCTAAGTACAATCGCCGCTCCGCGGCTATCCCACCCATTCGCCGGCGCGCAGGACCGGCTCCTCAGCGCCTGAGGGCGTGATGCCGTCGACGTCAATGCGATTCGATCCAATCATCCAGTCGACGTGAATCAGGCTGTCGTTCGCGCCGCGCGCGGCCAGCTGCTCGTTGCTGAGATTCTTGCCGTCCTTGAAGCACATGCTGTAGGCCTGCCCGAGGGCGATGTGGCAGGCGGCATTCTCATCGAACAGCGTATTGAGGAACAGCAGCCCGCTCGAGGCGATTGGCGAGGAATGCGGCACCAGCGAAACTTCGCCGAGGCGCCGCGCGCCGTCATCCGTTTCGATCATCTTGAGCAGCACCTGCTCGCCTTTCGCCGCATGCGCTTCGACGATGCGGCCCGCCTCGAAGCGCACGGAAATCTCCTCGATCATGGTGCCCTGATAGGAGAGCGGTTTGGTGCTGGTCACGCGGCCATCGACGCGATCCTTGTGCGGCGTGGTGAAAACTTCCTCGGTGGGCATGTTCGGGATGCAGTAGATGCCGTTGCGCGCCGTGGAGCCTCCGCCGAGCCATAGATGATCGTCCGCCAGGCCGACGCGCAGGTCGGTGCCCGGCCCGCGGAAATGCAGAGCGGCGTAGCGCTTCGCGTTGAGGCGGTCCGCGCGCGCGTGCAGATTCGCGTCATGCGCTTTCCATGCGGCGATGGGATCGGGCTGGTCGACGCGCGTGGCTTTGAAGATGGCGTTCCACAGCCGGGCCAGGGCTTCCTCTTCCGGCAGGCCGGGAAAAACAGCCTTGGCCCAGGCGGGCGTCGCGCTGGAAACAATCGTCCAATTGATCTCCTCGCGCGTGATCAGCTCGAGCGCCGGGCGATAGGCTTTGGACGTGGCGCGATTGACGCGGCTGACTTTTTCCGGATCTTCTTTCGAGAGCAGCGCAGGATCGTTTCCGGTGATGGCCAGACGCGCCGCTCCTCCACGGTAGGCCTGCGCCATACCTTCGTAGAGCCATGCCGGGGCCGCATCGAAACTCTCGCTCCGCGCGTGACGGAAACGCAGCAACGCCGCATCTTCATCGGCGAACAGCGCGGTGACCACGGACGCGCCAGCCTTGTAGGCGTGTTCCGTGATGCGCCGCGCCAGGGGAACGGCGTCGAGCGTCGCCGTCATCACCAATTGTTGTCCCGGCGCGAGCCCCAGTCCGGCATGAATCGCCACCTGCGCCAGGCGGTCCAGGTTGCGAGTGAATTCCGGCGTTTCGGCAAAATTTCCTTTGGCAAATGCGCTTGTCGATGTCATGCGACTATTATGCCCCGCGCGTTATTCATCCACAACGACGCGGACGGCGGCTCTGCGCGGCCGGCAGAAAAGAAAAATGGCAGGGTCGGTGGGCCAGCCCTGCCATTCTTGTTGAAGTGATTCAGTTACTTAAGCCCAGCTGAGATCCCTCGCTACGCGATGCTCCGCTCCCTTCCTGCGTCAGGGCAGTGCGCTACTATAAAGAATACAAAACGCACGGTCGAAAGAGAGATCCTTCGCTCCGCGATGCTCCGCTCAGGATGACGATCCTCATCGGATCGTCAGCTTTCGGCGACAGCGTCCGTATCCTTGCGCAGAAAGTCCAGCGCCGCGGCTTCCTCCGGCGTGAGTTCGGGCTCAACCGGCTGCGGCTCCTCCTGCGGCAGTTCGGTCAGGAGTTGAATATTGCGATAGCGCTCGAGCCCCGTGCCGGCAGGAATCAGACGGCCCATGATCACGTTTTCCTTCAGGCCGCGCAGGTAATCGACCTTTCCGGAGATGGCCGCTTCAGTGAGGACGCGGGTGGTCTCCTGGAAGCTCGCCGCGGAGATGAAAGAATCGGTCGAGAGCGACGCCTTGGTGATGCCAAGGAGCAGCGGGCGGCCGGTTGCCGGACGTCCACCATCGTGAATCACGCGGTCGTTCTCCTCGCGGAAGCGGAACTTGTCGATCTGCTCCTCGAGGAGGAAGGTGGTGTCGCCCACGTCTTCTACTTTCACCCAGCGCATCATCTGCCGGACGATGGTCTCGATGTGCTTGTCGTTGATGTTGACGCCCTGCAGCCGATAGACTTCCTGGACCGAATTCACCAGGTAAGCCTGCGTGTACTTTTCGCCCAGCACGGCCAACAAGTCGTGCGGGTTGAGCGGGCCGTCGATGAGGGGCTCGCCGGCGCGCACGCGCTCGCCTTCCTGCACGTTGATGTGCACGCCGCGAGGGATGGAGTATTCCTTGACGGTCTTGCCATCCTCGCTCTCGACGTAGATCTTGCGCTGGCCCTTGGCGATTTCGCCGTACTTCACCACGCCGTCGATTTCGCTGATGACGGCGGGGTCCTTGGGCTTGCGCGTCTCGAAGAGCTCGACCACGCGGGGCAGACCGCCGGTAATGTCCTTGGTCTTGGTAGTCTCGCGCGGGATCTTGGCGAGCACGTCGCCGGGCTGCACTTCGTCGCCGTCGGCCACCATCAAGTGGGCGCGCGAGGGCATGAGGTAGCGTTTGCGGACGCGTCCCGCGGAATCCTTCACCATGATGGTGGGCTGATGCTTTTCGTCGCCCGCCGGCAGAGTGACCACCAGCTGCGAGAGCCCGGTGACCTCGTCCACCTGCTCTTCAATCGTCAACCCGGGCTGCAGGTCCTTGAACTGCACCGTGCCGCCCGTTTCCGTCAGAATCGAGAAGGTGTAGGGATCCCACTCGACCATGGTCTGGCCAATGGTGACCGGCTGGCCGTCTTCCACGCGCAGGCGCGCGCCGTACACCACGTGGTGGCGCTCCTTCTCGCGGTTCTTTTCGTCGACCACGGCGATCAGGCCGGAGCGGTTCATGGCGATGAAGGTCTTGCCGCGGCCTTCGACCACGTTCATGTCGATGAAGCGGACGAAGCCGTTGTTGCGCGCTTCGATCTTCGACTGCTCGGTGACTCGCGTGGCCGTGCCGCCGATGTGGAAGGTGCGCATGGTGAGCTGCGTGCCGGGCTCGCCGATGGACTGCGCGGCGATCACGCCGACCGCTTCGCCGAGTTCGACCATGCGGCCGGTGGCCAGGTTGCGGCCGTAGCAGCGCGCGCAGACGCCGCGCTTGGATTCGCAGGTCAGCACGGAGCGGATTTTGACCCGCTCGATGCCGGCGGCCTGAATGGCGTTGGCCAGTTCTTCGGTGATTTCCTGGTTGATCTCGACGATGGTGTTGCCTTCGTAGTCCTTGATCTTCTCGAGCGAAACGCGGCCCACCACGCGGTCGCGCAACGGCTCGACTTCGACGCCCGCTTCCAGAATGGGTTCGACGAAGATGCCGTCGCCCGTGCCGCAGTCAAATTCGTTGATGATCACGTCCTGCGCCACGTCGACGAGGCGGCGAGTGAGATAGCCGGAGTCGGCCGTCTTCAGCGCCGTGTCGGCCAGGCCCTTGCGGGCGCCGTGCGTCGAAATGAAGTATTCCAGCACAGCCAGCCCTTCGCGGAAGTTCGAGGTGATGGGCTGCTCGATGACTTCGCCGGAAGGCTTGGCCATCAGGCCGCGCATTCCGGATAGCTGGCGGATTTGCTGTTTCGATCCGCGCGCGCCGGAGTCGGCCATGACGTAAATCGGGTTGATCACGCCTTCCTTATCCTGCGCTTCGAGGGCCTTGAACATTTCGTCGGCCACTTTTTCGGTGACGTCGGACCAGATGGCGATGACTTTGTTGTAGCGCTCGCCGTTGGTAATGGCGCCGTCCAGATACTGCTGCTGGACTTTGAAGACTTCGTGCTCGGCGGCGTCGACCAGCTTGTACTTCACGCTGGGGATGACCATGTCGCTGATGCCGATGGACACGCCGGCCTTCGTCGCGTAGAGGAAGCCGAGTTCCTTCAGCTTGTCCAGCGCCACAACCGTTTTTTCCAGCCCGTAGCGCAGGTAGCAGTACTGCACGAGCGCCTGAATGCCCTTCTTCTTGAGCAAGCCATTGATGAAGGGCATGTCCGAGGGCAGGTGATCGTTGAAGATCACGCGGCCGACGGTGGTGTGCAGGAACTGGCGATTGAGCTGCACGGGCTCGGTGTGCGGGACGTCCTGATCGTCGTAGGCGTTGGTCAAGTCGATCACTTCGCCGGTGTAGCGCAGCCGGATGGGCGTGAGCAATTCCACTTCGCCGGCTTCCAGCGCCATGATGACTTCTTCGACCGAACCGAACGCGCGGCCTTCGCCCTTGGCCTTGGGCTTGGACTTGGTCATGTAATAGATGCCCAGGACCATGTCCTGCGTGGGCACCGCGAGCGGCAAGCCGTTGGCGGGCGAAAGGATGTTGTGCGAGCTGAGCATCAGCACGGACGCTTCGACCTGCGCTTCGGGCGAAAGAGGGATGTGCACGGCCATCTGGTCGCCGTCGAAGTCCGCGTTGAACGCGGTGCAGACCAGCGGATGGATGCGGATGGCCTTGCCTTCCACCAGCGTGGGCTCGAAGGCCTGAATGCCGAGGCGGTGCAGCGTGGGAGCGCGATTGAGCAGCACGGGATGCTCGCGGATCACGTCCTCGAGGATGTCCCAGACGATCGCTCCCTGCGATTCCACGAGTTCCTTGGCCTGCTTGATCGTGGTGCAGTGCCCCGCGGCTTCCAGGCGGTGATAGATGAACGGCTTGAAGAGCTCGAGGGCCATTTTCTTGGGCAAGCCGCACTGGTGCAGCTTGAGTTCCGGGCCGACTACGATCACCGAGCGGCCGGAATAGTCCACGCGCTTGCCGAGCAGGTTCTGGCGGAAGCGGCCCTGCTTGCCCTTGAGCGTGTCGGAAAGCGACTTGAGCGGGCGGTTGTTGGTCCCGCGCAGGACGCGGCCGCGGCGGCCGTTATCAAACAGAGCGTCCACGGCTTCCTGCAGCATGCGCTTTTCGTTGCGCACGATCACGTCGGGCGCGTGCAGCTCCATGAGCTTCTTGAGCCGGTTGTTGCGGTTGATCACGCGGCGATAGAGGTCGTTCAGGTCGGAGGTGGCAAAACGCCCGCCGTCCAGCGGCACCAGAGGCCGCAGCTCAGGCGGAAGAACCGGAACGACGTCCAGAATCATCCATTCGGGCTTGTTGCCGCTCTTGCGGAAGGCCTCCACCACTTTGAGGCGCTTGGCGTATTTAATGCGCTTCTGCAGGCTGGGATCGACCTTCATCTTTTCGCGCAGTTCGTCGGAGAGCTTGTCGATGTCGATGCGGTGCAGCAGTTCCTTGATGGCTTCCGCGCCCATGCCAGCGGTGAAGCGGCCCGCGTATTCGCGCTGGAGTTCCCGGAGTTTTTCTTCCGGAATGGTTTCCTTTTCGCGGATTCCGGGGACTTCGCCGGGATCGATGCAGACGAACGTCTCGAAATAGAGGATGTGCTCGAGATCGCGCATGGTGATATCGAGCAGGTAGCCGATGCGGCTGGGCAAGCCTTTGAAGAACCACACGTGGGAGCAGGGCGAAGCGAGCTCGATATGGCCGAGGCGCTCGCGGCGCACTTTGCTGAGAGTAACTTCGACGCCGCACTTGTCGCAGATCACGCCGCGGTGCTTCATGCGCTTGTACTTCCCGCACAAGCACTCCCAGTCGGTGACCGGGCCGAAAATCTTGGCGCAGAACAGGCCGTCACGTTCCGGCTTGAAGGTGCGGTAATTGATGGTCTCCGGCTTGGTCACTTCGCCGTGCGACCACGACCGGATTTTTTCCGGACTGGCCAGACTGATGCGAATGGAATCAAAATCCGCAATCTGGCTGGCGCGATCGTAAGGACTAGAACGATACAAGGGCTGCCTCCCTCCCCGGCTACGCCGGGGCTAAAAACTTTGCCAAACATGTTGCGCGCGCGGGCGGAGCGGTCCGCCCGGCGCATCCAAAATCAATCCGCCGCTTCCGCCTTTTCGAGCTGCGGCTTCTGGCGCTTCATCAGCTCGACGTCCAGGCAGAGCGACTGCAGTTCGCGAACCAGCACGTTGAACGATTCGGGCACGCCGGGCTCGATTCCCGGCTCGCCCTTGACGATGGCCTCGTAGATCTTGGCGCGGCCGTAGACATCGTCGGACTTGGCCGTGAGCAGTTCCTGCAGGATGTGCGCGGCGCCATACGCTTCGAGCGCCCACACTTCCATTTCGCCGAAGCGCTGCCCGCCGAACTGCGCCTTGCCGCCGAGCGGCTGCTGCGTGATCAGCGAATACGGGCCGATGGAACGCGCATGGATTTTGTCGTCGACCAGGTGCGACAGCTTGAGCATGTAGATGTAGCCGACGGTGACTTCCTGCGCGAAGGGATCGCCGGTCATGCCGTCGTAGAGCGTGATCTTCCCGCTTTCCGGCAACTCCGTGAACTGGAGCAAGTGCCGGATGTCGGCTTCGCGCGCGCCGTCGAAAACGGGCGTGGCCATGGGCACGCCGTCGCGGAAACTGTTGGCGACTTCGAGCATGGTGTCGTCATCCAGATCGGCGATCGATTTCCAGACGGAGGTCGGGCCGAAGGCTTCCTTCAGCCACTTGCGGACGGCGTCCGCGCGCGACTCCTTGTCGTCCAGAATCTTCCCGACTCGCTCACCCAGCTCTTTGGAAGCCCAGCCGAGGTGCGTTTCGAGAATCTGTCCGACGTTCATGCGCGAAGGAACGCCGAGCGGGTTGAGAACGATCTCGACGGGAGTGCCGTCGGGCATGTAGGGCATGTCCTCTTTGGGGACGATGCGCGCGATGACGCCCTTGTTGCCGTGCCGGCCGGCCATTTTGTCGCCCACCGAAAGCTTGCGCTTCATGGCGATGTAGACCTTCACCAGCTTGATCACGCCGGGAGGCAGTTCGTCGCCCTTCTTGAGCTTGCCGATGCGCTCGTCGGTGATCTTGCGCAGCACATCGATCTGGCGCGAGGTCATTTCCTCGATCTCGTCGATCTTCTCGATGAGCAGCGGGTCCTTATCACTCAAGCGCAGGCGCTTCAGGTTGCGCGTGGAGATTTTTTCGAGCATTTCGCGGGTCAGCTCGGTGCCCTTGGTGAGCAGGCGCTTGTTGGTGCGCTCGTCATGCAAGTCCTGCACCAGCTTCTGCCCCGCCAGGAGGCTGGTGAGGCGCTTCAGGCGCTCGTCGGTGAGAATGCGGATCTCGTCGGCCAGGTTCTTTTCCAGCTTAGCGACTTGCGCCGCTTCGATGGCCTTGTGCCGCTCGTCCTTCTCGGCGCCCTTGCGGCAGAAGATCTTGACGTCCACGATGGTGCCCTCGATGCCCGGCGGGCAGTAGAGGGAGGCATCGCGAACATCGCCGGCCTTCTCGCCGAAGATGGCGCGCAGCAGTTTTTCTTCCGGCGTCAGCGTGGTTTCGCCCTTGGGGGTCACTTTGCCCACCAGGATGTCGCCCGGCTTGACCGTCGCGCCGATGCGGATCACGCCGCTTTCGTCGAGGTTGCGCAGAAAGCTCTCGTTGATGTTGGGAATGTCGCGTGTGATTTCCTCGGGGCCGAGTTTGGTGTCGCGCGCTTCGATTTCGAATTCCTCGATGTGAATCGAAGTGTAGTAATCCTCCTCGACCAGTTTTTCGCTGACCAGGATGGCGTCCTCGAAGTTGTACCCGCGCCAGGGCACGAAGGCCACCAGGACGTTGCGGCCGAGCGCCAGCTCGCCGCGATCGGTGCACGGGCCGTCGGCCAGGACCTGGCCCTGCTTGACGCGGTCGCCCGCGCGCACCAGGGGCTTCTGGTTGATGCAGGTGTTCTGGTTCGAGCGCTTGAATTTGGTGAGCAAGTAAATGTCGGAACCCACTTCGCGGCTCAGCACGCCGGACTGGTCCGACTCGACGCGCACGATGACGCGCTCGGAGTCAACCTGATCGATGACGCCGTCGCGCCGCGCCACGATGACCGCTCCGGAATCGCGCGCGGTCACGCGTTCCATGCCCGTGCCCACCAGCGGCGATTCGCCCTTGATCAGCGGCACCGCCTGGCGCTGCATGTTCGAGCCCATCAACGCGCGGTTCGCGTCGTCGTTCTCCAGAAAGGGAATGAGGCTGGCCGCGACGGAGACGAGCTGCTTGGGCGAAACGTCGATGTAATCGACCTCGTCGCGCCCCTTCAGCACGAAGTTGCCCGCCTGGCGGCAGTTGACGAGTTCGGTGGTGATGCGCTGCCGCTCGTCGAGCGCCACGTTGGCCTGCGCCACGACGTAGCGGTCCTCTTCCCAAGCCGACAGATAGAAGCAATACGGCTCGATGGTCACGCGCCGCCGCTTCAGATCCTCATTGGTCTCTTCGGCCTTTTCGCGCTCCACGATTTCACCGACTTTGAAGTCGCTGTCGCCGGCGTTGATCACCTGAACGTAATCGGTCACGCGCCCGCCCTTCACCTTGCGGTAGGGCGACTCGATGAAACCGAATTCGTTGATGCGCGCGTAGCAGGAAAGCGAGCTGATCAAGCCGATGTTCGGGCCTTCCGGCGTCTCGATGGGGCAGATGCGGCCGTAATGCGTCGGGTGAACGTCGCGGACTTCGAAACCCGCGCGCTCGCGCGAAAGGCCGCCCGGGCCCAGAGCCGAAAGGCGCCGCTTGTGCGTGATTTCGCTGAGCGGGTTGGTCTGGTCCATGAACTGCGAAAGCTGGGAGCTGCCGAAAAACTCGCGAATGGCCGCCATGACGGGCTTGGCGTTGACCAAGTCGTGCGGCATGGCCGTCGACATTTCCTGGTACACCGACATCTTTTCCTTGATGGCGCGCTCCATGCGCACCAGCCCGATGCGGAACTGGTTCTCCAGCAGTTCACCCACCGCGCGCACGCGCCGGTTACCCAGGTGGTCGATGTCGTCCACCGTGCCCACGTTGCGCCGCAGCTTGAGCAGGTACTTGATGCCGGCCACGAAATCCGCGGGATCGAGCGTGCGCTTGTCCAGCGGCGTCTCCAGCCCCAGCTTGATATTGAATTTGAGCCGGCCGACCTTGCTGAAATCGTACTTGCGCGCGTCGAAAAACATCCCGTTGAACAGCGCCGTGGCCGTTTCCAGCGTGGGCGGATCGCCCGGACGCAGCTTGCGGTAGATTTCGATCAGAGCTTCCTTGGGAGTGCGGATGGAGTCCTTCTCGATGGTGCGCGAAACGATCACACCCACCTCGTCGCGCTCCGGGAAGCACACATCCACTTCCGTGATTCCCGCTTCCGCGATGGTGGCCCACATCTCGCCCGTGATGGGCTTGTTCGATTCGAGCAGGACTTCGCCAGTCTGCCGGTTAACCAGCTCGCCCACGGTCACCGCGCCGTCCAAGTCTCCGGCGCCGACTTCCACCTGCGTGACGCGCGCCTTGACCAGCTCCTTGTACAGCGGGTCGGAAATGCGCTTGTGCGCCGCCACCAGGACATCTCCGGATTTGGGGTGCTTGATTTCGCGCGTCAGCTTGCGGTCGACGAGGCCTTCGGACACGTTCCAGTACAGCCCGTTATCGTGCAGAGAAACGCGCTCCACCTGGTAGAAGGTGCGCAGAATGTCTTCGTTCGTCTTCATGCCCAGCGCGCGCAGGAAGATCGACCCCAGGAACTTGCGCTTGCGGTCGATGCGCACGTACAAGATGTTCTTGGTGTCGTACTCGAACTCGACCCACGATCCGCGATACGGAATGATCTTGCCCAGGAAGTAGGTGCGGTTGTTGGCCGTCTCGAAGAAGACGCCCGGCGAGCGGTGCAACTGGCTGACGATCACGCGCTCGGTCCCGTTGATGATGAAGGTGCCGTTCTCGGTCATCAGCGGAATATCGCCGAAGAAAACTTCCTGCTCCTTGATGTCGCGGATGGACTTCGACCCGGTGTCCGGGTCCTTGTCATAAATCGTGAGGCGGATGGTGACTTTGAGCGGCGCGGAGTAGGTCATCCCGCGCTCCTGGCACTCGTTCACGTCGTATTTCAGCTGCAGCGTGACGGGGTCGCCGCATTTGTTGCAGAAGGTGGGCGTGTTCTTGTTGAACGTGCCGCACTTGGGGCAAATCACGTCGCCCGTTTTGTAGGGGTTCGTGACCACCGAGGCGCCGCAATTCCGGCAGGTGGCGCGCAAGTGATGCAGGCCGCGCAGGTGGCCGCACTTGCATTCCCAGTTGCCGATCGCGTAGTCCACGAAATCGAGCTGCGAGAGCCCGCGAAAATCCTGGATGGGAAACACGGACGTGAACACGGACTGCAGGCCCGTATCTTCGCGCTCGCTGGGCAGCAGGTCCATTTGCAGGAACCGTTGATACGACTTCTTCTGCACGTCGATCAGGTTCGGAATCTGGACCGTGGTCCGGATCTTGGCGAAGTCCAGCCGTTCGCGTTCCCGAACGACGCGATTACCGTTACGATTGCTCATCGATGACCCTCTTATAAGCTATGCCGGAACGAAAATGGGAGCGGACACCCGTCCCTTTCGTCCGGGAAGGACGTGTTTTGACGTTCTGAATTCCAGAGGAGCGCGTGTGCGAATCTCCCGCCGCAGCCTTGACCGCCGCCAAGGGCCGCTACTTGACGTCGACCTTGGCTCCGGCGTCTTCGAACTTTTTCTTGATGGTGGCGGCTTCTTCCTTGGTGACGCCCTCTTTCACCGTCTTGGGCGCGCCGTCCACCAGGTCCTTGGCTTCTTTCAAGCCCAGGCTGGTCACTTCGCGCACCGCCTTGATCACGTTGATCTTGTTCGCGCCCACTTCCGTGAGGACGACGGTGAACTCCGTCTTTTCCTCGGCCGGGGCCGCTGCGCCCGCCGCCGCGCCGCCCGCCATCACCACGGGAGCCGCGGCAGCCGCCGACACGCCGAAGGCGTCTTCCATCTTCTTGACCAGGTCGGAAGCCTCCAGCAGAGTCAGGCCCTTGATTTCCTCCAGGATCGTCTCCACTTTGCTAGCCATTGCGTTTTTCTCTCCTCCTCGAATATTCAAAAACTCGAATTACTGAGCCGTTTCGGGCGTGGGCTTGCCGCCGCCTGCCCCGAACTTTTCCGCTTTCACTGCTTCATTGGTCACCACCGCCAGATTGCGCGGCAGCGCCGCAAGCGCCGTAGCGATGCGCTGCGCCGGCGCGTTCAGCAGGAACATGATCTTGCTGATCAGCTCGTCCTTACTGGGAAGCTGCGCGAGCTGATTGATTTCCTGAATGGAAATGACCCGTCCTTCGACCCAACCCGCGCGAAACTGGAAGGCCGGAACGTCTTTGGCGACCTTGGTCAACACTTTCGCCAGGGCCACGGGATCGAGTTTGGTATAGGCGATCGAATTTGTGCCCTTGAGGTCCTTCAGCAGGGGCGCAGTCGGCGTCCCTTCGGCGGCGCGCTCGGCGACTGAGTTCTTCACCACTTCGTACTTACCGCCCGCGGCTTCGACCTGGCGGCGCAGCTTCGTGTCGTCTTCCGCGGCAATGCCCTGGAAGGTCGAGAGAATGACGGTGGAAACGTTGGCGAGCTGCGTTCGCAACTGCTCGGCTTGACTCTTTTTTTCCGCTTTATTCATCGGATGCTTCCCTTCCCTGGCGCGATGCTAGGCCGCAACCGCAACGGCCGCGTCTGCTTCGGCGTGATCGATGGGCACGCCCGGACCCATGGTCGAAGTCAGCGTAATCTTCTTGATGAATTTGCCCTTGGCCGCCGCCGGTTTCGCCTTGATGATGGCGGAAAGCAGTGCTTGCGCGTTTTCCGCCAGATTCTTGGCCGGAAAACTGACCTTGCCCACGGGAGAATGGATCAGGCCCGTCTTGTCCAGCCGGAATTCCACCTTGCCCGCTTTGATTTCTTTCACCGCGCGCGCGACCTCAAAGGTAACCGTGCCCGTCTTCGGATTGGGCATCAAGCCGCGGGGCCCCAGCACTTTGCCCAAGCGCCCCGCGGAACGCATCATGTCCGGCGTGGCGATGACGGCGTCGAAGTCCGTCCAGCCTTCCTGGACTTTCTGCACCATATCGTCGCCGCCCACGAAATCCGCGCCCGCTTCCTGCGCCTCGCGCACCTTTTCGCCGCTGGCGATCACGAGGACGCGCTTGGATTTCCCGAGGCCGTGCGGCAACACCACCGTGCCGCGCACCATCTGGTCCGACTGCTTGGGATCGACGCCCAGGTTCAGCACCAGCTCGACCGTCTCGTCGAATTTCACGTAGTGCGCCTTGCGCAGCAACTCGGCCGCTTCTTCCAGCTTGTAGGGGCGCGCTTCGACCAGCTTGCGCGCGCGATCGATGTTCTTTCCGCCTTCTTTTCCGTTACGGCTCATTTTGCCTGTTTCTCCCGGCCTAATCGGTAACTTCGATGCCCATATTGCGGGCGGTGCCCATTACGGAGCGCATGGCCGCCTCGATATTCGTGGTGTTCAGATCGGGCAGCTTGGTGCGCGCGATTTCTTCCACCTGCTTCCTGGTGACTTTGGCCACTTTGTTGCGGTTCGGCTCCGGCGAACCCTTCACGATGCCCGCCGCGCGCTTCAGCAGCTCCGACGCGGGCGGCGTTTTCAAAATGAAGGTGAACGTGCGGTCGCTGTAGACCGTTACCAGCACCGGAAAAATCATGCCGTCCGGCTCTTTGGCCGTCTTTGAGTTGAACTGCTTGCAGAAATCCATGATGTTCAACCCGTGTGGGCCCAAGGCGGTGCCCACCGGCGGCGCCGGGGTTGCCTTGCCCGCGGGCAATTGCAGCTTCACCATTGCTTGTACTTTCTTGGCCATCTCCGATGCCCTCTAGGCGCCCTGAATGCCGCGCCTTTTCTAAAACTGTTACGCGATCCTGTGCACCTGCCCAAAGCCGAGCTCGACCTTGAGCGGGCGCCCGAAAAGCGTGATGGATACCGTCAGCACTCTCCGCTCTTCCTCCACCCGATCGACCGCGCCGATAAAGTGCATGAACACACCGTCCTGGATGCGAACCTTGTCGCCGCGCGCGAACGATCCCGGCACTACGCGACCTTCTCCACTTGCGCGAAATCCAGCTCGACCGGGGTGGAGCGCCCGAAAATCGTCACCGAAACTTTCAGCGTGCTGCGGTCCGGATTCACTTCTTCCACGATGCCGGTGAAATTGGCGAACGGACCGTCCACGATGCGGACCTTTTCGCTGCGGTCGAAGGACAGCTTGGGCTTCGGCTTTTCCGCCGTGGTCGTCGCGCGATTCAGGATGTTCTGCACTTCCTCTTCTGTCAGAGGCGAAGGCGTTTGTCCCGAGCCCACAAACCCTGTGACGCGGGGCGTCGAGCGCACCACGTGCCAGGTGTAGTCGTCCATGTCCATTTCGACCAGGACGTAGCCGGGATAACACATGCGCGGCGAGATCACTTTCTTGCCGCCGCGCACCTCCATCACCGACTCGGTGGGAATGATCACCTGGCCGATCTTGTCGGTCAGGCCGAACGCCGCCACGCGGCTTTCGAGGCTTTCCTTCACCTTCTTCTCAAACCCCGAGTAGGTATGGATGATGTACCACTGCTTGGCCATCTGCGTTTCCGTCATTTTCGAAAGTAATGCAGCACCCACACGGACGCCCGGCTGAACACGGTGTCCGTCAGCGCGAAATAAAGGCCGAAAAACGCTACCGTGACCAAAACAACGACGGTGGTCGACCACACGTCGCGCCGCGACGGCCAGTTCACCTGCTTCATTTCCACACGCACGTCGTGCAGAAACTGCCGCCATTTCCGCGGATACTCCCCGAATTTTCCGAACGACGCGGCCACGGCACTGCCGTTGCCTCCGCCGTTCCGGATTCCTTCGTGTTTCACTTTTAATGCTTCTGCCATGTAACCCTGCTTAGCCTAGGATTCTTCCCCGAAATTCTCCGTTCCTGCCTTCCAGTCCCCCTGCGAAACTGGCAGGGGAGGAGGGATTCGAACCCCCACATCCGGTTTTGGAGACCGGCGGTCTACCGTTGAACCTACTCCCCTTCACCCTGAGAACCCGCGTTCGCGGATTCGAAGGGTTTACCCTGAGCCTTCTTTCGCTCAGGCGGCCCTTCTCCAAATTCTTGTCGACCCTTCGGCCTCGATTTCATCGAGGTCTCAGGGCAAGCCGGCGGTCTACCGTTGAACCCACTCGCTCTCGCCGATCAAGGCTAGCTTCTTAGTGCGGCTCCAGCCTTTGATCTCTTTCTCACGCCGCCGTGCAGCGTTTGAATCACGGCAACGCTCGCTCCAGACTAACTGAACCGGCCTGCGCTTCGCCGTGAACTCGGGCCCAAAACGTAGAGCGAATCGTCCTTACATCGAACCATATAACAATGCCAAATCTCGTTCGGCACAACGCACCCAGCCAACGGCAGCCGGGCTACTTAACCTCTTTGTGCGACGTGTGCTTCCGGCACGTGTTGCAGAACTTGTTCGTCTCCAGCCGGTCCGGATGCTTCTTCCGGTTCTTGGTGGTCGTGTAGTTCCGGTTTTTGCACTCGTTGCATTGCAATGTGATGATTTCGCGCATATCCGTTTACTCGATA
>JBJKQB010000064.1:0-2803 GCA_046705825.1 Candidatus Acidiferrales bacterium
AATTTGAAGGCGAGCGAGAGCGTGCGGCTGGGGCCATCGGGGCACGTCGAGGGAAGCATACTGACGGCGCGCATCGGGATCGACGACGGCGCGCGGCTGCGCGGGAATGTGGAGATGATCCGGGCCGGCGAAACGCCGGAGTCCAGCCGGCGCGAGCCGGAGCAGCCAGCGCCGGCGCAAGCGCAAGCAGCCCGCGTGGGCTCGACAGCCAGCCGGCAGGAGTAGCCACTCATGCATTGGACCGCTAAAGCGCATTCGGCAGTGGCGGGAGCACCCATCAGGCCGAAGACGGGCCCGGGGCCCGCGGTGTCAGCCGCCGCGGCGACGGCTCGGAACGCGCGCGTCTCAAATGGACTGAAGGAATTCTTGTGGCTGATCAGCGACGTGGAGCGCGGGCGCGTTCTGGACCTGGGGCCGGCATCGCAGTCGACGATCAACTTCTTCATCGAGCGCGGATACCGCGTATCCACGGAAGATTTGCTGCGCTCCTGGAAGGAATTCCTGAGCACGGAAGAGGAGCGGCTGCGGCAGGCCGCGCCGGGCGACGACGAGCGGACTTCCCGCAGCCTGCTGGTCCAAAAATTCCTGGACAGCTCGCTGAATTATGCGGAGAACACGTATTGCGGCGTGCTGGCCTGGGATTTGTTCGATTACCTGGATGCGGAACTGCTGCCTCGCGCCATGGAACGCATTTACCGCATGCTGATTCCGGGAGGAGCGGTGCTGTCGCTGTTCCACAGCCGCCCGCCCGAGCGCTTCCACCGCTACCGGCTGGTGGACAATCAGACGATCGAAAGCCTTCCGGCGCCGACCATCACAGTACACGCGCGCGTCTTCCAGAACCGCGAAATCCTGGACATCTTCGAGGAGTTCCGCACGTCGAAGACGTTCGTGGGACGCGACCAAATCCGCGAAGCGCTGTTCGTGAAATAGCCGGCGCAGCGGGTCCGTTTTCCGCCGGGACCGTTTCTGGGCCTCTCTGCACCCCCAGCCTTCGCTCGCGCAGCGAGAGAAGGCTGTCGCGCCGGAGCCGAAAGCGTAGGCGGATCATTCGGACTCCCGTCTCGGTTTCGCGAGCTACGGCATGAAATACGTCTATATCCTCCAAAGTCTCGCAGATCCCAACCATTTCTACACAGGCGTCACCGACGATTTACGCGCCGGGCTCTCGAAACACAACTCCGGATCGGTCACGCACACTGCCCAGTATCGGCCGTGGCGCATCAAGAGTTACATCGCGTTCAGCGATGACGACCGCGCACTAGCAGTCGAGAAATACTTGAAGTCCGGATCGGGTCGCGCCTTCGCGAAGGCAAGACTCTAGTACGATCGCACCGCCAGGTCGCTCCCGCACTGCCGCGCAGAAGCCCAAAGGGCGGAGGCGGGCCCAAATCAAGCTTTTCGTCCGCGGTCTTTTTTCAGAGCGAATCGCCGCTGTGTGTTCTTCGACGGAGCCTTGTGGCGGAGCCTAGGTGAACGGAACGCCTATATTTACGGGTGAACACTGCGTGTGTTTCTGTGTTCACTCCTGCCAGCGCACCGCAGAACGTGAACGGTATTGTTTGACCCGAACGCTGTCTGCGTTTCAGTGTTCTGCCGCACTGAGTCAGACGCCCCGTTATAGCCCAACTAGCTCGTTAGTTCATTGGAAGCTTAGTCTCACGATTGCTAACCGCAAGCGCTGGCTCCCGGTAAAATGGGATCGGGGCCGAGCTTATGAATCCGGCGAATCGAAAGTTCGCGGTTCGACTTGCAGTTCTCACCGCTTGTGTGTCGGTGCTGGCGTCTTTCGTTCTGTGGAACACCATGCTCGCCCTTACCAGCCGAAACTACTGCATAGTTCTGTTCAATGTCCCATTCACGCAGAAGTCATATCAGCTGCCAGGCTGGATGTGGGGACGGTATCCTTTGCTGGTTTGGGCAATCTCGTCAGCTACTACCATCGGGCTGTGGGCTGTTCTGGGATTTGAGCGCTGGCGGACACGACGAGCGAGGGGATTATCCCATGTATCGCCAAACTCCTGCTGAGTTAGATTGCTGGGCGCTCCCGAGAGCGCTGTCGACGCGCTTTTCGCGGAAAGCAGTAATTTTCCTTTTCCTGGCGTCTGTGCTGGCTGCATGCGGCGGTGGCCGCAGGCAATACTCCTACAACACTCTCGCTGACGCAGACAAAGCTGGCGAAGCAACCCGAGGTTGGATACCAGAGGACCTAATGCCTGGTAGCTCTCGGGCCATTCATTTGGTTGAGGAGCTCTCGCCTTCACACGAGTGGTGTGCTTTCGAGTTCCTTCCCCTTGACTCGCAAACTCTGCGGAAGAATCTCAAGAGCATCGACGGACTGCCACGTGCGGTCAGGCGCGTTCCAAACCCTGGCGTCGCGTGGTGGCCAGAGTCGCTTCAGGGAAGCATTAATGCAGGAGAGGTTCGCCATGCTGGATTCGAATTGTACGTTGTCGAGAGACCCGCGAACGATGTCGAGATGGGTATTTACCTTTTCGCGGTCAACTGGCAGAACGGACGGGGATTCTTTTACTGGACGTACGACCCGTACGACCGAAAGTCCTGACAAGTCGCCACTGGGATCCGCTTTCCGGCGATGCTCTTCGTTGGAGTCAAAGCAGCAGGAGGTCTCCGATCTGCGGAATCCCTGCGATGTCTAAGATTGTCAACCAGGGCCCCCCTCGCCGCAAACGTCCCTTAGCTCCCTGATTACCTCGAAATTTTCTCTTGCATTGGAACGCGCGGAGTCGTACAACGATTCTGGAAGTAAAACTAGACCACGGAGGAAGGATGACTCCACCGG
>JBJKQB010000065.1:0-11759 GCA_046705825.1 Candidatus Acidiferrales bacterium
TGACGCGGAAAGCGGCTCGCAGCACGGCCGCATGGTGCGTTCGAAAGAGCTCTTCGAGTTCGAGGGCCACGGCAGTTACCGCCGGCATTTCCACCGCTGTCGCCAACTGCTCCTCCCGACCTACTACTGAGACGTTCGGGAGCGGGATTTCTTAACAGCAGGGCAATCCAAATAATGTGCCGGAACAGAACACGGAATCTAATTCGACGTTCACGATACTTCATGTCGCATCGCGCAGCCAAGCGGAACTGCGCTGGCAGAACCGGCGTCCGCTACGATCGCTGCCGCGGAGGTGTTCACGGCCGCTCGTTCAAAACACCGGCATACGGATGACCGCCATCTGCCCTTGTTCATTTCCCGCGGAATCGAAGTGGATCGTTCCGGTCGCGCCCGTCACCGTGCGCCCCGAGGCCAAAACGTCGCGAACGCGAACGCGATTCGGTCCCGCACGGCGCAGAGCGGAGGCGACCACGCGAATGGCGTCGTATACAGCTGCGTCCACTTCGCTAGGTTTGGTTCCCGCGCGCGCCCTAAAATCCTGCTCGAATTCCCGCTCCGGTGGAGCCGTCCCGCGCGCAAAGGTTGAAATCCAAATCTGCGGATCATTTCCCAACGGCTGCGCGGAGACGGATTTTCCTTTTCCGGCCGGTGCCGCAAACTCGGCGGCTTTCCGGCAAACATAAATCGGCGTGTGCGGCAGGGCTTGCCGGATGCGCGGGATCAACTCCGCAGCCACCTCAGCGTCGGACCACAGAACAACTGCATCTGTGGCTCCCGGCTTCAGCGCAGGCGCGAATGACGCGGTGCCTTCCGGCGAAGGCGGCACGTTCACGCGGACAGGAGCAGGTGCGCCGAGCTCTCGCGCAGCCCGTTCAAATTCGGCGGAACCGGCGCGTCCGTCGTGGTCCGTCTCCGCAATCAGCAGAACATTCCGGAAGCCGCGCTCTGCATAGATGTCGCGCGCAAACGCAAGAGCATCGTCTCGATCGCTCGGTCCCAGGCGGAAGATCCACGGCATGTTGATCTGAGTGGTTGTGACGTCGCTCGCAAGAGTCACCACCGGCACGCCAATCTTGTTGGCAACCTGCTCGGCCTGATGCGCGATGGCTCCGTCCGGCGACGTGACGATGGCAACAGCATTGTCTTCGAAAATCAGATGCACGATTTCATCGCTGGCCTGTCCCCACGGCCCGCTCTCGTCGCGGACCGCAAGCGCGAGCCTCTGTCCATCGGGCAAGGGAGTCTTGTTCTCCTCGTCCAGCGCCAATTGCGCGGCCTCGAGCAGTGATTTACCTTCCGCAGCGAACGGCCCAGTGAGAGGCAACATCATCCCGATGGTGACGTGGCGCCCGCGCAGATCGTGTGCTGGCCCCGCGCCTGTCCCGAAGTAATAGACCGCGTTGGGATTCATGGCGGCATAGGGCTTCACGGCCGATGAACGCGTTTGCGCCGCAGCAAAGCTTCCGATGAGGGTAGAGATGAGCGCGGGAATCCAGAGCCACCGCAGGATTTTGCTATGGGGCAAGAGGTTCATGGCCTGGATTACTGGGCTGTTTCTCTCGTTCATTGGGCGCGCGCGCCAAAAACAGCTAAGAACCGGGAGCGCAATTGCGTTACTTCCCTGTTGAAGCGCCAGCCGGCGCGGACTCCCAGCGGTGTCCGGGGAAATAAACGAACTGGCCGTTCTCGACGCGCGCCATCCATACGGGTGCGATGTCGTTCAGCGTGTAGTCGAAGAACGAAGCCCCGCTCACGCCCTCATACTCTTTCATCCCGTGCTGCCGTAGAGCGTCCATGATGAGCCCGCGATTCAAACCTGCCGCATCGATCGCATGGATAAGAATGTTCATTCCGTCATACGCATAGGCTGCGTATGCGTCGGGCTCTTCGTGGAATCGCTTTTCGTATTCCGCCCGGAAGGCGAGCCACTTCCGATTCGGGCTGGCGGGATTGATTGCGCTCGTGGTGACCATCCCTTCCGCCGCAGGCCCCGCGATCTTCAGGAGTTCGGGATAGGCGAGACGGCTGGAGCCAAAGACCGGCTGGTCTATCCCCATAGCGCGCATCTGCTTCAAAATACGCCCCGCTTCCGGCGGCTCGCCCCAGATGACGATCCCCTGCACTTTCGCGTTCTTCAAAGCCTGCAGCTGCCTCGCGAAATCCGTATCCCCGCGATTGAACTTCATCTCCAGGACCGGCGTGTGGCCCAGCCGGCGCGCCTCCTGCGCGAATATCTCGACGCCGATCCGCGCGTATCGCGACTGCGTGCGAATGATTCCGATCCTCGTAAGCTTCCTCCGGTTGAAAACGTAGTCCGCCAGCGCGTAGCCCTGCTGCCGGTCATCCGGAAAATCGTGCATGAGCCATTGAATGCGCGTCTGCGTCACGGTTGGGTCGGTCGTTCCGGTGTCCATGATGGGGATTTCCAGTTTCAGCGTGGTGCGCAGCATGATGTGTGTCGAGGCGCCGTCGATCGAGCCCAGAATGCCGACCACGTGATCGTCAAAATCCATTTTGACGATTTCGGTCGAAGACGCGCCCCACAACGGCAGATCGTCGTGCACCTTGAGCGCGAAAGGTTTGCTGCCGGACGATCCCTTTCCCCGCCATCCGCCCGCCGCGTTCGCGTCATTGATCGCGAGGCTGGCGCCGTTCAGCATCGCTTTGCCATACGGCGCTTCGGGATTCGTGGCATCGAGCGGCCCCAGAAATCCGATGTTCACCGTCTTTGAATGCCATATCGCGGGCGACGTGTGGTCGCGCGCGGCGCCAAAATAGTCCAGCGTATCGGGCGCGACGAACCACTCTTTATAAGGCTTCGTGAATTTGCCGAAAGGCACAGCTGCTTCGGGCATGTTCGCGTAGCGCGACGGCGTCTGCGGCAGTTGGCTCGGTTTGGCGCTGGGTGAAGACTTTTCGGCAGAAGGCTGCGATCCGCCGGTAGCCACGGATGGCGCGTTGGACTGGGCAACTGCACCGGCTGCAGCGAGGAAGAAGGCCACCGCTAATCGTGTGCTTTTTCGCATGACCCTGCCCTCCGGCGCGGTTCGCGTCGCGAGTACGAGCGCTTGGTCGAGCGTCGCTCTTGGTGTGCGCGCGCGCTAAACTGCTTTCACCTTGGCCCGCGCGAAGCGCTCCTGCCTCGCATCGATGAATTCAACGATCTCCCGCAGTATGCCCGGACTAATCGCCTGCGCCGCGTCACAGTTCGGTGCGGGGGCGCCCGCGCGATCGCTGGCCACCTCGATGATCAAGCCATCGCTGCCGAATTCAATGGCCGCGCGGCTGGCCGGCGCCACCATGGCGGCAACGCCCGTCGAATGACTCGGGTCCACAATGATTGGCAGAAACGTTTCTTCTTTCACCGCTGGGATCACGTTCAAATCCAGCAAGCAGCGCGAGTATTCCCCCGACGGAAAAGCTTTAATGCCGCGTTCGCACAGAACGATGTCGAGGTTTCCTTCCTGCGCGATGTATTCCGCCGCGCCGAGCCATTCGCACAACCCCGCCGCCATGCCACGCTTCAACAGGATCGGCTTTCCGCTTCGCCCTGCTTCCGAAAGCAGCGGATAGTTCTGCATATTGCGCGAGCCGATCTGAAGCATGTCCGCGTATTCGCAGACGAGGCCGACGAAGCGTGTGTCCATCACTTCCGTGACGACAGGCAGTTCCGTCTCTTCGCCCGCCTCGCGCAGAATCTTCAACCCCTCGAGGCCCAGTCCCTGAAAGTCATGCGGCGAAGTACGCGGCTTGAACGCTCCGCCACGCAACATTTGCGCGCCCGCCGCCTTCACCGCTCGCGCGACTTCCAGGGTCTGCTCGCGGCTTTCGACCGAGCACGGACCGGCGATCACCACCGGCCGTCCGCGCCCGAATTGCACGCTGCCCACCTGGACCGCGCGAGTTTCCGTGCCCATTGCGCCGGGATGCGCTTTCCGGCTCAACAAGGGGCAGATTCTCGGAAGATCGCCGACGCCAACCGATCCAGCAATTCTCATGACCGCTCACATTTCCCGCATCCCGCCGGCCGGTTCCCATCCGGCCGGGTACAAATCCGGTCCGCGAACCGGTGCAACGACCGGGGTTCGCGAACCGGCGCTCGGCACTTCTCAGGCCTTTGTGTTCCTGCCGCTCGAGTCAAAAATGGCCATCGCTTCAATTTCGACCAGCAGGTCCGGCCGGCACAGGATCGCCTGGATTCCCGTCGAGGCCGGCAGCGGATCGAGCCCTTGCTCCTTGAAGAACTGCGTGCGGATCGCGTTGAACTCCGCATAATCTCGTTCGATATCGCGCAAATAGCACGTGGTGCGCACCACGTCCTTCCAGGTCGCGCCTTCCGACTGCAGCAGGGCGGTGATGTTCTGGTACGTGCGCCAGGTCTGGGCCGCAAAGTTTCCGGCGTGGATCGTCCTGCCCTCGTTATCGATGCTGGCCGTTCCCGAAATCAGCAGAATGGTCACGCCTTTGATATCCAGGCGCAGCGCTCGTGAAAAGGACGATGGTTTGGGATAATCGTAGGCTTCATTCAAGGATTGGAGCGCTGTGACCTGTTTCTTTTGGACCAGCTCCTCTTGCTGCGGGACTGCCGCATTCTCTTCAATTTCCGTTTGCAGTTTGCTCATGAATCTTTCCTCCCTTTGCAGATTCCGCTTTGCCATGACTCAGCCCGCGCTCCGTCGCCACCCAGATGTCCTGGCCCTGAAAAGCCATGTTGATCACGTAGTTGTGCGCCAGTGAAGTTGCCGTCGTGAGTTCCGTCTTCTTCTTATCGGGGCTGGTGATCAGGATTTCTCCGCCGCCGTTTTTGGGGTCTGGCGCGTAGGTGATCCACGTGTTCGTCTTGTAGTTCAGGTAACTCAGGCCCTTATCCGTGCACGCCCACACTTCATCGCCGCGTGACTGTGTCGCATTGATGAAATCCGAGGCCAGCCCGCTGTCGGTCGAGAGATAGTTGTGCCAGTTGCGGCCATCGTAGCCGCTCAAACCGAAATACGTCGCGGCCCAGAACATTCGCGTGTCGGGGTTGTACGAAATGTTCGCCACAATGTCGTGGATTAGGCCCTGGTTCCGAAACAACACGATTTCCATCTCGCCGTCGGGATCTCTGTACGGTTTCCAGTAATTTCCAGCGACGTCGTATTCGAGCACGCCGCCGCCCCACACGGCGAAGTAGATCTTGCCTTCCTTCGGGGCCGCGGCGATCCCGTAGGTCCACGGTTCGTTCATGGGCGCATCCTTTTCGCTGACGATGGTCCACTCGCGCGTTTCCAGGTTCATCCGGCTGATGCCCGCCGTGGTGGCCGCCCACACATCGTTCCCCTGAACGGCGATGCCATAGACGATGTCGTTGGCCAACCCGCTGCTCAGATTCGTATAGTTCTTGAAGACTCCTCCGGAATACTGGCTGATCCCGCCAAAGGTGGAGATCCAGACGTCGCCCGTCTGGTGATCGACGGCAATTCCCGTCACCACGCGATTAGCCAAACCGTCGGCGGGTGTGAACACGCGCGCGACCCGGCCGTGATCGATCAGCACGAGGCCGTTTTCCGTTCCCGCCCACACGCGCTCGCCGTCCACGGTTACCGCCAGAACCTTGTCGGCAGGCATGCCATTCTTAGTCGTGTAATTCTCCCAATGCGTGTAAAGGGGATCCTTCTGCGCTCGCGCCGGCAGCGCGATGGCTAAACACGCCGCGAGGACGAACAACCAGTTCTTCCTGCTGGCGATCTTCATGGGCGCCTTCTTTCATTCACCTCGACGTGATCCGTTTTCCCGGCAGCGCTCAACGCGTTTTTCCTCCAGCCGCGGCGCCTGCTTCGGAGCTTGCCGCGGGTTCTGTCACCGTCAGAATCTGGTCTGCCTTCACGTTTCTCAGCACCTGCACCGTTCCGCTCGGCCAGCGAATGGTCAGAGTGTCTACTTGCGTGTGCTGTCCGAGCCCGAAATGTGGACGCGGATCGTTCTGCGAAAGATATCCGCTCTGCGGATCGTTCTCGACCATTTGTCGCAGGTCTCCCGCAACCGCCTCGATTCGGGCGCCGAACCCGTCCCGATTGCTCTTGGTGCCCACCAATTTCAGTGTGAGCCAGTGGTTCCTCGCGCGTCCTGCCGGCGGGTTCGCATGCAGCAGAATGCCCTTGCCTCCCAGCGTCACAATGAACGCATCCGTGTATCCATCATTGTCGTAATCGGCGAAGCACGCGCCGCGTCCGACCTTCTTCGTCTGGAAATAACTGCCGGCCTGCGTCGAAACGTCTGTGAACGTGCCGTTGCCGTTGTTGCGCAGAAGGACGTCTTCCATGGGGATGAGCCAGGTCAGCCCGCCATCGACAACGAAAATGTCTTTCCGTCCATCGTTATCGAAATCGAAGACGCCGTCTCCCCACGCCACATACTGCCCGGAGACCTGGGCAATTCCGGACGGCACCGTCACATCGGTGAAATATCCCTGTTTCCCTGCGTTGTGATAGAGGCGGTGATAACGCATATCGGAGACGAATATGTCGAGCCGGCCGGTGTTGTCGAAATCCGCAAAAATCGGGCCCATGGATACGGGAGACTCGCCGTTTTCGCCAAACGCAACGTTTTGTTCTTGCGCGACATTCGTGAATGTTCCGTCATGATTGTTGTGGAACAGAACGCTGGCCATCTGATCGTTCGCCACGTAAATGTCCGGCCAGCCGTCGTTGTCGTAGTCTCCGACTGTCACCCCCATGGCGCGGCCCGGGATGCTGCCGATTCCCGACTCTTTTGAAACCTCCGTAAACGTTCCATCGCCGTTGTTGTGGAAGAGGCGGTTTGTGTCGGGGTCGTAGTCCAGCGGGCCCGGAAATGCTTCCGCCGAATAGAATGGTTCCTTCGCATTCGGATCGTATTTCAGGTAGTTGCCTACGAAGAGGTCCAGGCGGCCGTCGCGGTCGTAATCGAGGGCTGCCGCGCCCACGCCGAAATGGTGATTTTGCACTCCGGCTTTTTCGGTGATATCGGTGAAGGTCCCATCGCCGTTGTTGTGGTAGAGAATGGAAGAACCCCAATTCGTCACATAGATGTCTTCGTAACCGTCGTTCTCGAAATCGCCGACGGTGACTCCCATGGCAAAACCGTTGCCGCTTACGCCCGCTTGTTGGGTCACATCGGTAAAGGTGCCATCGCCGTTGTTGCGGTACAGGTGATTCGTCGCATTCACGCCGTCGGGATCCGAATGGTTCGTTACGCCATCGATATGCCGCCCGCTCAACACGTACAGATCGAGCAGGCCATCGTTGTTGTAATCGAACCACGCGCAGCCCGAACCGGTGGACTCCATGATCGAGCTAAGCTTCTGCTCTCCGAACGAGTGCCGGAAATCGATATGAGCTTTGGCCGTGACGTCCTCGTATTGCGGAAACGCTTGCGCTGTTGCGAACGCGGAACGCTCCCGCCGCCCGTAGGTTGCGGCGCAAACGACTATCAACGCTGCGGCAATCGGAAGGATTCGCTGCTGAAATCGCCCATTCATCGCTGCTCGCTCATGGCTTCGCTCGGGAACTGCTTGCGACTCCCAGCGGCGTCGGTGTGTCGAAACGCATTAACGTGAGCGGCCACTGGTTTTGCGGAGCGACGGCTCGGTCCTGGTGACAGCCCGAGCAGCCGCGGTCTTCGCCCGGACGCGCCCACACCCAACTTTTCTGCGCCCGAAGAACGTGCCCTTGAGGGTCCAGCAACTCGAACCGGACCGGCCGGTCGGGAGGAACCGCGACGTAGAACGACCCGTCTCTCTCGACCGGCGCTTCCCCAAGCGGCTTCACCGTGTTCGACACGGCATCGAAGGTCAGAACGCGGACCCGAGCTATCGTGCCGTTGATACGTCCGGTCGGCTCATCCCCCGCCAAATAACCATCCAGACAGATCAGGCGTGCAGTCTTCGACTCCGGCTGCACCAGGCTCCAGAACCACTTCGGCGCGGGGCGAGGTTTCAGCGGAACCGGCTGCACGCTGGAGAAAGGCGGATCGCTGTAGATGAGCCGGTTAAAACTCGCGCTGCTCCGGGCAAAGCTGTACAGGTCGAATCTTCCGCTGTGGCTCGCTTGCCCCATCATCCATCGCGCCACAACGAGTTCGTCCCCCGTCAAATCAGCCGGCGACCAGCTCATGGCGGTTTGCGGCCCGAGCGGCACGCCGCGCAAGGCTCCAGGCTTGATTTCGGTCAGCGTGCCGCCTTCAGCTGCCTGGCCCGCGCTGGTTCTCTCAAACACGATTGATCCATCGTCCAACTCGGCAGCGTCCGCACCGCTTCCGGCGGCGTCGCGTTCATACCGCAGCGATTCAAGCTCGGTGCCGTCCGGCTTGATGGTGTACAGCACCCTCGTTTTCGCTTGTGGTCCGCTGGCATCGAGTGGCCATGACGCCGAGGCAAGGATCAGCCCATTTTGCAGAACGGCCTCCGTTTCGAAATCTCCCGGTCCAAACGTGATTGGCCGCGCCTCGCTGCCATCGTTCTTCGCCACAACCAGGCGCCATTCATCCACGCCGCCGCGCACTGCACGCGCGGTGTACACAATCTCGTTCTGAGGCAGGTAGTCGGGCCGCAGGCAATCCGCTGGACACTTCGTGATCTGCTTTGTTCCTGATCCGTCCGCATTCATCTCCCAGACCTGCCAGTGTTCTCCCGGAGTTCGTTGAGCGGAAAACAGCACCCGCCGTCCATCAAACGAAACCTGTGGGTCCGCGGCGGCAAAGAAGCGTGGCGTCAGGTTGTTGACGCCAGCCGTCCCTTTTGCCAAGTCGAGGCGCATCAGTTGACTACCCTGCGGGAAACGTCCCGCCCAGCCCCCCACAACGATCTTTCGAGTCTGGACGAAAATCAGGTCAGGCAAAGATGATCCTGCCGCCGCATTCTGGCCATCTCCTACCGCGGGACCGAGCGAGGCAACGCTCCGTAACACACACAAGAATAAGAAGATAGTGGCTACTACCCAACCCGCCCGCCGATAGGACATTCCCCGCCCCTTCTGCGACATGCAACACCAGGGCAGGCGCGGCAACAATGACAGTTATCACGCGGGCGCGTGACACAGGTCACAGGCGCCGAACTGTGTTTTGGGGACCCCGGAGGCGAACCACGCACGAGCAGACGCTCTTGGCTTACAACGTTTTCTGCTGCACCGATTCCAAGTATGTGTCGGGGAATGGACGGCTCTGGCTTATGCCGAAATCCTTGACGTTGCTCAGCTCCCACGTAGGGCTCACACCGTGTTGAATCTTGATCGCTGCAAATTCTGCTCCATCGACATCAAGTAAGACGAAGGCGGGGCGGGCGTCGTGTTGCGCGTAGCGGATTGCGACATCGCGGAGTTCGATCCCTTTTACGTGGCGCAGGAAAAATCCATAGGCAGGGATGGGGCCAAAGTCGTCGGGTTCGGGGTAGTGATGTTCCAGTTCGGGAGGTTGGATGGCGGCCTCTTGCTTGGTACCAGTACCCGGAACAACTAGCTGGATGTTGCTGAACCGGACTTCCTCAATGTTGTGGCCGGGAATGCCGGTGACGATGGCGGCCTGGCGCGGGTTCGAGACCGACGCGACCACGTTGCTGATCAGCACGCGACGGAGCTGGCCGATGCTCGCTCCCGCGGGGCCTCTCATGCGAGCGCCCAAGCGCAGGAAGAAGGGAACGTCAACGATGCCGCGCATGGTGATGTTGCTGATCGAAACATCTTCCAGGATTCCACCATCCACCGTTTCCAGGGCAATGCCGCGGCAATCCTCGATCGCGCAGTTGACGATGGTGATGTTGCGAAAGCCGCCGTTGCTTTCCGTTCCGAACTTGATGCGGCCGTTGCGGGAAACCTTCTCCTCGGGCGCGAACCGCTTCCAAGTTCCGGCAAGCAGCGTGCCTTCCTGATAGCCGCCGGTCACGTAGCAGTTGGCGATGGTGACATTGTCGGTGGAGCGCGCGGTGCCAAGGCCGTAAGAGCTTTTCAGGCAAATGGCGTCGTCCCAGGGCGAATTCACGGTGCAATTCGAGATGCGCACGTTGCGGCAGCAATCGACGTCCATGCCGTCGCGATTCGTATCGATCAGGAGGTTGTCGATGGTGAGGTTGTCGACGCCGGTGGCCAAAATGCCGAAATGGCCGCCGTGGAGGATGGAAAAGTCCCGCAGCGTCACGTTGTGACAATTCTTCAGGGCGATCGATTTGTTGCCAACGCCCGCGGCGAGCGTCCTGTCCCCTGAACCGCGGCTGAGGCCCTTGCCCCAGATGCGACCGGACCCAAGAATCGAAATATTCGAAACGCCCTCGCCCCAGAACAGGCTGTTGTGCCAATGGCTGTGGCCAAAATCCTGATAGATGTCCCACGGATTTGGCTCCGGCCGATCGTAGCCGCCCCGGCCGGATGAAGGCGTTTCTGCGGCGACGATGGTCGCTCCCGGAGAGAGATAAAGACTGACATTGCTCTTCAGGTGGATCGAAAAACAGAGATACGAGCCGGCCGGAAATTGTACGGTTCCGCCCCTGGCGGCGGCTGCAGCGTCGATCGCGCGATTGATGGCGGGAGTGTCGATCGTCCTGCCATCGCCCTTGGCGCCGAATGCGAGCACATCGAACGCCGCGGGCCCCCGCGCGGGCGCGGCCGCGCCATACAACTTTCCCGCAGGCGCCAGCAGAGAACCCGCGGCTCCGATTGCGCCCAGCTTCAGCAATTCCCGGCGTTCAGCGCTCATGCCGTTTCTCCTGGAAAATGCATTCGCGTATTGCCCGTGCAAACGACGGCGATTATAAGTCAGCCGCCGTTGCACCCTCGCGTGAGAATGAAAATTAGACCTGTTCGCATTTCCGCGCCTCCGCCTTTACAATCGAGACCGCCCAAAAACGGAAGGGCAGCAGCCTGAGACGCGTTTCCAGGAGATCCGATGGCGGCTCCATCAACCGATCGGAGATCGACAGCAAAGATGCCCGTGCCGTTGACCGAACGCAGGTTTCTGGTCCCGCTGACGCTGATCACGACGCTGTTCTTTCTCTGGGCGTTGGGCGTCAACCTGAACGACATTCTGATTCCCCACTTCCGCAGCGCGTTCGGGCTGAACGATTTCGAGTCTTCCTTCATCCAGATGGCCTTCTTCGGCGGCTATTGCCTCGCCGCTTTTCCCGCCGGGTGGCTGATGGAGCGCATCGGTTATAAGCGAGGCATCCTCACGGGGCTCCTGCTGTGCGCGAGCGGCGCTCTGCTGTTTGTGCCCGCATCGATGATCGGCGTCTACGGGTTCTTCCTCGTCGCGCTGTTCGTGATGGCGTGCGGGCAAAGCTTCCTCGAAGTCGCCTCGAATCCCTACGTCACGATTCTCGGCCCGGCGGGCAGTTCCGAGCGCCGCTTGAATTTCGCGCAATCCTTCAACGCCGTGGGCGCCGTCGCGGCACCTGTCATAGGGGGACTGTTTATCCTGAGCGGGACGGAATACTCACCGGCGCAGGTCGCGGCGATGAGCGCGGCCAAGCTGCACGCCTACCGCGCGGCCGAGGCCAGTTCGGTGAAGCTGCCTTACGTGGTCATTGCGGCGATCTTTCTGTGCATGGCGGTCGTGATCGGTCTCACACACCTGCCCGATGACATGGAAAGAGCGCACGATCATCCTGTCGCCTCGCCTGCCGGGAAATCAGGAGGGAGCGTGCTGGCTCATCCACATCTGGTGAAGGGCGTCCTCGCGCAGTTTTTTTATGTGGGGGCGCAAGTGGGCGTGGCGAGCTTCGTGATACGTTTTGCGCAGCACGCGGTGCCCGGCAT
>JBJKQB010000066.1:0-4601 GCA_046705825.1 Candidatus Acidiferrales bacterium
CCCGCGATCCGCCTGCTTCCGGCTCTGGCTGGTGCCGCCGAGGTCGCGTTGACCGCCATCATCGCCCGCGAGCTGGGCGGGAAACGCTTTGCCCAAGCCCTCGCTGCCATTTCCGTCCTGGTCGCGCCAGGGATTCTCCTCATGGACAACCTGCTGACCATGAATGCCTTCGAGCCACTCTTCTGGATGGCCTGCGCTTACCTGCTGATCCGCATCATCAAGACGGGCAACCCGCGGCTCTGGATCTGGTTCGGCATCGTTTCCGGGGTAGGTCTCGAGAACAAGTACTCGATGCTCATTTTTGGCGCTGGCATCGTTCTCGGGCTGCTGTTGACCAAACAACGCCGCCTGCTCGCCAGCCCCTGGCCCTGGATTGGCGGCGCCATCGCCTTTCTCATTTTCGCCCCGAATCTGTGGTGGAACGTCCAACACCATTTCCCCTTCCTCGAGTTGCAGGCCAACATTCGCCGCAGCGGGCGCAACGTCTCGCTCGGCTTCGTCCGCTTTTTCGCCGAGGAAATTCAGGCGATGCTTCCGCTGACACTTCCCGTCTGGCTCGCGGGCCTGTGGTTTTTCTTCTCGAAACGCGGCCAGGAATTTCGCGCGCTGGGCTGGGCCTCGATTTTCACTGGCGTCGTGATCGTCACCACGAACCCGCGGGTGTACTACCTGTTTCCCATCTTTCCCCTGCTGTTCGCGGCTGGCGGGGTGATCTGGGAAGCGTGGCTCGAAAAGCCGCACCTCACCTGGATCAAATTCGCGTATCCTTCGCTGATGATTGCAGCCGGCATCGTGTTCGCGCCGTTGGCGATTCCCGTTCTGCCACCGCAAACGTATATCCGCTACGTAGAGGCGCTGCACGTCAAGCAGCCCCGCATCGAAAACCATGCCCTGGGGCCGCTGCCGCAAATCTTCGCCGACCAGTTTGGCTGGAAGAACATGACCGCGGTGGTCGCGCGCGCCTACAACGGCTTGCCGCCGGATGTGCGGGCGAAAACCGCCATTTTCGGCCAGAACTACGGCCAGGCCGGCGCCATCGACCTGTTCGGCCCGCAATTCGGCCTGCCGCCCGCCATCAGCGCGCACCAAAGCTATTTCCTGTGGGGATCGCGCGACTACACCGGCGAAAGCATGATCGTGATGGACGATCGCGCGTCGCGGCTGCAGCAGCTCTTCACCAGCGTGCAGAAGGTGGGCACCGTCTACGACCCTTACTCCATGCCCTACGAACATTTCGATGTCTTCTACTGCCGGGGCATCAAGCGGCCCCTCAAACACATTTGGCCCAAATTGAAGCAGTGGGATTGACCCTGCCGTTTTTTTTCGCGCTTGAACCAACTCCTAACTGAACTTGCGCATTACGCCGCCCCGCTGGCGGTCTGGCGCTCGGACCCGCCGCTTGAATTTGCATTGATTTCTTCGCTTCTCCCCAGTAGGATTCCCGCCATCGTTTCTCGCGCGCTCGGGCGCACAACCGGGCGCAGGGGTGTATGGACGGGTGGAGTGAAGCAGGGGTGGTGTAACTCATTCAAGCTTCAGCAGAGGCAAAGGCACGGGTGTGAGCGCACATTTGTCCTTTCCGGGAGGGTGAAAGCTATGACTACGATGCAGATGTCTCGGCGATCGGGCGTAAGCGGGTGGTATGGGCTTCGCGCTGCAGCCCGCTGCAGGCAGGCAGTCGCGCGCGCGGTCTGGGCTTTCGCGGCTGTGGCGCTGGTCGCCACCTTGGCGTTCGCGCAGTCCACCAGCCAGCTGAACGGCAGCGTCACGGATCCTTCCGGCGCCGCTGTCCCCAACGCCAAAATCACGCTCACCGCCACAGCCACGGGGCTGATGCGCACCACCACCAGCAATAGCGCCGGACTCTACCAATTCCTTGACATGCCGCCCGGGAACTACGTCTTGCAGGCAGACGCGCAGGGCTTCCTGCCATTCAAGACGGCCAATTTGACCCTGGTCGTCAGCACGCCTTCCACCCTCAACATCCACTTGCAATTGACCGGCGTGGCCACCAAGGTTACGGTCCAAGGCGCCTCCGTCCCGCTGATCAATCGCACCGACGCCTCGCTGGGCAACACCCTGGAAGACAATCAGATTTCGCAGTTACCCATTGCCGATCGCAACGTCGTTCAGTTGCTCAGCCTGCAACCGGGTGTCGCCTACCTGGGCAACAACTTGAACGCTGACACGGACACGCGCAGCGGCGCAGTCAACGGCATGCGCAGCGATCAGTCCAACGTCACACTGGACGGCATCGGCGTCAACGACCAGAACAATGGCTACGCCTTTACCAGCGTGCTGACCGTGCCTCCCGACTCGGTCCAGGAATTCCGCGTCACCACCGCCGACCCCAACGCCAGTTCCGGTTATTCCAGCGGCGCGCAGGTCGCGCTGGTCACCAAGAGCGGCACCAACAGCTTTCATGGCTCGGCATACGAGTACAACCGCAATACGATTTTCAGCGCCAACGATCCCTTCTTGAAATACTCGCAATTGAGCAATGGACAGGCGAATGAGCGTCCGAAGCTCTTGCGCAACGTTTTCGGCGCGACTTTCGGCGGCCCAGTCATGCGCAACCGCCTGTTCTTTTTCCTCAATTATGAGGGCCGCCGCGATGCGCAAGGCGAGAGTGTGGTGCGCACCGTTCCCACGGCCAGCCTGCGCCAGGGGATTATCGAGTACCAATGCCAGGATGCGACAAGCTGCCCTGGTGGAACCGTCAATGGCGTCAGCGGGGTCCCCACGGGTTATTACGCCCTCAGTTCCTCGCAGATCACCACCATGGATCCTCAGGGCATCGGCCCCGATTCTGCTGTCACCCAAGTCCTGGCTCAGTACCCGAATCCCAACGACTTCACCGTCGGCGATGGCGTGAACACGGCCGGTTACCGCTTTGCCTCCAATGAAGACGCCAGCTTCAACACCTACATCTCCCGCGTGGACTGGCATATCACCTCCAGCGGCTCGGAAGATCTCTTCTGGCGCGGCCAAACCCAGAACGACAAGCAGCCCCAGGCCCAGGAATTCCCGGGTCAATCGGCCGCCAACACCTTGCTCGACGACAGCAAGGGTTCAACCCTAGGTCTCACGTCGATTCTGTCCTCTAGCCTGATTAACGAGTTCCATTGGGGCTGGATCCGGCAGGGCGGCCAGAACGCCGGCGCTTCATTCCAGCCCGCCGTCTTTCTGAACGGGATTGATACCCTGACTCCCTTCACTCGCTCCGTGCTCTACTTCGTGCCGGTGAATCAGTTGAGCGACAGCCTGAACTGGACCAAGGGAAATCACACCCTGCAGTTCGGTAGCGACATCTTTCTGATTCGCAACAACCATACGAGCTATCAGAACTCCTTTTCCGATGCGCAGACCAACGTCGTGTACCTCAACACAGCGGGCCTCTCCGAGCCGGGCAATCCCAGCCCGCTCAACCCCGCCAACAACGGGTACCCGCAGGTGAATTCGAACTTTGCGTCGAGCTATGACAGCGCCGCTGCCATTTCCCTGGGCATACTGGCCGAGGGCGACGGTATCTACAATTTCGATCGCAGCGGGACCGCCCTCGCCCAAGGCACACCCATCAATCGCCGCTACGCCGTCAACGACTACGAGTTTTACGGGTCGGACGCCTGGCGCATCACGCCTCGTCTCACCGTAACCTACGGCCTGCGCTGGGTGCTCGAACAACCGCCCTACGAGACCAACGGGCTGCAGGTTTCACCCTGTGTGGCTTCCGGCAGCACCTGCAGCAATCAGAATGTCGCCGAATGGTTCAACAACACCGCCAAGCTGGCGGCCGAGGGACAGCCCGCCAATAACGCCGGCGAAATCTCCTTCATTCTGGGCGGACCCGCCAACAATGGGCCCGGCCTGTGGAACTGGGATCACAAGGACTTCTCGCCTCGCGTCGCGGTGGCCTGGGCTCCCGACACGGGCGATGGCTGGCTCTCGAAGATTCTCGGGCGCAAGGACCAATTCACGATTCGCGGGGGCTACAGCATCATGTTCGACCACTTCGGCATCCCGATCGTCAACACCTTCGATCAGCACGGCTCGTTCGGTTTGTCCACGGACGTCGGCAATCCGGCGGGCGTCGTTACTCCCTCGAATGCCCCGCGCTTTACCTGCCCCACCTGCCTGCCTCCGCCCTGCGCTTCCTTGAACGGCCCGGGATGCTTGTTCGGACCTGCGCCCACCGGAGGCTTCCCCTACACTCCGAGCAACAGCGCGTTCGCCATCAACTGGGGTCTGGACCAATCGTTGAAGACGCCCTACGCCCATGTATTCAATTTCTCCATCTCCCGCGAGTTGAGCTCCAACTCTTCGCTGCAGATTTCCTACGTGGGCAGCGTCGGCAGGCGTTTGCCCATGCAGGTCGACCTCGCCATGCCCGCCAATCTGACCGATCCGGCCAGCCACATGACCTACTTCCAGGCCGCCAAAATGCTTTCGGTCGCCGCCGTCAACAACACCCCGACATCCGCCATCCAGCCCATTCCTTTCTTTGAGAATCTGTTCCCGCAGTGGAGCAGCGTCACCCAGAATCAGCTCAACAACGAAGCGGGCGGATCGGAAAACTGCGCACCCGACGTGGACAACAACGC
>JBJKQB010000067.1:0-3780 GCA_046705825.1 Candidatus Acidiferrales bacterium
CGCAGCCGCCCGCAATGGCCGCTCCGTTCACCGCCGCGATCAACGGCTTCGGAAAACTGAAAATGCGGTAGAACATTTTCGCCATTCGCCGCGAGTCTTCCACGTTTTCCTCCGGCGACTGCGTGGCGATCGCGCGCAGGCCGTCCAGATCCATGCCCGCGCAGAACGCCTTTCCCGCGCCGGTTAGGATGCCGACACGCGCCGGCCCCGTCTCGACCTCATTCAGCGCGGCCAGCAGCTCCTCGATCATCTTGCTCGAGATCGCGTTGCGCTTTTCCGGACGATTCAGCGTTATCGTCACTACTTCGCCCGCTGTCTCGACTATGAGTGTCTCGTAAGGCATTTTCCTTTCCTCTGTGTCCCCAGCGCCTCTGCGGTACGTTTCCCCTCAATTCGGTTTCGACGCTTCCGCCGCGCCCGCCTTGCCCGCGTGCGCGTATCGCTCGCGCAACTCATGCGTCATGGCGCAAGCAATCGCCAGCGACTTCGTGTCGATTCCTGTGGACACGCCGCGCGCCGCCAGTGTCGTCAGCACCGTTTCTGTCGGAATATTTCCGACCAGCGCGTCGCCTGCGAACGGACATCCTCCCAGCCCGGTCAGCGCGCCGTCAAACCGCCGGCAGCCCGCTTCATACGCCGCCAGCACTTTTTCCGCCGCGCCTTCCGCACGGCTGTGCAAATGCACGCCGATCTCGATTCCCGCCACGCACCCTTGCACCGAGCGATACAGTTCCGCAACGTCGTGCGGCGACGCGGTGCCCACCGTGTCCGCCAGCGAAACGATCCGCACGCCGATATCCTTCAGCCAGACGAGCGTGTCTTCCACGATTTCCGGGCCCCAGGGTTCATCGTAGGGATTGCCAAACGCCATAGAAATGTACACCACCAGCTTGCGTCCCGCAGCTTTTGTCTCGCGCCGCAGCTTCTCCACCAGCTCGCGCGACTCCGCTCGCGACATATTCGCATTCGCCCGCCGGAAATACGCGGAAATCGAGTACGGATACCCGACCGTCGTCACTCCCGGCGTGGCCAGCGCGCGTTCCAGCCCCTTCTCGTTCACGACGATCCCGATGATCTCCGGCGCTTCTCCCGTGGGTAATCGCGCGCCGCTCAGTTCCTTCATCACCGCTTCGCTGTCCGCCATTTGCGGCACATGTTTGGGCGAAACGAAGCTCATCGCATCGATATGCGAAAAGCCGAGCGATACGAGTGTTTTCAAATATCGAATCTTTTCGGTGGTTGGAATGATCTCCGCCAGCCCCTGCCAGGCATCCCGCGGGCATTCCACAATGGTGACTGAATCCGTTGGCGTCACTGTCCTCTTCCCTTGATCCAATGCAAGAAGTCCGCGGCCAGCCAGAACAGTCCAACAAACGACGAGAGCAGCGCCAGTAGGCCGGTTAATCTCAGGGTGGTTGCCGCTGAAAACGCGCCGCCTGTCTTATATCCAACCGCTGTGAGCATCACAACCTCAGTCATTCGCCAGGCCAGAAGCCAGGCGGCCACAGCAAGCAGCAGCATGGGAATCGACCGCTTTCGCATCACGTCTGCAACACGCCCGTCTTGAATTCTGCTACTTCCGGGTTCAACGCCGCCGCCTCCAGCGCTTCGATCAACGCTTCCCGCGTATGCGCTGGATCGATGATCGCATCCACCCACAGACGCGCCGCCGCGTACCGCGGATCGCTCTGATGTTCGTAGGTGGCGCGAATCGACTCGTACAGTTCCTTCTTCTCCGCCTCGCTCAGCTTCTTCCCTTCGCGCTCCAGCTGCTTCACCTTGATTTCGACCAGCGTTCCTGCCGCCGAATCCCCGCCCATCACCGCATACCGCGCCGTCGGCCACGCAAAAATGAACCGTGGATCGTACGCCTTCCCGCACATCGCATAGTGCCCTGCCCCAAAACTCCCGCCGCAAATCACCGCGATCTTCGGCACCACGCTGTTCGCCACAGCGTTCACCATCTTCGCGCCCGCGCGAATGATCCCGCTCCATTCCGCTTCCTTCCCCACCATGAAGCCGTTCACGTCGTGCAAAAATACCAGCGGCACCAGATTCTGATTGCAGTCGAGAATGAAACGCGCGGCCTTGTCCGCCGACTCCGTGTAGATCACTCCTCCAAACTCCAGCCGCCGCTCCCCTGTTCCCGGCGCGGACACCGTCACGTGCTGCCGGTTGTTGGCCACGATACCCACCGCCCAGCCCCCGATTCGCGCGTACCCGCACACCACTGTCTCGCCGAATTCCGCGCGATATTCCTCAAACTCACTCGCGTCCACAATGCGCGCGAGAACCTCGCGCACGTCGTACTGCTTCGAAGGATCGGCGGAAAAGATTCCGTAGATTTCCTCGGCGGGATGCGCCGGCAGGCGCGCCGCCGTGCGATCGAACCGCGCTGTCGCCGGATGCCCCATTTTTTCCACCAGCGATCGCAGCCGCCGCAAGCAAGCCTCGTCATCCCTCTCGCGGAAATCGACCGTCCCGCTGATCTGCGCGTGCATTTTCGCCCCGCCCAGCTCCTCGGCCGACGTTTTCTGCCCGATCGCCGCCTGCACCAGCGCCGGCCCGGCCAGAAAAAGGCCGCTCCCGTCCGTCATCAAAATGTGGTCGCACATCACCGGCAGATACGCGCCGCCCGCCACGCACATGCCCATGATCGCGGTGATCTGAGGGATGCCCATCGCGCTCATCACCGCGTTGTTGCGGAATACGCGCCCAAAATCATCCGTGTCCGGAAACACATCCTCCTGCAGCGGAAGAAAAACGCCCGCCGAGTCGACCAGATAGATCGTGGGGATGCGATTTTCGATGGCGATGTTCTGCGCGCGGATCACTTTCTTCGCCGTCATCGGGAAAAACGCGCCTGCCTTCACTGTCGCGTCGTTCGCGATGATCATCACGCGCCGCCCGCAAACCTGCGCAAGGCCAGTCACCGTTCCCGCCGCCGGCGCCCCGCCCCATTCCTCGTACATCTCGTACGCGGCGTAGAGTCCCAGCTCGAACAGCTCCGTCCCCGCGTCGATCAGCTTCGCGATGCGCTCGCGCGCGGTTAGCCGGCTCTTCTTGTGCTGCGACTCGATCGCTCTCGCCCCGCCGCCCTGGCGAATGTCTTCTTCTTCGTTTTTGATCTGGGTGAGCCGGTCGATCATTTGCCGGCTGTTTTTCTCGAAGGCGGGGGAATTGACGTCGACGCGCGTCTCGATCGCTTCGCGAGCAGCACCCGCGCCGGCCGCCGGTTCAGCCTGCGCGGCGCTATTGGAGCGAGTGGTTTGAGCCTCGCTCGCTGCTTCGGCGGGCTTCACTGCATGCCGGGATTGGCTCTTCTTCCGCAAACCGCGATTGTATCATCCGAATTTCATTTTGACGTCGCACTCAATCGCCCTCGCTCAGTTGCCGCCGTCGCTTAAGCGCGCGTGCCATCCCGAACCCGCTCGCGTTTTTTGCGAACGGGGGTGAGGGATCTGCTTTTCCGCCTTTCCGCTTTTAGAGGCGCTGCCTTGGCCTGAGTCTCGAAGGCTCGCCCCGCCCGCGCGGTCCGGTCGTGTGGGGTTTCTTCTGCGGCCGCAGGCCGCTTTGGAGTGCGGCAGCGCGCTGCCGCTTTCTTGAACTTTTAACTTTTAACTTTTGACCTTCAACTGTTAGCGTCCCAATTCCGCCATGTGTCATCCCGCTTACCCTGAGCGCAGTCGAAGGGCTGCCGCTTTCTTGCAACCGTTGCGCTTCTGCTCTTGTTTTCGGAATTCATCCAGCCCGTCCACCAACGAGCCTCGCCGCTGCCGC
>JBJKQB010000068.1:0-8900 GCA_046705825.1 Candidatus Acidiferrales bacterium
CTCAACAACCCTTGTCCTCCGAAGAATTGCGCAAGATGCACGCCTATTGGCGCGCCGCCAATTACATTTCGGTTGGCCAAATCTATCTTTTCGCCAATCCGCTGCTGCGCGAACCGCTCAAGCTCGAGCACATCAAGCCGCGCCTGCTCGGGCACTGGGGCACGACCCCCGGACTGAATTTCATCTACGTCCACTTCAACCGCGCGATCAAAAAGTACGATCTCAACGTCATCTATGTGACCGGCCCGGGCCACGGCGCGCCCGGCATTGTGGCCAACACTTTTCTGGAAGGCACCTACAGCGAGCTCTATCCCAACATTCCGCAAACGGAAGAGGGCCTGCGCCTGCTCTTCAAACAGTTTTCGTTTCCCGGTGGAATTCCCAGCCACGCCGCCCCGGAAACGCCCGGCTCGATTCACGAAGGCGGTGAACTGGGTTACTCGCTGGCGCACGCGCACGGCGCTGTCTTCGACAATCCCGATCTCCTGGTCTGCTGCGTGGTCGGCGACGGCGAAGCAGAAACCGGCCCGCTCGCGACCAGCTGGCACTCCAACAAATTCCTGAATCCCGCGCGCGATGGCGCTGTGCTTCCCATCCTGCACTTGAACGGCTACAAAATCGCCAATCCCACCGTGCTTGGCCGCATGACCGACGAGGAATTGACGCAGCTCTTCAACGGCTACGGTTACAAACCCTACTTCGTCGAGGGCCACGAGCCCGAAACAATGCATCAGCTCATGGCCCACACGCTCGACATCGTTATCCCGGAAATTCGCTCGATCCAGGACAACGCGCGCTCCGGCCGCGCTTCCGGCGTTCCCGCGTGGCCCATGATCGTTCTGCGTTCGCCGAAAGGATGGACCGGCCCGAAAGAGGTCGATGGGAAACCGGTGGAAGGCACGTGGCGCGCCCATCAGGTCCCCGTTACGGATTTCGCCTCCAAGCCGGCTCACATCAAGATTCTCGAAGACTGGATGAAAAGCTATCACCCGGAAGAGCTCTTCGACGAAAACGGGAAGTTCATCCCTGAGCTCGCGGACCTCGCGCCCAAGGGGGACCGCAGAATGGGCGCGAATCCGAATGCGAATGGCGGCCTGGTCGAAAACGATTTGGTCATGCCGGACTTCCGCAAATACGCGATCGAGGTGGCGAAGCCCGGCACCTCTTACGCGGAAGCGACGCGCGTCCTCGGCGGGTTCCTCCGCGACGTCATGAAGCTGAACGCGGAATCCAACAATTTCCGCATCTTCGGCCCGGATGAGACCGCCTCAAACCGGCTCGACGCCGTCTATCAGGCCACCGACAAGGTTTTCATGGAGCCCATCATTGCGACCGACGAGCATCTCTCAGCCACCGGGCGCGTCATGGAAGTCCTCAGCGAGCACATGTGCCAGGGCTGGCTGGAAGGCTACTTGCTCACGGGGCGCCACGGCTTTTTTTCCTGCTACGAAGCCTTCATCCACATCGTCGATTCGATGTTCAACCAGCACGCCAAATGGCTGAAAACCATCCGCGAGGTTCGCTGGCGCCGCCCCATCGCTTCGCTGAATTATCTTCTGAGTTCGCACGTGTGGCGCCAGGACCACAACGGCTTCAGCCATCAGGATCCAGGGTTCATCGATCATGTGGTGAACAAGAAGGCCGACGTTGTGCGCGTCTACCTGCCGCCCGACGCGAACTGCCTGCTTTCCGTCGCGGACCACTGCCTGCGCAGCCGCAACTACGTCAACGTGATTGTCGCGGGCAAGCAGCCTGCTTTGCAGTGGCTGGACATGGACGCGGCCATCAAGCATTGCACCGTGGGAATTGGAATCTGGGATTGGGCCTCCACGGACGACCGCAGCGAGCCCGACGTGGTCATGGCCTGCGCGGGTGACGTTCCTACGCTCGAAACACTGGCGGCCAGCGATCTGCTGCGCCAGCATTTTCCCGACATCAAGATTCGCCTGGTGAACGTCGTGGACTTGATGACCCTGCAGCCCTCCACGGAACATCCGCACGGGCTTTCCGACCGCGATTTCGATTCCATTTTCACCGTCAATCGTCCGGTGATTTTCGCCTATCACGGTTACCCCTGGCTGATCCACCGCCTCACGTATCGCCGGACGAATCACGACAACATTCACGTCCGCGGCTACAAGGAAGAAGGCACCACCACGACGCCTTTCGACATGACCGTGCGCAATGACCTCGACCGCTTCCATCTGGCGGGCGACGCGGTCGATCGCGTGCCGCGCTTGCAGCCCATCAACGCTCATTTCAAGCAGTTCCTGCGCAACAAGCTGGTGGAACACAACAATTACATTCGCGACCGCGGCGACGACCTGCCCGAAATCCGCGAGTGGAAATGGCCCTACTGAGCGATGAAAATTCTGGTGCTGAATTCCGGCTCGAGCAGCCAGAAGAGCTCTCTGTTCGAAATCGGCGCGAATGTTCCGCGGGATCCGCCGCAGCCGCTGTGGGAAGGCACGATTGAATGGAACGCCGGCGAGCTGGAGAAAATCGCTGAGCCGGAAGCGGCCATTCACGTCCGCACCTCGCGCGGCGCAGACGTTCGCCGCACCGCTCAGGCCGCTTCCCGCAAGCGCGCCATCGCGCAGTTGCTCGATACGTTGTGGTCCGGCGGCACGCGCGTCATTTCGGGTCCCGCTGAAATCGACGCGGTCGGGCATCGCGTCGTGCACGGCGGCCCGAATTACCGCGAACCGGCCCTCATTACGCCCGAAGTAAAGTCGGCGATTGCGCAGTTTGCGTTCATTGCGCCGCTGCACAATCGCGCCGAGCTGGCGGGAATGGATCTGGTTCAGGAGCGACTCGGCGCGGTCCCGCAGATCGCTGTGTTCGACACCGCATTCCACAGCCGGATGCCCGAAGCCGCTTACGTTTATCCCGGCCCGTACGATTGGGTTGCGCAAGGAATCCGCCGCTACGGATTTCACGGAATCAATCATCAGTACTGCGCCGAGCGCGCCGCCCAGATCCTTCAGCGCGACCTTGCCTCGCTAAAAATCGTTACCTGCCATCTTGGCAACGGCTGCTCGCTGGCCGCGGTTCGCGACGCCCGCAGCGTCGATACGACGATGGGGTTCACGCCGCTCGAAGGGCTGATGATGGGGACGCGCTCCGGCTCCGTGGACCCCGGCATCCTCACCTATCTCGCTTCCCTGCACGGAGTCAGCGGACAGCACATGGACGAGATGCTCAACACGCAATCGGGCTTGCTCGGAATCTCCGGCCTCTCCAGCGATATGCGACAAATCGAGGAAGCGATGGCACAGGGTCATGCCCGCGCGAAGCTGGCGTTCGATATTTTCGTGCATCGCCTGCAGGCGGGAATCGGAGCGATGGTGGCCGCGCTCGGCGGCATTGACGCGCTCGTCTTCACCGCCGGCATTGGCGAGCACTCCTCCGCGGTTCGCGCCGCGGCCTGCGCGAACCGCGGCTATCTGGGTTTGAAGCTGGATGACAAAATGAACGCGCACCCTGCGCCAGACGCTGACATTTCCGCGCCGGACTCCCGCGCCCGCGTTCTTGTGATTCGCGCCCAGGAGGATTGGGCCATCGCGCGATACTGCCAGCGGCTGATCAGCAGCAAGCGCGCGGCGCAAACCAGCGATTAGCTCGGCTTCGGTCAGGCAGCCGACAAGGTCGAAAGCTGGATCGTCTTGGTCCGGCGGAGAAACGGGTAGTTTTGATCCCAAGCGCCGACTCCGTTACGGGCCAATTTTACGTCAGGCACGCTTCGCGACCGTACAAGGAACGGCCACCCCCCCCCTCGCCTCGAATGGCACCTATAACATAAGTGGCACATATATATTGCCATTCAGTGCCACAGGATGCTATAAGGGCATTGAGGGAGGATGGATTTCATGAAAGCAGAGGCTGAAGCGATCCACCGTTATCCAAGGCTCATGACGGTTGCTGATCAAGTTTGGGTTGCGACCGCGCTGTTGCATCGCGCGCACCCTGAACGTACTGACTTCTCGAAATCCGAGATCACGCGGCAGGCGAAGTTAGAAGATCCCGAAGGCGCTTGCCGCCCTGGCATTTCGCAACATATTTCAACTCACTGCGTAGCGTCCAAGCTGCCCAGACCCGCGACCCATCGTATGCTGACGCGGACGGCGAGAGGGCGCAGACGCCTGTTTCGACGCGGAGACGACTTCCACCCGCTGCGGGCGAAGGGACGGACTGCACCAAGACGAGAGGATCTGATCGAGAAATACCAGAATCTGCTGGACTGGTATGAAACCGAGTACAACCGGCCGCGAGAGACTGAAAGAACGGAGCGGGGTGCCACCGCAGAGGCCCTGATGAAGCTCATGGGGAGAATTAGCAGGGACGACGCGGACGAGATGATTCGGATCATCAACGATTGCTGTGGGCGCGTCGATGCAAGCGAGTGGTGAATTTCTGATCGATACGAACGCGCTGATCAAGCTGATGGCGCGCGACCCCACCTTGCGGTGGCGGATTGGCCACGACTTCCGCTGTTTTCTCAGTTTCATCAGCGTCGGCGAACTCTACGCAGGAGCTCATCAGTCGTCGCGGCGGGCGTTCAACCTCGGCGAGGTACAAAGGATTTGCCAGGAGATCCCGATCCTTCCATGGGATCTGGAGATCGCGGATCATTACGGTCGCATTCACGCCGCGCTGCGGGCCAAAGGCAAGCCAATTCCGCAAAACGACGTCTGGATTGCGGCAACAGCTGTGCGGCATGGGTTGGCTCTCATTACGCTCGACCAGCACTTCTCGTTGATCGATGGCTTGCCAACCGAGATCTGGTGAGAATGGGCAGCGCAACGGCGCGCTCCGGTTCAACTTTGAACTTTCAACTTTCGACTCGTAGGGAGTCTCAGCTTGCCCGCACGGGCCGGGCCGGCTCGGCCCCTCACGTCACCGTGCTGCGCGGCTCAGACCAGCTCGGAACCGGCGAAGAAGTAGGAAATCTCGAAGGCGGCGGTTTCGGGGGCGTCCGAACCGTGCGTGCAGTTGTACTGAATGCTGGTGCCCAGCTCGCGGCGAATCGTTCCCGGAGCGGCTTTGGCCGGGTCCGTGGCGCCCATGGTTTCGCGCCACCTGGCGATGGCGGCTTCCGCTTCGAGTACCATGACCACGGCTTTTCCGGAACTCATAAAGTCGGTCAAATCCTTGAAGAAGGGGCGTTCGCGGTGTACGGCGTAGAATCCCTCGGCCTCGATCTTGGTCAAGCGCAGGGACTTGATGGCCACGATCTGAAATTTAGCCGCATGAATGCGGCTCAGGATTTCGCCCGTAAGGTTCCGTCCCACGGCATCGGGCTTGATGATTGCCAATGTTCGTTCCATCGTCAAAGAACAATCCTCCATTCAGAAACCAAATCAACTGGCACCGCATCCGCAATTCCCTTACTCTGCGGAGACGTCAAAACTGCCCACACCGGCAGCGCCCGGTAATTGCTGCGCTTAGCCCTTGAGTGTGTCGGAAAAAAATGGAGCGGGATAAGGGAATCGAACCCTCGCCTCGACCTTGGCAAGGTCGCGTACTACCACTATACGAATCCCGCTTAGGCAAAGGCATTTATAGCATGGCCGCTCCGGACACGACAAGGGCGGCTCCGGAGTGCTTACCAGCCATGCAAAGGGGGAATTGGGTGCGCTCAGTCCACTTCGTGCACGCGCGTGGATTTCACCATGGGCGAGCGCTTTTGCCGCTCCGCAAAGTGCTGGGCGCGCTCGCGATCGATGTACACGCGAGCGAATTTCTCGCCGTCGTGATAGGAGACCGTCACTTGCCAGTGACGATGCTTGCGCCGCCGGTCCCCGCTGAAAGCAGCCTTACCTTTTTTGCTTTTCACTTTGGATTCGCCTCGCCAGAACTTCGGGTGATGTACTATTGCACTTCCAGAGCAGAGACGCAATAAGTAACGAAGCGACTACGGTGCTGCCAAGTAACTGTGGCGGTCCCCTGCGGCCTGCGGGCCGCGGGCCTACGCGATCGCCTGCGGGATCGCCTGTTTCCATTTGCCCTGGGATTTCAGGATCAGCTCGACCACTTCGCGAATGGCGCCTTCCCCGCCCTTGGCCACCGTGACGTAATGCGCCGTGCACCTCACTTCGTAGGCGGCGTCGGCTACCGCCACGGCCAGCCCGGCGCGCTGCAGCAGCGGCAGATCGGGCAGATCGTCTCCCACGTACGCCACTTCTTCATCCGTAACTCCCGCGCGAACCAGGACCGCCTTGTACGCCTCCGTCTTCCTGGCCTGCCCCTGAATCACAAATTCCATGCCGCCCTCGCGCGCGCGCTGGGCTGTGGCGGGCGAGGTTCGCCCCGTGATCAACCCCGTGCGAATGCCCATGATGCCCGCCAGCTTGATGCCGGCGCCGTCGTGCGCATTGAAGACCTTCATCTCGGTGACGCTGCCGTCCGAAAAGCCCAGCAAACAAACGACGCCCGGGGTCATGGTTCCGTCCACGTCCATCAGCAGCACGCGAATTTTGCGCGCGCGCCGCATCACCGGAGCAGGGTATTTCAATTCACGAATTGGCATTCCAAGTCCTCTCTGTTCGTGCGACCGCCAGGGAATCCGGGGGCTTGCTCCCGCCACTGGCGCAAAATGCCGCCTGACTACAATCCGGTTCTTCAGGGGGTCAAAATAATTGCAGCGTCCACAAATCGTGGATGTGGACCACGCCTTCCAGTTTCTTCACCTCGTCCACAACCAGCACGGACGTGATTTTCTTTTCTTCCATCAAGCGCAGGGCGCTGGCGGCCAGTTCCGAGCGCGGCAGCGTGACGGGGTCACGCGTCATGCAGTCCGCGGCGGAAAGTTCGAGCACATTTTCTTTGCGCTGCTGCATCACGCGGCGAAGGTCTCCATCGGTGATAATGCCCAGCAGGCGGCCATCGGGCTCTGTCACCGCGGTCAGACCCAGGCCTTTGCGGCTCATCTCGTAAATGACGTCGGGCATTTTCGTGGATGCCAGCACGCGCGGCACATCGTCGCCCGAGTGCATCAGCGCTTCGATGCGGCGCAGCTTTTTCCCCAGGCGCCCGCCCGGATGGAGCGCGGCGAAATCCTCTTCCTTGAACCCGCGGCGATCAAGCAGCGCAATGGCCAGCGCGTCGCCCATAGCCATGGTGGCTGCGGTCGAAGCGGTGGGCGCCAGATTGAGCGAACACGCCTCTTCGCGAACCGCCACGTCCAGCACAACGTCGCTCGCCTGACCCAAGGTCGAGCGCGGTTGCGCGGTGAGCGTGATCAGATGAATGCCCAATCGCTTCACGGATTCCAGCAGCGCCACCAATTCTTCAGTTTCGCCGCTTTGCGAGATCGCCAGCAGCACGTCTTCCGACGTCAGCATGCCCAGGTCCCCGTGCAGCGCCTCCGCCGCATGGAGGAAGAGCGATGGCGTGCCGGTGCTGGCCAGAGTCGCGGAAATTTTGCGTCCGATCAGCCCCGACTTGCCCAGGCCGGTCACCACCACACGGGCCTTGCAGCGGAAAAGGATTTCGACCGCGCGCTCGAAATCGTGGTTCAGGCGCTCGATCAAGCTGCCAATGGCGTCCGCCTCGATTTGCAGGACGCGCTTGGCGGTCGCCAGAGGCGCATTCGCAATCTTCCCGGATTTGGAAGGGCTGGACATGTTCAAGCACTCGCTCCGCAATTCACAGGATTTGCCACTCGCGCGCCAGCGCCGAGAGCTGCAGGATCTTCCGCATCAGCGGACGGAACTGGTCGAGCGGAAGCGCATTCGTGCCGTCCGACAGCGCTTGCGCGGGATTCTCGTGCACTTCGAGAAAAAGACCGTCGATTCCCACCGCCGCGCCGGCGCGAGCAAGCGGTTCGATGAACTCCGGCTGGCCCCCGCTCGACTTGCCTTCCCCGCCCGGCAATTGCACCGAGTGCGTCACGTCGAACACAACCGGGTAGCCGAATTTGCGCATGATCGGGAACGAGCGCATGTCCACGACCAGATTCTGGTATCCAAACGAGCTGCCGCGCTCGGTCAGGATAATCTTTTCGTTGCCGGTGCTGGCTACCTTTTCCGCGGCGTTGCCGACTTCGCGCGGCGCAAGGAATTGTCCCTTCTTGATGTTGACCACGCACCCTGTGCGCCCCGCGGCCACCAGCAGGTCCGTCTGGCGCGACAGAAACGCAGGGATTTGCAGCACATCGCAGACTTCCGCCGCAGGTCCAACCTGCGAAACGTCGTGCACGTCCGTCAGGATCGGCAATCCGGTGTTCTGCTTGATCTTGGCGAGGATGCGCAGCCCCTCTTCCAGACCCGGGCCGCGATAGGACGATAGAGACGAGCGGTTCGCCTTGTCGTAGGAGGCCTTGAAGATCAGCGGAAAACCCATTTCCTCCGCGGCGGACTGCAAGCTGTCAGCCATTGCGCTCGCATGGTCCTCGTTTTCGATGACACACGGCCCCGCGATCACGAACAGAGGCGCGGCGCCGCCTATACGTATCTTCCCGATTTCAAAGCTTCGCGAAGCCATAGCACGTGTCCTGAATAGCCCCCAAGCCTATGCACGTTCCGCCTGAATTGCAACGGCCACGCTTCGGCCGCGCTTACTGCAGGGGGGACTTCGCCGCGATCGATCTGGCGGGACCTCAGCTCGTCGAAACTGCAGGTCGAATCAGGAAGAATGCCCAATTCTCACGTAAGTACCGCTGCACCAATGAGTTACGGTAATCGACCGAAAAAAGCGATCCAAGAGGTATTTCGAAGGTTCTTCCCCCTCCATATCGAATAGAGAATACGAGGGATAGACAAAATTCCAAAACCGGGATGCAGATCGCAAACTTTTTCGCCCCTCCCTGCATCTAATTGGGCATGATTAAGGAAAACAAGCGCAAAATACAGGGATCAGGGCGGTTAGTACCGACCCGGCCTACTGGCATCGAGTACCGT
>JBJKQB010000069.1:0-9163 GCA_046705825.1 Candidatus Acidiferrales bacterium
CGGACGTTTCTGCCGCAACCTGACGCAAGCGGAGGGATTCAATTCTCCCTACTACGGCTGGAAGGACCCGGTTAGCGGCCAGACTCTGGGCCAGGCCTTCGATAACCTGGCGAATCAGTTGCGCGCCGGACAGGCCGTAACGCCGCAGCCCTTCTTCGAGAACATGGTCGGTGCTGGCGGGACGGCCTTGGTGGCCGGCGATGACCCCGTCGACATCGCCAACAGCGACCTGCAAGATTTCACCATGTTCGAGTTGAACTTCGATACACCCAACTTCGTCGACAACCTCCAGGTCCTCGAACCCAATCCGACTACCGACGGTGGCAGCTCGGATTACAATGCCATGTTCCTCAGCATACGTAAGGCTTTCTCCAACGGCCTTACCTTCCAGGGCGACTGGACGTGGGCCCACAATATCAGCACCCTCGGCACCGGCCAGCAGTATCTGTACTCCAGCAACAGCCCCTTCAACATCGGCCTGGATAGGGCATCCGATTACTCCGACCACCGCCATGTCGTCCACTTCTTCGGCATGTACGATCTGCCGTTCGGGAAGGGCCGGCAATTCAGCACGGGTAGCGACGTGCTCGATCGCGTGGTTGGCGGATGGCACATCAGCGGCATCTTCACTGCATTCAGCGGAGCCCCGCTGTGCGCCTCAACCGACTTCGGAAACTACGGCAGCTTCTTCACTGCCAGCTGCATGTACGGAAACATTCCAACCCTCCATGTTCACGGCCGCAGTGGCTCGGGAACTCCGAACGCCTTCTCCGATCCTGCTGCCGTGCTTGCGGGCTTGCAGTTTCCGGTAACCGGCTCGCGCGTTCCGTGGGATTCGGTGCGGAACTGGCCGTATTGGAATGTGGACTTCTCCGTGGGGAAGAACCTGTTCGTCACCGAGCGCGTCAAGGCTTCGCTGACCGTCGACGCGGCCAACGTCTTCAACCACCCGATCCTGTCGAGTCCCGCCATCGACGTCTATAGCGGTTCGTCGTTCGGCGAGACCAACAGCCAGGGCAACCTCCCGCGCTCCATGCAGCTCGGCCTGCGGGTGGACTTCTAAAGCTCACGCCAGCTCTTGCTGGTTCACCGGGCCGTCCTCGGTTCCGCCGGGACGGCCCGTCTTTTTTGTGTGCCGACCGTTGATGGAGAGCCGCCTGTCCACCGTCCATTCTGATTCGCTCTTGCGCGCGCATTCTCTCCTTTGACTATCGAGTCTCGGTTGCGCTCGTCCGGAATTTATCCGGAGTTGATGCACTGTCCGTCTGGTCCCAATGATCACCCTAAGTCCAATGGAATAAGCGCTCCGTTTCTCGCTTGGCCCCTGACTCCGGCCTGCGCCCCCGGACGGCATTTCTCGATACACGTATCGAGAAATTTCTCGCGTAAGTCCTTTGTCATCATCAAAACTGCCAAAATATCTCGATACACTTTTGGGCGATTTTGGCTCGCTTCGCACACTGCACCATCTTGGTGCAATCCGCGCCTTCTGCTCGCTGCAGGCCCCTCACCCAAGCCGCGACGCCGCGGAGCGGATAAGTTCCAGCAATTGTTCAGGATAGACGCCAAACCAGACGAGGAGAGCGGTCAGAACCCACAGAATGCCCTGAGAGCTGAGCGAGATCGCTGCCTGCGCTGCGGGGACCAGTCGGGGCTTGGCGCCCGGTTCCGGCGTCGCGTACAGCGCCACCACTATGCGCAGATAATAGAACAGCCCAATCACGCTGGTGACGATCAGGACCAGCACCAGCGTCCATAGATTTGAAGACGTCCCCGCCGCCAGCAGGTAGAACTTGCCGATGAAGCCCGCGGTCAGCGGAATCCCCGCTAATGACATCAACATCACCGTGAAGATGGCGGCGAGCCCGGGGCGCCGCCAGAAGAGCCCGCGGTAATCGTCGATCGAATCGGCGTCGCGTCCTTCGGGCGACAGCACAGTGACCACGCCAAATGCCCCCAGCGTGGTGATGAAATAGGCCACCAGATAGAACGTGACCGCCTCCACCGCCAGTCCGTGCGTAGCCGCTTGGAAGGCGACCAGCAGGTATCCGAGATGCGCGATCGACGAATACGCCAGGATGCGCTTCACGTTCGACTGCAGCAGCGCCAGGATGTTCCCGGCAAACATGGAGGCGATCGCGATGATGGTGAACACGATGTAGGCCCCGCTCCAGTGCTGCCACCACGCGCCGTAAAAATAGCGCACGAGCAGCGCGAACATGCTGCCCTTCGACGCGGTGGCGACCCATGCGGTGACCGGCGCGGGCGCGCCTTCGTAGATGTCCGGCGTCCAAATATGGAAGGGAACCACGCCAAGCTTGAATCCGATCCCGGTGATGAAGAGCGCGATCGCGGCGGAAACGACCGGGCGGGAATAGTTGGTCGAACTCGCGAAGTACGCGGCGATTTGGCCGATGTTCATTGACCCGGTCTGGGAATAGAGCAGGGCCATCCCAAACAGCAGGAACGCCGCCGAAGACGCCGCGAGGATCAGGTATTTCAGGCCGGCCTCGATCGGCAGGGTGCGCCCGCGCACGTAGGAAGCCAGGGCGTAGAGCGAAACGCTGAGCAGTTCGAGTCCCAGAAAGAACGACGCGAAGTGGCTGCTGAGCACGAGGGTTTGCGCGCCCAATGTCGAAAGCAGCAGGAGAACGTAGTACTCCTCATGCAGGCCCGGCTGGCGTTCCAGATATTCGTAGGAGAGCAGCGTCACGAAAATGGCCGCCGCCAGCATGAGGCCCATGTAGACGACGCCATAGCGGTCGACGATCAGCAGCGGCGTGACCTGGCGCGGAACCAGGGAATTGACGGTCCACAGCGTTCCGAACGAGGCGCCGAGCCCTGCCAGCGTGATCAGGACCGAAAGCTGATGACTGCGGCGGATGGCGATACCCACCAAAACGGCAACCGAGGTCCCCGCAACAACGATCAGCGGCAGGATGGCGACGTAATCAACGCCGTGCATCTTCGACTCCAAGAGGCGGATGCGGAGAGGCGGACACGGTCATCGCGACATGGCTCTCCATGTACGTCATCGCCGGGCGAAACGTGTTGAAAATGGGTTGCGGATAAATGCCCAACCACACGAGCAGCGCCATCATGGGCACCAGGGCGAGCGCTTCGCGCGTGAAAAGGTCAGGCAAGCGCCAGTTGTGGACGTTGGGGCCGTGAAAGGCGCCCTGCACGAAGCGCAGGGCATAGAACGTGGAAGCCAGAATGCCAATGGCGCCCACGATGGTGACGATCAGGTGCTCGTGATAGGTCCCCTGAAGCACCAGAAATTCCCCCACGAAATCACCCAATCCCGGCAGACCCAAGGAGCCCAGGGCGAAGAAGAGCGCCACGCCGCTCAGCCGCGGGATGGTGGCCCACAAGCCGCTCAAGCGCTCGATCTGGCGCGTCTCCGTGCGTTCCTGCAGCGAGCCGACGATGACGAACAGCGCGCCGGTGCTCAGCCCGTGCGCCAGCATGCCCATCAACGCGCCCTGCAGCGCCAAATCGTTCCAGGCGAAGATCCCAATGAGCACGAAACCAAGATGGCTGACGCTGGAGTAAGCAACCAGGCGCTTCAAGTCAGTCTGCCCAAAGGAGAGGACCGCGCCATAAACGACTCCCGCCGCGCCGAGCGCCATGGCGTAGGGCGCGAATTGATGGGCAGCCTGCGGAAACAGCGGAACCACAAACCGCAGCATTCCATACGCGCCGGTTTTCAGGAGGAGTCCCGCCAGGATCACGCTTCCGGCCGTGGGCGCTTCGGTGTGCGCGTCGGGCAGCCAGGTGTGCAGCGGGACCATGGGCAGCTTCACCGCGAAGGCGGCGAAAAACCCGAGCATGAGCAGCATGGCCGCGTGCGAGGAGAGCGGGGTTCCAAGCAGCGCATCGTATTCGAAAGTGTAGACGCCGGTGGCGGCATGATGCAGAAAATAGAGCGCCAGGATGGCGATCAGCATCAGCAAGCTGCTGAGCTGCGTAAAGAGGAAGAACTTGATGGCGGCGTAGACGCGGTTCTCGTGGCCCCAGATGGCGATCAGGAAATACATGGGGACGAGCATGACTTCCCAGGCGAAGTAGAAGAAGAAGAGGTCGACCGCCAGGAACACGCCGGTGATTCCCGCAAGCACGAAGAGCAAATTGAAATGGAAGAAGCCGACGCTGGTCTGGATCTCGCGCCAGGAGGCCAGGACGGAGACGATGCCGAGGACGAACGTCAGCATCACCATCAGGAGGCTCAGGCCGTCGATGGCAAGATGGAAATGGATTCCAAAGCGGGGAATCCAGGTCCAGTCCAGTTCATCCATCCAGCGGCCGTGGTGCAGGAAGCTGAACTGGCCGTAATGGCTGACCCAGATCGAAAGGCCGATGGCGAAATCGGCGATGATGGCTCCGAGAGAAATCCAGCGAGGCGCGTTGTGGTTCACCCGCGCCAGAGCCGCCGCGAGAATGCCGCCGCCGAGCAGGACGAGAATGAGAACGAGGAGGATCATAGGACGATCACCAGAATGATGAACACCACGGTGCCAATGGCGATGCTGGCGGCGTACCAGCGCACGCGGCCATTTTCCGTGGTGCGCAAGCCGCGCCAGCAGGCGCGCCAGGTAGCGGCCACGCCGTCGTAGAAAAGGTCGATGAAATCGTCTTTATCCGCGCGCGCAAACCATTTGACGGGCCGCACGAACGCGCGGTCGTAGAGCCAGTCCATGGCCCAGTCGCTGTACCAGAATTCGCGGAAGGCGCGGCCAATCGCGTTCGCGGTGAGCGACTCAGCCAGTTCGCGCTTCTGGTAGAAGAAGAGGTAAGCCAGCGCCAAGCCCGCGAGGAAGGCCAGGAAGAGGATTCCTTCGGAAGCAAGTTCGGTCATGCCCGTTTGTCGCGCCTGATTCAGCGCAGGAAGAGCGCGGCCTACGAAATTGGCGAATGCCGGAACGTTTCCCATCCAGGCAGGAAGATCGACGAAACCACCGACAATCGACAAAGCCGAAAGCGCGACGATGGGAATGACCATGCGATAGCCGGGGCGTTTGCCGGGCTCCGCCTGCCGTTCGCCGAAGAACACAATGAAGATCAGGCGGAAGATGTATAGCGAAGTGAGCAAGACGCCCACGACGCCAGCCAGCCAGAGCCAGAAATTGCCAAGGCTCGAACTCCACGCGGCCCAGACGATCAGGCCCTTGCTGTAGAACCCGGCGGTGAGGATGGGCAAGCCCGCCAGGGAACAACCGCCAATCAGGAAGCCCCAGAAGGCGACGGGCATCTTTTCGCGCAGGCCACCCATTTTGAAGATGTTGTGCTCGTGATGCAGGCCTTCGATGACGACACCAGCGACCAGGAAGAGCAGTGCCTTGAAGAAGGCATGCGTCATGAAATGGAAAATGGCCGCGGACCATGCGCCGACCCCGAGGCCGAGGAACATGTAGCCGATCTGGCTGACGGTGGAGTAGGCGAGGATGCGCTTGATGTCGGTTTGCGCCAGAGCGCTGCAACCGGCCACGAGCAAGGTGACCGCGCCAATGATCGCCACCGCGAAATGCACGGGCGGCGCAAGTTCATAGAGCACGTGCGTGCGGGCCACGAGATAGACACCGGCAGTGACCATGGTCGCGGCATGGATCAAGGCGCTGGTCGGAGTGGGACCGGCCATGGCGTCGGGAAGCCACGTTTGCAGCGGCAATTGCGCGGATTTACCCACCGCTCCGCCCAGCAACAGCGCCGCCGCCGCAATCGCATAGGGAGAGCCCGCGTGCCATTGCTGTGTGGCGCGCTGCATGAGCTCCTGAATGTGGAACGCGTGCAGATGGTCGAAAAGAAGAAAGAGGCCGATGATGAACGCGGTATCTCCCACGCGCGTGACGATGAAGGCCTTCTGCGCCGCGCGCCCGTTGACCGGATCGGTGTACCAGAAGCCGATCAGCAGATAGCTGCACAGCCCCACGCCTTCCCAGCCGACGAAAAGAAGCAGAAGGTTATCCGCCAAGAGCAGAAGCACCATCGAGGCCACGAACAGGTTCATGTAGGCGAAGAAACGGCTGTAGCCTTCGTCCTCTTCCATGAATTCGGCGGAGTACCAGTGAATCAGGAAACTGACGAAGGTAACGACCAGCACCATGATCAGGGAGAGCGCGTCGAGATAGAGCCCGATCTGCGGATGAAAATCGCCGATGCTGATCCAGTTCCACAAATGCTGGTCGAAAAACCCGCCGGGCGGCGGAGAGGACAGGAAGCTCGCCGTGATCAGGATGGAGAAGAGCGCGGAAAGGGCGATCGACAGCACGCCAACGCCAGCGACCGCGGCGTGCTTCATGCGCGGCCCAAACACCGCCAGGATGAAGAACCCGGCGAGCGGGCACAGGGGAACGAGCCAGAGCAGATGCAGCATCTCAGCCTTTCATTTCGCTGGCGGTATCGACGTCGAGCACCTTCTTGTGGTGATACAAGAGCAAAAGCAGCGCCAGGCCGACGGAGACTTCCGCGGCAGCCATCGCCAGGATGAAGAGAAACATCACCTGGCCATCGGGCTGGGCCCAGCGCGAGCCGGCTACCACGAAGGCCAGCCCGGCCGCGTTCAGCATGATCTCGATCGACATCAGAACGAAAACCAGGTTACGTCGAGCGAGGAGTCCGGCCAGCCCCAGCGCGAACAAGATCGCCGCCAGAGTCAAGCCGTAACTCAGTGGAATCTGCACCATGAGTCGTCTCCATTTTTCCGGTAATGCGCCGGCCGAGGTGGTAGGCGCCCACCAGGCCGGCCAAGAGCAGGAAGGAAGCAAGTTCGACGCCGAGCAAGTACGGGCCGTAGAGCGCGAGGCCAACCTGCGCCGGACTGACCATAGCCGTACCGGCGTTGTGAGCGCTCGAAGCGGAAACGGCGTAGGTCAATTCGCCGGCCAGCACGAGGGCCAGAATGGCGGGCCCGATCCAGATGCGCGGAGTAAGCCAGCCGCTCTCGATTTTCATGGTCGTCACGCCTTGATTCAGCAACATGACGACGAAGATGAAGAGCACGACGATGGCGCCCGCGTAGATGATGATTTCCAGCGCGGCCACAAACGGCGCGCCGAGGATGTAAAACACCACGGCCAGGGCGAGCAGCGAGACCACCAGGTAGAGCAGGCCGTGCACAGCGTTGAGGCGCGTCACCGCCAGAATGGTGGCGATGATGGCTACGATGGCCGCGATGTAGAAGGCTGCGATCACGGTTGGCCTCAGGGCAGATTGGTGCGCAGATCGGTGGGCGGCCCTTCGTTTTCCGCTTCGCCCTTGTCTTTGCCGCCGATCTTCACGCCGGCAACGCGCCAGAAGTTGTAGCCCGGATATTTGCCCGGGCCGTCGATCAGGAGATGTTCTTTTTCGTAGACCATGTTTGGGCGGTGGTACTCGCACATTTCAAAATCGGGAGTCAACTGAATGGCGTAGGTGGGGCACGCTTCTTCGCAATAGCCGCAGAAAATGCAGCGGGAAAAATTGATGCGGAAGAATTCGGGGTAGCGGCGCCCGGTTTGATCCTCGGTGGCCTGGAGGGCGATGCAATCGACAGGGCAGGCGACGGCGCAGAGGTAGCAGGCCACGCAGCGCTCGCCGCCATCGGGATCGCGGGAGAGGATGATGCGGCCGCGGTAGCGCGCGGAAAGATAGGCTTTCTGCTCGGGATACTGCTTGGTCACGCGCGGCTGGAACATGTGCAGGAACACGTCCCAGAGGGTGCGGAGAATGCTCAGCATGGGTAGTCCTTTTGCCGATGGCGCGTTCCGGCGAGTGTGGCCCCAGGGGTTAAAACCCCTGGCAAAAACGAGCGCCTTAAGTCGGAGCTAAAGCTCCGACCCCCTAAGAATCCAGCCCTCCAGTTCCGTGTGTCACAGGCAGCGGTCATTTCCACACCATCACGACGGCGCCGGTGACGAGCAAATTGGCCAGCGTCAGCGGCAGCATCAGTTTCCAGCCCCAGTCCATCAGTTGATCGAAACGCGGGCGCGGCAGCGCGGCGCGCAGCAGAATGAAAAAGCAGATGAAGGCGAAAACTTTGATGAGAAACCACAGAATCGGCGGCAGGACGGGCCCCAGCCAGCCGCCGAAAAAGAGGATCGCGATCAACGAAGAAATCAAAGTGACGCCGATGTATTCGCCGACGAAGAACAGGCCGAATTTCATCCCGGAGTACTCGGAATGGTAGCCGGCGATGAGTTCGCTTTCCGCTTCCGGCAGGTCGAAAGGCAAGCGGCGCGTTTCGGCGACGCCCGCGATCAGAAAAAGCACAAAGCCGAGAAACTGCGGAATTACGAACCACAGATGGCGCTGGGCGTTGACGATGTCGGAAAGGCGAAACGATCCGGCCAGCAGCACCGTTCCCATCAGCGAGAGTCCCATGAAGACTTCGTAGGCCAGCATCTGCGCGGAAGCGCGCAAACCGCCGAGCAAAGCGTACTTATTGTCCGAGGCCCAGCCCGCCAGGATGATGCTGTAGACGCCGAGCGAAGACATTCCCAGGAAGAAGAGCAGGGCGACGTTGAGGTCGGTTATGACGATGCCGGGAGCGATGGGAAGAACACCGAAGGACAACAGCACGGTCACCAGAATGATGGCGGGAGCAATGATGAAGACGGCTTTGTCGGCGAAGGGCGGAATCCAGTCTTCCTTGAAGAAGATTTTGATCATGTCCGCGAGCACTTGCAGCAGGCCGAAAGGCCCGACGCGATTGGGCCCATAGCGGTCCTGCCAAAGCGCGAGCAGGCGGCGCTCGAGCCAGATCAGTCCCGCGGCGACCGACAACACCACGATCAGAATCCCGAAGATGGACGCGAATGGATAAGGACTGGTCATAGGCTTCGGCGAATGGTGCCGCGCGCGGGAAATTCCTCGCCTTCGAGAAAGTCCACGCCCGCGGGCAGCAGAGCAATCCCGTTCGCAAGACCTGCAATGACGCGAACGGGAAGCGTGTAGGTCGAGGCGTTCAGTTTCACTTCCGCCTGAGCGCCTTGCGCGATTTTGAGGCGCGCGGCATCGTCCGCGCTGATGCCGACGTACGGCTTGGGCGAGAGTTCGGCAACTCCGGGCGAGTGGCGGCTCAGTTCCTCGGAACCAAAAATGTGGAAAGCGGGAAGAAAGATCCATTCGCTCGAGCGAGCTTCGAACGCGGGCGGTGCGCTCGCGAAGTAGCTCGATTGCTCGAGCG
>JBJKQB010000070.1:0-2605 GCA_046705825.1 Candidatus Acidiferrales bacterium
CTTCCACGAGCAGGACGGTGCACCCGCGGGCAGCGCGCCGCGCGGGCAGCGCCTCGGCGGAACGTTGTTGTTCTGTTGCCGCGACAGCCGGCAGAAAGATGCGAAAGGCCGCGCCTTTGCCGGGCGCGCTGTCCACCCAAATGTAGCCGCCGCTCTGCTTGACCACGCCGTACACGGTAGCCAGCCCCAGGCCCGTTCCTTTGCCCTTCTCTTTGGTGGTGAAGAAGGGCTCGAACATGTGAGCCTGCGTTGTCGCATCCATGCCGATGCCTGTGTCGCTCACCTTCAGCACGACGTACGGCCCAGGGACGACGTAGCGATAGCGCCGCGCGTCCTTTTCGGTGAGTTCCGCGTTTTCGGTTTCGATTCTCAACGCGCCGCCGCGCGGCATGGCGTCGCGGGCGTTCACTACGAGATTCAGCACGACCTGCTCGATCTGGCTGCGGTCCGCCTTCACGCTTGCGAGATCGCGAGCCACGCTGAATTTCAGTTCAATATCTTCGCCAATCAGCCGGCGAAGCATCTTTTCCATGTCGAGGATGATGGAATTCAGGTCGAGGACCTTTGGCTCCAGAACTTGTTTGCGGCTAAAGGCCAGGAGTTGCTGAGTCAGAGTCGCGGCGCGCTGGCCCGCGTTGCGGATTTCGTCTACCGGTTCCCGCAGCGGATCTTCGGGCTTGAGGCTCTGCTGCAGGGCCTCGCTGTAGCCGATAATCACGCCCAGCAGGTTGTTGAAGTCGTGTGCGATTCCACCGGAGAGCTTTCCGACAGCTTCCAGCCGCTGCGAAAGCACGAGTTGCTGTTCCAGCTCGCGGCGTTCGGTGATGTCGCGATTGACGATAATCAGCTTTTCGACCTTTCCCGAAGCGTCGCGAACCGCGCTGGCAGTGGATTCGAGCATGCGCCACTCGCCATTCTTGTGTTTGACACGGTACTCCAGGCAACGTCCGATCCCGCTGGTGCGCGCCTCTTCCGCCGCGTTCTTCACGGCCTCAACATCATCGGGATGGATTTGTTCGTACGAGGAGGTTTGCTCAAGTTCCTCGGCGGAATACCCCAGCACTCGTTGATAGGAGGGGCTGTTGTAGAGGCGGCGTCCGTCAACCGTCACGACCGCGATCATGTCGGCGGCATGCTCGCCGATCAGTCGGAATAGTTCCTCCTGCTCAACCAGGTGCATGCGGAAGCGGTAGATCTGCAGCTGCTGGTAGATGACGAAAACCACGAACAATAGAACCATGCCAATCAGGCCGCGGCTGGCGAGATGGAGATTGAGCTGGTTCCAGAAGTCGTTCTGCAAGACATACACGCTGAGGGAAAAGGAGATGATTCCAACCGTGAGAACCAGTGTGACAGCGACACCGGAGAAAGAGAGCCACCACTGGCGGCGTTCGGCCCGGCTGAGTCCTTTGCGCAGCGAATTGGAATCCATGGCAGGGCCGCGGGACGGTCGTTTCCAGTTCATCCACCTGCGATGTGGCACGAGCATTCCCCCAATATCAATCGGAGTTCGAGACCTCGATTACAAACGTGGGCGGGATGGAGTGATGCACCCCAAGTGCCAAGTAAGTCCCATTAAGCTAAAGGGTTATGCCCGTAAGTGCTTCCCTTTCAGCGTGCGGAAGCTGGTTTCCATCCGAGGGTCGGCCAGGAGCGCGTCTCGTGTCCCGAAAGAACGAACCTGTGCCAATTCGAACCAGTCCCGCGTTTGCGCCCTTCAAGTTATCTGGCGCGAAGCAGGCTGGCAGGCAAGCTGAGTGTCCAGCCGGGGAATGGTTCGCCGGCACAGCGGCTTGGTGCCTGCAGCCGATACGGTTTCGGGCCGCGCGAAAGATTCGCGGGACTGCGCGGCTCGCATGAAGTGTTCGGCGGGAAGACATTGCCAGACAGTCCCTTACAGTGCAGATCTCCACCGTACAGTCGCTAACGCTGGAGAAGTAGTCAGAACACCTGATTCACATTTTGGCCCGCTCCCGTTAGTTTCGGAAGCGGACTTTGGCAGTCGGCAGTTTTCGTTCCTGGATTTTTCGCTTCTGGGGATCCACCGTAACCTTTCGGCAGGCGAAGCGCCGCGTACCACGCGACGTTCCCGCAGTTGCTGTCCCCGCAGGCCCAAGCAATCATGAATGACAATTTCCCAGCGGCAGTTTCCGGAGTTCCCGCCCTCGAAAACTACAACGAGGCGGATCGCGCGCTTGGCCGCATCCGGGACTATTTCGCGTTGACCAAGCCCGAGATCAACGCGCTGATTCTGATCTCCATCATGGGTGGATTTTTTCTTGCTTCGGCCAGCGGTGCGAACCTGTTCGCCTGGAATCGCTTGGCGATCGCCCTCGCAGGGACGCTGCTGCTGGCGAGCGGCGCAGCTGCGCTCAATCAAGCTATGGAGAGACGCTACGACTCCTTGATGCGCCGGACCATGCGACGTCCCGTGGCAGCCGGCCGCATCTCTCCGGCGCATGCGTGGGCTTTCGGCATGATTCTGGCCGCGGCTGGCGCAGCATGGTTGTTTGCGGGACTGAACTTGCCGGCCGGATTGGCCGGGTTGTTGGCAATCGCAACGTATTTGCTGTTCTACACCCCACTGAAACGCAAGACGCCGTAT
>JBJKQB010000071.1:0-10378 GCA_046705825.1 Candidatus Acidiferrales bacterium
CTGCATCCAATCCTTTAGCGTTCAAGGGCGGTCCCCAGGGTGGAGTACCTGTCCGGAAATCGGTTTTCCCCCGGTGGTCCGCCTGTGCTACGCTTCCCGTGATCGGATTAACCCGCGTGCCCGAATCGGTGGGAAGGTGCCAGTTATCTCCGCAATTTTGCAGGTTCCCGCGGGGAAGTGAGGTGGTGAAGTTATGTCCACAACCATGGACGTTCCAAGCGCCCGCAAGCGCGAAATCATAGAAAAGGCGGTAATTCGGTTCTGCGGCGACTCTGGCGATGGCATGCAGATCACCGGCAATCAATTCACCAATACCGTGGCTCTGTATGGCAACGATCTGGCCACCTTCCCGGATTACCCGGCAGAAATCCGCGCTCCCGCGGGCACGCTGCCGGGTGTAAGCGGGTTCCAAGTCCATTTTTCGTCGAACGACGTGTACACCCCGGGCGATGCGGTGGACGCGCTGGTGGCCATGAATCCCGCCGCGCTGAAGGTGAATCTGCCGGACCTGAAGCCGAACGGCATCCTCATCGTGAACCTGGACAGCTTCAAGGAAACGGACCTGCGCAAGGCGCAAATGAAAGCGAATCCGCTCGAAGATCACTCGCTCGACGGATATCGCCTCTTCAGCGTGGAACTGCAGCGGCTCACGCGGACCGCGTTGAAGGATGTGGGGCTGGACGCCAAGTCCATGGACCGCTGCAAGAATTTCTTCGCCCTGGGGATGTGTTACTGGCTCTACAACCGGTCCATGGATTCGACGCTGCGCTGGATTGAGGACAAGTTCAAGGGCAAGGCGCAGTTGGTCGAGGCCAACCGGCTGGCGCTGCAAGCCGGCTACAGCTATTGCGAAGCAACGGAAGCGTTCCAAACAACTTACGAGATTCCGCCGGCCAAGCTCTCTCCCGGCGTATATCGCAATATCAGCGGAAACAGCGCTTTGGCTCTTGGCTTTGTGGCGGCCTCTCAGAAATCGGGACTGCCTCTGTTTCTAGGCTCGTATCCCATTACCCCGGCATCCGACATCCTGCACGAGCTTTCGCAATACAAGGATTTCGGCGTGATCACCTTCCAGGCCGAGGATGAAATCGCGGGAATTACCTCCGCCATTGGCGCCGCCTATGCAGGCGCTTTGGCGATCACCACGACCTCCGGTCCGGGCATGGCTCTGAAGACCGAGGCCCTCGGGCTGGCTACGATGATTGAGCTCCCGATCGTGATATGCGACATCCAGCGCGGAGGTCCTTCCACAGGGCTACCGACCAAAACAGAGCAGGCAGACTTGCTGCAGGCGCTCTTCGGACGCAACTCCGAGGCGCCCATTCCTGTGGTTGCCCCGGCAACTCCGGGCGAATGCTTCTGGATGGCGCTGGAGGCCAGCCGCATCGCGGTAAAGCACATGCTGCCGGTCATCATTCTTTCCGACGGCTATCTCGCGAACGGCGCGGAGCCCTGGCGCATCCCGGCGACCTCGGAGCTTCCCGAGATTCCGGTGAAGTTCGAGACCAATCCGGAGAATTTTCATCCCTACCGGCGTGACCCGGAGACGCTCTCGCGGCCCTGGGCGCTGCCCGGGACGCCGGGGCTGGAGCATCGGGTCGGCGGCCTGGAAAAAGAGGACGTCACCGGAAACGTGAGCTATGACCCGCTCAATCACGAGCACATGGTTCGACTGCGCGCGGAGAAAGTCGCTCTCATTGCCAATGATATTCCCGACGCGGTTGTCGACGGCGATCAATCGGGCGATCTGCTGATCGTGGGCTGGGGCTCGACGCAAGGCGCTATTACCGCGGCACTGAAGGCGCAGCGGGCCAAGGGCAATCGCATCGGCCATCTGCATTTGCGTTATCTGAATCCGCTGCCGAAAAACGTGGGCGACATCCTGAAGCGCTACAAGCGGGTGCTCGTGCCGGAGATGAACCTGGGCCAGCTGGTGACCGTCCTGCGCGCCAAGTACCTGATCGATGCGCAAGGCTACAACAAGATTCAGGGCAAGCCCTTCAAGCAGGCTGAAATCGAAGCGAAGATCGAAGAATTCCTGGATTGATGGTTTGACGGGGAGAATGAAATGACCACAGCCACATTACCGGTTTACACCAAGAAGGATTTTCAGACCGACCAGGAAGTCCGCTGGTGCCCCGGCTGCGGGGATTACGCGATTCTGTCGGCGGTGCAGATGGTGTTCGCAGAACTGCGCATCCCGCGCGAAAAGTTCGTGGTCGTCTCCGGCATCGGCTGCTCGAGCCGCTTCCCCTACTACATGAAGACCTTCGGATTTCATTCGATTCACGGCCGCGCCCCCGCGATCGCTACTGGCGTCAAAATCGCGCGGCCCGACCTGGAAGTCTGGGTGGCCACGGGCGACGGCGACTCGCTCGCCATCGGCGGCAATCACACGATCCACATGCTGCGCCGCAACGTGGGCATCAAAGTGCTCATGTTCAACAACCGCATCTACGGATTGACCAAGGGCCAGTATTCGCCCACCTCTGAGCTGGGCAAGAAGACCAAATCGACTCCCTTCGGCGTCGCCGACCGCCCCTTCAATCCCGTTTCCCTGGCCATCGGTTCGGAGGCTACTTTCGTGGCGCGATCGGTGGATATTTTCCAGGCGCATCTCAAGGAGACCTTGAAAAAAGCGGCCGCGCACAAAGGCTCGGCATACATTGAGATCCTTCAGAACTGCAACATCTTCAACGATGGCGCGTGGGAGAGCCTGACTGAAAAGGACGCCCGCAGCGAGCAGGTTGTCCAGCTCGAGCACGGCAAGCCGCTGATTTTCGGCAAGAATCGCGACAAGGGCATCCGCCTGAACGGGCTCGAACTCGAGATCGTGCAGCTCGGGAACGGCATCACGGAAAAGGATCTCCTCGTGCACGACGAGAAGCATCCGCGGCCGTCCTATGCGTTCCTCATGGCGCACATGGAAGAGCGGCCCGGCTTCCCCACGCCGATTGGCGTGTTCCGCGCTTGCGAAGATGTTCCGCGCTACGAGGACATGATCAGCGAGCAAATCAAGCAGGTGCAGGCGCGGCGCGGCAAAGGCGACTTGGACAAGCTCCTGCACGCCGGCGATACCTGGGAAGTTCGCGCCTGACTTTTTATCCGAGAGTCACAGAAGACAAAAAGCGGGAGCAAGCTCCCGCACTCCAAAACGGCCTGGGGCCGCAGACGGCTTCTGCAACTCTGTTTTTCCGCGACTCTGTACTAATAATCCTGGTTTCTGCACGTGGCGCGACGAATTTCTCCGCAAGCGTCGCCCGCAGCCGCCTTTGCGGGAATGGGGGGTGAGGGATCTGTTTTTACCTCACGCTTCGGTCGCGGCCCTGCCGCGCTGCGGCAAATCTTCTTCTTTCTTCCCCGCGATTGCATGCGCGCCGCACCGCGCCTATAGTTAAGGAAACGAGTTCATGTAAGGAGAAGTGACATGCAGCATCCCGTCATTTTGAGCGCCGTGCGCACCCCAATTGGAAAATTCATGGGCGGGCTTGCGCCTCTTGCGGCCACGGAATTGGGCGCCAAAGCCGTCGCGGAAGCAATTCGCCGCGCGGGCATCGAGGCCAAGCAAGCCGACGAAGTCATCCTGGGCAACGTGGTCCAGGCGGGACTCGGCCAGAATCCCGCGCGCCAGGCTGCCCTGCGCGGCGGATGCGATCCGCGGGTCGCGGCGATGACCATCAATAAAGTGTGCGGCTCGGGACTCAAAGCCGTCGCGCTGGCGGCGCAAGGCGTAACCCTCGGCGAATCGGAAGTGGTCGTCGCGGGCGGCATGGAGTCCATGTCGAACTGCCCGTACCTGCTGAAGGGCGCGCGCACAGGATTCCGGCTCGGCAATCAGGAAATTTACGATTCGATGATCGTCGACGGCCTCTGGGACGCCTACGAAAATTTCCACATGGGCCAGACCGCCGAACTCGTGGCCGAGAAATACAATATCTCGCGCGAGGAACAGGATCGCTTCGCCCTGGAAAGCCATCAGAAGGCGGTGCGCGCGATCAAATCGTGCTTCTTCGGCGAGCAGATCGTTCCCATCGAGATTCCGCAGAAGAAGGGCGCACCCCTCGTGATCAAAACGGATGAATCGCCGCGCGAAGACACGTCGATGGAAGCGCTGGGAAAGCTGAGGCCCGCGTTCAAGAAGGAAGGCAGCGTCACCGCCGGCAACGCGCCCGGCACCAATGATGGCGCCGCCGCGCTCGTCGTCACCGGCGAGGAGACCGCCTCGCAGCTTGGCAAAAAACCGATGGCGCGCATCGTGGCGCAGGCGGTCAGCGGCGTGGAGCCCAAATGGGTGATGATGGCGCCGGTGGACGCGGTGAACAAGCTTCTGGCAAAGACCGGCTGGGATCGCGACAAGGACGTCGATCTATACGAATTGAACGAAGCGTTCGCCGTGGCCGCGATTGCGGTGACGCGCGTCCTGAAGCTGAATCCGTAAAAGGTCAACGTGAACGGCGGAGCGGTGGCGCTGGGCCACCCGATTGGCGCGTCCGGCGCGCGCATCCTGGTTACACTGCTTTACGAATTGCAGCGCCGCAACCTCAAGCGCGGCATCGCCGCCCTCTGCCTCGGCGGCGGCAACGCCGTCGCGCTCGCCATCGAGAGGTATTAGGCCGAAATGATGGACAACCGGCCGTAATTGAGATGACTGCTTTTGTTTTGCAGCCTCCACCATCTCTTTAACAGACGGTCTGCCGCGGCATGGCGCGGTTTCCTGTGTGTCCGGAAATGCCATGTTCCACGATCGGGATCCGCGCGGCACACTCACTCCACGCGTCGGGGTTGATTTCCACAGTGCTGCCAGGATGCGCTCAATCTTGCTTGACACGCCTCTGCCCACAAGCGTAGTTTTTCCTTGGACGCGGGCTAGCTCGTACCGAAGAGCGGGGTTGGGATTTATCCCCGCCGCGCAGGTTTCGTGCCGCTTCGACGGCGCCTTAGAGTCGCATCCCATTGGGCAGTCCGCGTCCTTTGTTTCGTTTGCCCGCGTCCTCAGCTTCCTCTACTTCCTTTACCTCCTCTACCTCATTATGATGATGGTCTTATGTCAGTCGACCGAATCAAGACTGTTGCTGTGCTTGGTGCGGGCACCATGGGCAATGGAATCGCGCATGTCTTCGCGCGGTCGGGCTACCAGGTGATTTTGCGCGACATCGAGAAGCGCTTCCTCGATCGCGGGCTCGACACCATCGGAAAAAATCTCGACCGCGAAGTGAAGAAAGGCAAAATCGCGGAAAAGGACAAGGGCGCCGCGCTGGGCCGCGTCGAAGCGACGACGGACATGTCGAAGCTCGCCGCAGCGGACTTCGCCATCGAAGCGGTGCCCGAACAGCTCGAATTGAAGATTCGCGTGTTGAAGGAAGCGGATGCCGTGCTACGCCCGGGCGTGATCCTGGCGAGCAACACGTCCTCTATTTCGATTACGCAACTCGCCGCGCAGACCAGCCGCCCGGAGCGCTTCATCGGCATGCATTTCATGAATCCGGTTCCGGTGATGGTGCTGGTGGAGGTGATTCGCGGGCTGGCCACGAGCGATGAGACGTTTCAGGCCACCATGGCTCTGTGCGAGCGCCTCGGCAAGAAACCGGTCGCGGTGAATGACGCGCCGGGGTTCGTCTCCAATCGCGTGCTGATGCCGCTGATCAACGAGGCGGCCTTCGCCGTGATGGAAGGCGTCGCCACGCCCGAAGCGGTCGATGCGGTGATGAAGCTCGGCATGAACCATCCCATGGGGCCGCTCGAGCTGGCCGATTTCATCGGCCTCGACGTTTGCGTCGATATTCTCGATGTGCTTTTCAAAGGTTTTGGCGATCCCAAATACCGCGCCTGTCCACTTCTTCGAAAATACGTCGCGGCGGGCTGGCTCGGACGCAAATCCGGCCGCGGCTTCCATAACTATACCTGAGCCTCTGCGGCCGCGAGTTCCGGGTAATCAACGGCGCAAACCTGTAGTAATCTCTGCGTGAAAAATCGGGGGACTCGCCGTGAAACATCCAAAGAAGTTCGTTTGGGCCGCGCTCGCTCTACTCTGCGTTGTTTTTCTCATGCCGTCGCCCACCAATGCCCAAGCCAAAGAGCCCGCGCCGCTGCCGCCCAACGGCCTGGCGCTCACTCCGCCCATGGGCTGGAACAGCTGGAACAAGTTCGCCTGCAACGTCAGCGAGGACCTCATCAAGTCCATGGCCGACGCCATGGTCTCGAGCGGCATGAAAGCCGCGGGCTACCAGTACATCATCATCGACGATTGCTGGCAGGTTAGTCGCGACAAGGACGGCAACATCGTGGCCGATCCGCAAAGATTCCCCAATGGCATCAAAGCTGTCGCCGATTACGTCCACTCCAAAGGCCTGAAATTCGGAATTTACTCCGACGCGGGCACCGCCACTTGCCAGGGACGGCCCGGAGGCCGCGGCCATGAATTTCAAGATGCGCGAACCTACGCGTCCTGGGGCGTCGATTACCTGAAGTACGATTGGTGCAACACGGGGACGCAGGATGCAGCCGCGTCCTACAAAACGATGGCCGAAGCGCTGCGAGCCAGCGGGCGTTCCATCGTCTTCAGCATCTGTGAATGGGGCACGCACAAGCCCTGGCTCTGGGGCGCGCAAGTCGGAGGCAATCTGTGGCGCACCACCGACGACATCCAGGACCGCTGGAGCGGCCGCAAGAAGTGGCCCGAGGGCAGCTGCTGCTCGAACGGGGTGATGGATATCCTCGATCAGGAAGCGCCGTTGTACTCCTACGCGGGCCCAGGCCATTGGAACGATCCCGACATGCTCGAAGTGGGCAACGGCGGAATGACCACCACCGAGGATCGCGCGCACTTCAGCCTGTGGTGCTTGCTGGCGGCCCCGCTGATTACGGGAAACGATCTGCGCAGCATGTCCGCTGAGACGAAGGAAATTCTCACCAATCGCGAAGTGATCGCCGTCGATCAGGACCCGCTCGGTCAGCAAGGCCGCCGCGTGTGGCGGGACGGCGGCTCCGAAGTGTGGTCAAGGGAATTGGCGGACGGCAGTCGCGCGGTCATTCTCCTCAATCGCGGAGAAACGCCAACGGAAATTTCCGTGGCCTGGCGCCAGATCGGCTATCCCGATCATCTCTCCGCCGAAGTCCGCGATCTGTGGGCGCACAAGAATCTCGGCCGCTTCACCAGAAGTTTCAAGGCCAGCGTCCCCAGCCACGGCGTCGCCATGGTGACCATCAAACCTTAGCTCGCATCCCTGCTCCTGCCCTTCCGGGAGAGAGGAGTACAGGTGTGTCTTGACGTGGCGGAGGGCGAAGGCTAACGAAGAGAACGAATCACTCCCCGGCGGCGCGCGCGGGAGCTTGGCTCGGCGTTCCGGCGCGTACTTCCTGCACGATCTTGGCGGCCAGCGCCTTGCTGATGGGACAGGAAGAATCGAGCAGCCGGCATTGCGCGATGGTCATGTCGCATCCGCAGGTGCAACTCTGGGAATTCATCCGCTTCAGCGCTTCTTTTTTCTGCGCGGCGGTCAATCCGCTGAAGTCCACGCCGGGCAGGCTCGTGGCCAGCGCCGCGTTCTTCAGAAAAATCTGGCCCTTGTCCTCAAATTGCTCGACCTTGGCGTCCACGTGCATTCCAAGCAGCGCGCGAATTTCCGTGTCGTACACGCTCAACGGGTACAGCCCGACATGCTTCTGCACGACGCGCCCCCGCCGGTCGATCAGGAAATTCGTGGGCAGCGCGGGAACACCGCCGTATTCCTGAGTGATTTCAGGACTTCCCATCACCACGGAATAGTTGATTCCCGCGCGGACCATGAACTGCGCCACCTGCCGAGCGGGTTCGTCGTCGAGCGAAACACCGATCACCTGCAATTGGTCTTTGTAGCGGCTTTGCAATTCCTTCAGTTCGGGAATTTCCTCGCGGCACGGCGGGCACCATGTGGCCCAAAAACTCAGCAGCACTACGTGTCCGGGAAACTGCGCTGTGGAAATCATATGCCCCTGGAGGTCCGTCAAAAGGAAGGGCGGCGCAGCTATGGCATTGCTCGCAAAACGCACCACCTTGACGTCTTCATCGGCTGCAGGTTCCGTGTTGGGATTGACGCTTGCGGCGCTCTGGTGAGCGGCGGCCGTCGACCGCTCGGCCAGCACATGGGTCCAGTGCGTGGCGGCAACTCCGACCACGACCAGGATGGCCGCTGCCGCGAGCAGAATTCCGATCAGATAGCTCTTCTTCATTTGATCACGACTATTATGAGCCAGACGAGCGCGGGGCACAACGCGCCGGCGACCGCGCGTTCACAAACGCGCAGCACGCTCGAAGCCGAGAAGCAACTTGAGTTGGAGTGCCAATTCGGAACGCGTTTCCCGATTCGGCTTGAATCACTTGCCGCCATGCCAAGCAACGCAACTGCAACTCGTTCATATTGCGCTGCATATGAAGTTGCTCCGCGCTGCTGGAATGGCTTGTCGTTTGCACTACTCGACAGCGGTCGCGCTTCAAACGACCGAATCGCTGCTGGCCGGGAAGGAAGGGGCCCGCCGCCAGCGTGGTTCGCATCGTTCCCACCTGCCTCTGAGAGGGAAGCTAGGATGGATGACCCCAAGGTTCGGCCCCGCCTAGGTCGAACCGATGGAAGCGCGACCTTCGGGGCTCTTGATCCCAAGCAAGAGCCCCTTCTTTTTTGCGCCTTTCTCTCTTCGCTCTCGTTCGTCCTCTGAGTACCTGTGGGAAATTCCAAAAGCTCTCTGAGCCTATCTCTGTCTGTCGTCAGATTCCTGCTTGCTTGCTATGGCTCTGCAGATCGTCGGCTGTCAAGTGTCACCTGTCGACTGGCCGCCTGACCGCTATTCCTTGAATCTCGAAGTGCGCACCGAAGAGCAGCGGGCCCGACCCGATAAACGCGCGCGCCGGAAACGGCTCCTGAAAATAGGTTCGATACGCCGCATTGAACCGCTCAAACAATGAAACATCCGGGCAGAAAATCTGGACGTACACCAGATCATTCAATGCCAGCCCCGCCTTCGCCAGCGTGTCTTTCATGCCGTTCATCACGAGTTCGATCTCGCGCTCGAGGACGTCCGGCACGCCTCGGGTCGCCGGATCGATTCCAATATGCCCGGCCATGTAGAACGTATCGTCAACCAGCACACCGATGCTGAACGGCAGCGGCCCAAACCCTGACGGCGCGGGCACGTACATCCGCTTTTGCTCAGCTTTCATTTTCTTCACACCTCATTTCGCTTGCTGGACATGCTGGCGAGAGTACTGCTTGAAAAGTCTCCAAGCGAGCGGCGGGGTGTGGCCCCGTGACATAGCGCCGCGCAAATGGAGGAAGCTGCGCGATGCCAGTTCGCTCGCCGAAAATCACTTCGGTGCGGGAGGCTTCAAGACCAAAAGCAGCTTTCAACTCACCTTCTCGCCCGATTCGCTCGATTTGCAGCTTACGCGGCGGAAACCCGGCGCAGAACGGGAATGCGCGCCTCGCGCAGAACGTGCTCGACCACCGACTCGCGCAGCCGCGACGCGTCGTAGTCGAAGTGCAGCTGATTCGCCTTGTCGTCGTAGCGGAAATTCTGCAGCCCGTACGTGTTGGCGAAATTGCCCAACGCCCGAAAATCCTCGGCGCGCAGCGGATTCTGCAATTCGTAAGTCACGGTCATGAATGTCATGGCTTCAGATTATATCAGGCCGCGACACCTCCTCATCCCTCTCTGCGGCGCGGGTCCGTTGCTGGAGTCGAACGAACGTCGCCGGGCGCGTGCTATGATGGCGAGTTCCAATGAAATCCCTCGCAAACGAAAGGAGTTCGATTGGCTGCACGCATTTTGAACGGCAACGCGATTCGGGACCAGATTTACGCCGAACTGGCCGGCGAAGTTGCAGCTCTGGCCGCTGCGGGAATACGCCCGGGTCTGGCGGCGGTGCTGGTGGGCGACAATCCCGCGTCGAAGCTGTACGTCAACAGCAAGATCGCCGCCTGCGGGAAACTGGGCCTGGAAAGCTTCCTGATCACGCCACCCGCTTCGATTTCCATGACGGATTTGCTGGCGGCCGTGGATCAATTGAACCGCCGCGATGACGTCGACGGCATCCTCGTGCAAATGCCTTTGCCGCGCCAGATCGACTCGAAGAAAATTCTGGATGCGGTTGATCCGGCCAAGGACGTCGACGGCTTTCATCCCCTCAATGTCGGCAAACTCGTCGCGGGGCGCCCCAATCTGGTGGCCTGCACGCCTGCCGGCGTGATGGAAATTCTTCGCCGCAGTGGGATTCCGATCGAGGGCGCGAACGCGGTGGTCATGGGTCGCAGCGATATCGTCGGAAAGCCCATGGCCATTCTGCTGATGCACGCGAATGCGACAGTGACCATTTGCCACTCCAAAACGCGCGATCTGAAGGAAACAG
>JBJKQB010000072.1:0-12682 GCA_046705825.1 Candidatus Acidiferrales bacterium
CCGCGTATAGCAGCCAACGAAGAAGCCGTGCGAGAATCGGCCGGGGAAATCGAAGGTCTCACCCTCGTAATTCCCGTGGCGGTCGTTGGTTGAATAGGTGATGGGTCCAAAGCTGGAATTGAGGCGAGTGGGAACCAGGCTGTTATGCAACAGCAGGTCGCCCGCAAAGGCGTTGATATCCACGCCGTAACTGACGATTCCCGACTGATCGTTGTTGCCCACCAGGTCGTAGCTGTGCGACCCGGAGTAGCTCACGCTGGCGACGTAGCGGCTGCCGATCTTGCGCTCCACGGTGGCGGCCCAAATATCCGCCCGTGGTGACTTGAGATTCGGGTTGATGCCGCCAATGGGGAAATTCAGGCCCGCAATACCTCCTCTGGAGTCGAGGGTCGGCGTAAACGTGGCATAGCTGAAGCCGAACGGAGGCTTGTTGCTGCTGCCCAGCGCAAACACAGGAGGCCCGGAATTTGCGGTTCCTCCCGCAAAGAACGTGGGAATGATGGGACCCGGCGGGTTGCCGCGGAACTCCTCCTGCACGTTCGCTTGCGTGAGCCAGTTGTTGTAGATGCCGAATCCGCCCCGGATGACCCAGTCTCCATTCCCTGTGGGATCCCAGGCAACGCCGATTCGGGGACTGAACAGGTCGGTCACCGCGCGATTCAGCGCGTGATAGGTCTGCTTGGCAAACCCGTTGGCCACTTGGTCCTGGAACGTCGCGCCAGGCCCCAGATAGAAATTGCCGAAAACGGTTGTGGCGCTGCGCGACCACGGATTCCCTTGATCGTCCCAGCGCAGGCCGTAAGTGAGCGTGAGGTTGGGTTTCACTCTCCAACTGTCCTGCGCGAACAGTCCCGCAGTCGTAGACGCCGCGTTCCAGGACCACAGCACCGGCTGGCCAGTGCTCGGATTGTACATGGCCCCGCTCTCGGTCAGAGGCTGATCCTGAACGAGCGTCGTCAAGTCGCTGAAGGTGAACGATGGCGTGGAGTACGGTCCCTGGAAGGGCTCCACATCGTCGCCGAACCACCCTTCGTATCCGAACTTCAGCGTATGTGTTCCCTGAATGTGCGTGAGCACATCGCGCCAGTGGTAATTGTGCTGGATGAAGTCGCCTTGGGCGAAACCGACGCCGAACGCCATCCCGCCATCCGCGTTGATGCCCGCGACATGCACGTTGGGAACCGTGTAATCCGGCGCGCCGCTGCCCAGCGTTCCCTCGACGCGGCTGACTCCGAAGATCGCCTCGTTCAGCGTATTGGCGGAAAACGTGTGCGTCCAGTTGAACTGCAGCGCACGCTCCCAGTTCTGGTTATTCGCTGGAGAGAACTGTGGGATGGCGGTGGGCTCTCCGTACGTAAGCGTGGTGCGATAAAGGCTGCCGTAGATGCGGTCCTTGCTGAAGTATTTGTCGATGCGCAGGAACCATTGCGTTCCGTTGCGAATGGCGGTGGTGTTGAAGAAGCCGTTGTCGATGGTGGGCGTGCTGCACGGCAGCGATGCGCTTCCGACGGTGAACGATCCGCTCGAGGGACACCCTCCCAGATACTGCCCCGCTGTCTCCGAGAGGCTTGCGCCCGTCACGTTCGCGGGAACGTATTTGGAAAGCAATCCTGTGCCGATCGTGTTCGGGAAGTTCGCGGTCGCCCAGGAGGTGAACGCGGGATCCGTAAACGTCACCAGGCTGCTGACCGATTGCGAGGAGCGCAACGGCTCGATGTCGAAGAAGAAGAAAAACTGGTGATGCGGAATAACCGGGCCGCCGATGCCCGCCGAGATGTTGTTGCTGTGGAAGGGCGGATACTTCGCCGAACTGAAATGCGTCCGGGCAAACATACTCTGATAATTGAAATAGTCGCTGGCAAAGCCGTGGAACTGGTCCGTCCCCGATTTCGTGGTCATGGTGACCTGCAGGCCGTCGGCACGGCCGTATTCGGACGAGAAGGTGTTGACCTGAATGCTCGCTTCCTGAACCGAATCGGGGTTCGGCGTGAGGTTCAGAACCCCCTGCCGGATTCCACTGGTGACGTCCAGGCCGTCCACCACCCACATATTCGACATCTGCCCTTCGCCGTTCGCGCTGGCGTCCACTTGCGTTTCTGTCGAGTAGTTGTCCACGCCCGAGCCCGGCGTTCCGGTCGCGCCCGGCTGCCCGCCGCCTTGCGTTCCCAGGCCAGTCACGCCAGGAGCCAGAGTCGCCAGCGTAACCAGGTTGCGCCCGGCTACCGGCAACTGGGCCACGCCCTGATTCTCCAGCGTCATCTGGTTGCGAGTTTCCGCCGTGTTCAGCAGTGGCGCCGCGCCAGTCACTTCGACCGTAGCCTGCACCCCTTTCACTTTCAGCGTGATCGGAACATTGCGCGTTTGGTTGGTTTCCAGCGTGACATTCACGACCTCGTTGGCAAAGCCCGAACTTCCCACCGTAATCTGATAAGACCCGGGCGCCAGACTCAGAAACTGGAAGTTGCCCGAAGAATCCGTAGTGGTCGTGGCGGATACCTGGGTGGAAAGGTTGACCAGCTGTACCGTCGCGTTCGGAACTCCTGCTCCGCTGGGATCCTGCACCACGCCTTGAATGTTGCCGCTGAACTGGGCGAACGACGTCCCTGCTACCAGGCCCAGCAGGAGAAACAAAACGAAAAAGCGCAACAGCTTGAACGACCGCGTCGCCATGTTGGCTCCCTTCGAGGTTGTTTGCTGAGGTTGGCGGCAATGCTCAGCTGGCAGACGCTGAGTCCCGCAAATGAGTGACCTTCGTTTTGGAATCCGGGCCAACCCTCCATATCGAGAGCCCCCGTTTCCCCCCCACACCCTCCAGCCGTCTCCGTGTCCCAGGAAACAGCCGGATCATCCACCACTGCGACTCCTGTCATTCAGCACTTACAAAACCAAGCCGGTCCCGCTCCATACGCGTGGAATATGCTCTGCCAGCCAGCGCGCTCGCGGCGGCCGGCTCCGCAAGGTGAACACTGCGCGGGTCCCGTGAAAGTTAGAAAGAGATGCGCGCAGCCAGCTCGATTTGTCTCGCTTGCAGGCCCGTGCTCACCTTGCCAAACAGCGGGCTCGCAACGTTCTGCCCCGCGGCCGTGCCGCTCAGCACCGAGTTCACCGGCCCCAGGTTCGCGATGTTGAACAGGTTCAGGAATTCGAACCGCAACTGGAAGTTCCCCGCTTCGCCCAGCCACGGAACGTGCGTGTTCTTGATCACGCTGGCGTCAACCTGGAAGTATCCCGGATTGCGGTAGATGTTGCGTTTCAGGTTTCCTTCTGAGTTGGCGGCAGGAACGCCGAAATCAGCGGCCGAAAATATGCCTGTCTTGTACGCGGCCCGGCTGAATGAACCGGTGAAGTTCGTGGTCGGAGCGTTCGGCACGTCGTAGAACGTGCCGTCACCGTTGTAGTCGCACGACGGCCCCTGGCAAACCACCCAGAAAGGCGTCCCGCTCTGGACCGCCGCCAAGCTGGAGACTTCCCATCCGCCGGTCAGCACTTTGCCCACTCCCTCGTGCATGCCCGGTATGTTGTACAGGCCGGAGAAGGAGAAACGCTGGCGCACATCCCAGTTGGCATCGCCCCAGTAATTGAAGTATGTGGAAGGATCGGGAATGCCCAGACCTGCGTCCTGGTCAAACCGCGTTCCCGCCTCCGGATAATCCATTGCATGCGACAGCGTGTATGAAGCTTGGAAATTCCCGCGCGCCCCGGCGTTGTGCCGGACGGCGAGAATCATCGCGTTGTACGTGCTCGCATTCGAGTTGGTCACGTAATTCATCGCGCCGAAGTAGGGATTCGGCCGGTTCGCCGAGGTGCACCCGACACAGCGATTCCAATCGCTTCCGGTCAAGCCATTGTACGATCGCGACCCGGAATAGCTGGCGGACATCACGAACTGCCGGGGAAGCTGGTGCTCCACTCCCAGGACGTAGTTCACAGAAAGCGGCGGGACCAGATTCGGGGCCAGCGAATCCACAAAAGTCGGCAACGGCACGCCATTCGAGTCGTAGCCGCCCTGCGAATTCAGCGTCAGCGCCGGAACCGCCGGCAGCGGGAAATCGAAAGGATACGTTCCGTTCTGCCCGAACGCGAAGTCCGGCTGAACCGCTGTGGCCCCCGGAAAACCACTGGTGACGAACGTCTCGCTGAGCACGCTGGGCGGGTTGTTGCGCATCTGGTCGACGCTCTGTCCGAGCACGATCCAGTCGCGATACACGCCCACGCCTCCGCGGACCACCCACGTGCCGCGCCCGGTCGGATCCCAGGCCACGCCGATTCGCGGGCTCCAGTAATTCGTTTGCGCCCCGCTGAACAGCCCGCTTTTCTGCTGTTCCACCGATGCGGCCGCAATCCTTTGCCCGATCGTCGAGCCGGATCCCAGGATGATGTCGCTGAAGCGGAAGCAGGCGCTCACGGGCGCGGCACACCCGACGCTCGCCCACGGGCTGTGGTTGGTGAAGTCGTCCCAGCGCAGCGCCAGCGTCACCGTCAGGTTCGGCTTCATTTTCCAGTCGTCCTGCGCGAAGAAGCCGAAGGGATTGGTCTGCCCGCCGAAAACCACGTACCCGGCCTGGCCGGTGAGCGGATTGTAGGCGCCAACGCCTTCGTTGACCGGATTGTCCAGCACCAGGTCCATCAAATTGTTGAAGGCAAACGTAGGCCGCACGTTCACCGGCGAGAAGTCGCCGTGCTCGATGGCGTGGTCCCCTTCGTATCCGAATTTGAAGGTGTGCGCGCCGTGCACCCAATTCAGCACGGCCCGCCAGTTATAGTTTGGACCGCGGTACTCGCCGGGTCCCCAGCCGCCGCCGATGCCAAAGCCCTGGCTGCCGTCATTGACGCCGATGGACGGAACCGAGAGGTTCTGGCCTGAAACCGGCTGCCCGTTCGCTCCGCCGACGCTGGCGAATCCAAACGCGCCTTCCAGCAGCAAGTTCGCGCCAAACGTGTGCGTGTAATCGACCTGCCCGTAGCGGTTGCGCATGATGTTCACCGACTGCAGATTGCTGCGCGGATCGGGCTGCTGCTGGTCGAAGGAATCATTGTAGTAGCTCAGATACAGCCGGTCGTTGGTGCTGAGGTAGTAGTCGAAGCGGAAGTTGTACTGCAGCGCGTTGTAGAAGGGGCTGAACACGAAAGACCCGCTGTCCAACACCGGCAAGCTGCAAGGAACCGGCACGGAAGAGGACACCCCGTTTTGCGCGGTGTACGTAAACGTTGTTTGCCCAGACGCACAGGGGGCTCCCAGCAGATACTGGTCCGCGGTTTCCGCCGTCCCTGCCGCCTTCAAGAAAGTGGGAGGATACTTTTGGAGCGCTTCCGTTCCGACGTTCGACGGAAAATTGGTGTTGGCCCAGGTGTCAAACGCGGGGTCATCCCAGGTTGCCGTGCCTTGTTGTTCCGGATTCTTGGCCCAGAGCTTCTCCACGTCCGCAAAGAAGAAAGCCTTGTCTCTTTTGATCGGCCCGCCCAGCGTTCCCACCAGATCCTTGCGCGCGAACGGAGCCACGGCGTTCTGGAATTCGGGCACTGCCTGCAAATCCTGGTCCGTAAACAGCAGGTCGCCTGAGCCGTGGAACTGGTTCGTCCCCGATTTGGTGGTGATCTGGATCAGCACCGAGCTGCCCAGGCTGTTTTCCGCATCGAAGGAGTTCGTCTGCAACGAGGATTCCTGAATCGCGTCGGGAATGGGCGCCAGAATGATGTTGCCGTTCTGGATCGGGCTGGTCACGTTCAGCCCATCCACGAAGACCACGTTCCCCGTGTAGCTGCGCCCGTTTGCGCTGATCTGCGGCGTTTGCGTTCCGAAGTTATCGGGCAGCCCGCCCGGCGATTCGCCCGCGCCGCGCGTCCCGGTTCCCACCACACCCGGCTGTACCGCCAGAATGTCCCACAAGTTGCGGTTGACCGAAGGCAAGTCCCGCGTCGTCTGGCTGTTCAGCGTCGTTTGGATCCGCGTGTCGTCCATGTTGATGGGCGGCGCTTCATACACGACAGTAGTCGTCTGCGCCACCGCGGCCACCGACAAGCTGACGTTCACGCCCTGCAGTTGCGCGGTGCTCACCGTCAAGCGCACTTCGGTTTTCTTGAACCCCTTCGCCGAAACCGTGAGCACGTATTGTCCCGGCGGCAGATTGCTGAAGCTGTAATTGCCCGATGCGCTGGAGGACATGGTGTGCAAAACACCCGTTTCCACATCGCGCAGTTCGAGCGACGCGCCAGCCACGGCCGCACCGGACTGGTCCGTGACCACCCCTTCCACATTTCCACTGAATTGGGCGTACGAGCAGGCCCCTGCAAACGCGGAAAGAACAAGAAGAACAACCAGGCGACGCACCCAAGCAAGCATTTTCCCCTCCCCCAATCGCCGGCGGATTGGCACCCACCGAGCGCAGCCCAGGAAAAGCTTTACTGAATGTGACTCAGACCGAGAAACGGCATCCCAGAAAACGTTTACCCACGCAATGGACGCGTTTTACTCCAGAAAACCTCCCCTTGTCAAGCTGAATTGAACAGAATCCCGCAGCCGCGACACTCACCCCGCCACTCTATGCCACGTCGGCGGAAGCGTTTTCGCAGAGCCGGAATGAGCGATCACATCTTCGGAGTGCCTTGGCGTGCTGCTCGTAGCCTGAACTGCCCCGATCCCTACTGTTTGGTTCCAGTACCCTCTGGGACCGTCTCGATCAGCTTATAGCGGTTTTGCTTCGCTTCTTTCTCCCGGTCGGCCTCTCGCAGCGTCGCCAGCCGTTTCAGCAGGGCGGGGATTTCAGCCGTTTTACCCGTCTTCCGCAAAGCCTGCGTAAGCCGGTAGAGCGCTTCTTGATCCGTCGGCTCGCTGCGCAGTGCGAGCCGGCACTGCTCGATTGCCGGCTTCAGCCGGCCGTCATCGTAGTAGAGCCGGCTCAACAGGTCGCGAGCCAGAACCAACGAGGGCCTGAGCGCGACCGCGCGCTCGGCCGCATGCAGCGCTTCGGCAAACTGTGGGCTGCCCGGCAGCGCGCCGTTCTGCGCCAGCGTGTCGGCCAGCAGATACAGCAGGACGGGATCGTTCGGATGTTCCTTCAGGCGCGAGCGCACTGTGCCCAACGCGTTTCCCACCCCGCCTTGCTGCAGCTTCGCCAGGCTTTCCGACTCCGAACTGAAGGCCTGCCGCGGGTCCAGGCGATCGGCGGTTTCAAAGTCCGACTGGCCTCGATCGTAGCGGCCCAGCTGGATGTAGAGAATTCCGCGCGCCAGATAGAGCGGGGCCGATTTGGGCAAGTAGCCCAAACCGGCGTTCAGCATATCGATGCCCACTTGAAAGGAGCCGTGATCGAAGGCGATGGTCGCGAAATCCAGATAGTAATCGGCATTGCGCGGATTGGTGACAATCGCCCGCCGCAAAAGCTGTACGGCCCGCGGCGTATCCCCCGTTTTTTCCGCTGCATTCGCCGCGATGTCGAGAGCTTCCGCGACCGGCTGGCCCTGTTGCAGAACCGGCGCTAGCGTGTCCAGTGCCTCCTGCGCCTGATCCGCCAAAAATTGCGCCGCGGCCAGGTGGATTCGGGCGCGGGAGTCCTGCGGCGACGCGGCCAGGAGCGATTCGTACACGTTCACCGCATCCGCGGCGCGGCCCATTTGCACCAGGCAGAAGCCATACTCCTCGAGCGCCGCAGGTTGCGATCCGAGAAGAGCGCCGCTCGCTTGAAAATGTTCGATGGCGCCCTTGCAGTCCCCTCGTTTGTACTCCAGAACCCCCAGCATGGCATGGCTGGTGGCATTGTCCGGCTGAATTTTCAGTATGCGGCGCAACAGGCCTGCGGCCCGCGGGCTGCCTCCGTTGTATTCGATTTGTGCCGCGCCCTCCAGCGCCGGCAGATAATTCGGAGCCGCCTTCAAGGCAAGGTTGTAAGCCGCGAGGGCGTCGTGCTGCTTGCCCAAGCCCGCGTAGGCTATGCCTTCCAGAGTCAGCAACTGCGGGTCGTTTGGCGCCTGGCGCAATGCTGAGCGAGCCAACTCAAGAGCCTGATCGAAGTTGTGGGCGCGCAGGGAGGCCGCGATTGAACTCGCCGCGCTCGCCGGAGCCTGTCCGCGCGCGCTTGGCGCAAAAGCGAACAGCGCGGAAACAATAACCAGGGAAAGCCCGATTTTGCGGCAGAAAAGCAGCGATTTCCGCTGTGCTTCGGGTGCCGTTAGGCTCGCACTTGCGCCCACGTCAAAAGACCGGGGAAACGTTTCCACCGCGCTCAGGTATACTCCCCCTGTTTTTCGGCTGTCAAGCAACCACCCGACTCCAAATGGATTCGGAAGAACATCGGGTGGACGGCATGTTACGGGTGTGAGAGATGACCGCGGTCTTGGGCAAACAGTGAAAATCTCACGGCGAGCACTTCTGCTATCCCTGCCTTTTGGCGCTTCGGCATGGACTGCATTCGCCCAGGGCATGGTCTCACGGAACGCCAAGGCGCAGCCGAAGCTTCCTCCTTCCGGCCGCCCGTTCGATGCCCATTTCGTCGATGTCGCGCAGCAAGCCGGGCTGGTCGCTCCCGTGATCTACGGTTCGCCCACGCACGACGACTACATCCTGGAGGCCACCGGCTGTGGCTGCGCGTTCATCGATTACGACAACGATGGCTGGATGGATATCTTCCTGCTCACGGGCACGCGTCTCGACGGGCCGCCGCCAGGCACCACGAACCGTCTATACCATAACAACCGCGACGGCACGTTTACCGACGTGACCCAGAAAGCTGGACTCCAGCGCGTGGGCTGGGCCTCCTCTGTTTGCGTCGGCGATTACAACAATGACGGCTTCGACGATCTCTTCTGCACCTACTACGGCCAGAACGTGCTCTACCGCAACAACGGAGACGGCACCTTCACCGACGTGACCAAGCAGGCTGGACTCTGGCACGACGGCCCCACACGCTGGGGAGCCGGCTGCACCTTCATTGACTACGATCGCAACGGCCATCTGGACCTGTTCATCTCCAACTACGTGCGTTTCGATGTCGCTCATGTCCCCAAACCGGGCGGCGATGTCAACTGCAACTGGAAAGGCGTCCCGGTCGAATGCGGCCCGCGCGGACTTCCCTTTCCCTCCCAGCACTTTTATCGCAACAATGGCGACGGCACGTTCACCGACGTGAGCAAGGAATCTGGCATCTCCAAGCCGCACGAGAATTACGGCATGACCGCGGTGTGCGCCGATTTCGACGAAGATGGCTGGCCGGATATCTACGTCGCCTGCGATTCGACGCCCAGCCTTCTCTTCATGAACAACCACGATGGGACCTTCCGCGAAGAAGGCATCCTGCGCGGTGTGGCCTTGAACGAAGACGGCATGGAGCAGGCCGGCATGGGCGTGGGCATCGGCGACTACAACCTCTCCGGGCACCTCGACATCTACAAGACCCACTTTACCGACGATTCCAACACCCTCTATCGCAACGACGGAAAAGGCTATTTCGACGACGTGACCCTGGCCGCCCGCCTCGGCGTGGAAACCCGCTACACCTGCTGGGGCACGGGCATCGTGGATCTGGACAATGACGGTTATCCGGATATTTTTGTGGTTGCGGGCAGCGTCTATCCGGGACTGGAGAAGAAACTGCCCGAGTACGTCAACAGGTGCCCGCGCCTCCTTTTCCGCAATCTCGGGAACGGCACGTTCGAGGAGCTGGGTGCTATGGCGGGCCCCGCGATTCGCGAGCCGCACTCCAGCCGGGGCTGCGCCTTCGGCGATTTCGACAATGACGGCGATGTGGACATTCTGGTGCTCAACCTCAACGAACCGCCTTCCCTGCTGCGAAACGACGTTCGCAGCTCGCACCACTGGCTGAAAGTGAAACTCATCGGAACCAAATCGAACCGCAGCGCCATCGGCGCGCGCGTGCTGGTGCACTACGGCAAGAAGGTTCAGGCGCGCGCGGTCGTCAGCCAGTCGAGCTTTTACTCTGCGAACGATATGCGGCTGCATTTCGGCCTTGGCCCGGAAACAGTCGCGGACATCGAGGTGCATTGGCCCAACGGCGGCGTCGAGACGATCCGAGCTGTGCGCGCCAATCAGCTGGTCACGATTCAAGAAGGGAAGGGCGTGATTCCCAGCAAAGGATGGGCTTCGCCAAAGAAATGAGATGAGTGGCCGTCTTGCTCCCACCTTCTCCTCGGCGCCCAAACGAATACGCTCCCTGTTCTGGCGGGCTGGCCCGGGGTTACAATGTGCCTCGCATCACCCAAAAGGAGGACTCCGCAATGCGTCGCTTGCACGCGCTTCTCTTCCCGGCTCTGCTGTTTTTTGTGGTGGCCCCGGCGAACCCCTATCTCTCCGCCTCGCAGGGTTCTTCACAACGGAAGGCAACCATCCTCAAGGCAGCCGAGATCACCACAAAGATTTTCCCGGAACGGGTGTTCTATCAAGGCAAGACCGCTCCAACGGAGCTTCGCAACACGGGCGGAATCCGCTTCGCCGATGGCGCCTATTTCCTGGCAGGACTGGTGGATAGTTCGGGCTACTCGACCGCCATCAAGAGCAAGTATCAGGCCTATCTGCTGACCGAAGTGCCGCTGGAGTTCGGCGGGCACGAGCTGAAGCCCGGCGCGTATGGCGCTGGTTTTGTCTCCGGCAATTTCGTTGTCAGCGACCTGGGAGCGCACGACATTTTGCGCGTTGCGGCCACTCACGATGCGGCAATAAAGCGGCCTGTTCCGCTGCAGATGACGGCAGGGTCGGCTGCCGGAACGTACCGGCTCTATCGTGGCCGCGATTACGTCGAGTTCCGTCGCGCCGAGTAACCGCGGCCTGTGCCGCGAAGCCGGTTAAGGTCTACCCATCCGCCCAGAACGCCATCGCGCGCCGCGCTACCCCTTCGTCGCGACTCTTGAACTCACGGAACTGGAGTCCGGGAAACGGCTGACCGCCCAAACCAAGGACCTCAACGTGTATGGCTGCTTTGCGGAAGCAGCGGACACATTTCCGGCCGACACCAAGGTCAGGCTCCAAATCCTGCGCGCGGGCTCAACCGTCTCCGTGGTGGGGAAAGTGGTTTACGCGCGGCCAGGCTCGGGCATGGGAATCCAATTCGCAACGATCGAGCCCAGCAGCCTGCCCGTTCTGGAGCAATGGCTGGCGGACCTGAGGGCTTAGGCTTTTGCGGGAAGACATGCCAACGCCGACCTTCCCATTTTTGATTTCCGGCCAGCGAAAGGCTTACTTGAGGATTTCCTGAAGCTGCGACATGCAACTCATATCGCAGTCGATCAGCCCCGCCAGCAGTAACGGACAATCGACGATTACCCAGCGGGTCCACTGCCCGTCGCTCATCTGCCATTTCGAGGCGGTTACTTCGGCCCGCAGCTTCTTGTGCGGACAATAAACTGTGTGCACACGATCGGCACAGGATGCACCAAGCTTCCTGCGGGCTGAGGTGCCGGGCATAATTCACCTCTTCGTGCGCGGGGATTCCGAAGTCACCCGCACCTTGGGGTAGCACAAAGCGCGAGAAAGGGCAGTGACGCACGACATCCGCCTGAGTGCCACGAGACACGAGCGCTGGTTCTGGCGCTACGATGTCCCCCTCCGCCGGTAAGTGCTCAGTACGAAAAGGGCAGCCTCATCCTGGCTTCCAGCGAGAGCTATGGGAACTGGGGCTCGATTCTTGGGCGCGGAAGGAGCCATTGTCAACGCCCCAGGAGCTCTCGAATCTGTTTTGTCGGTAGGTAGTGCGGTTTGACTCATAGATATGAGTCAGATACACTCGCATCATGAGCAAACGATTGCAGGTGATCTTGGAGGAGTCGGAATATCGGGAGATCCAGCGTGCGGCGCGCTCTCGCCACATGTCCATTGCCGAATGGGTTCGGCAAACCCTCGACTTAGCACGCCGGGAAGAACCTGCGGGAAGCATGGGCAAGAAGCTGGAGACGGTCCGGCGCGCAGCGCGATGTGAATATCCGGCCGGCGATATCAATAGCATGCTCGCCGAGATCGAGGCGGGATACAGAGGCGGTTCACATTCTTGATTCTGGTCGACTCCAACGTTCCCATGTATCTCATCGGCTCGCCCCACCCTCTTAAAACCGATGCGCAGCGGCTGCTTGAACGCCTCATTGCCAACCGCGAATCACTGGTGACGGATGCCGAAGTGCTCCAGGAGATCTTGCACCGCTATGTTGCCATCGATCGCCGGGACGCCATCCAACCCGCTTTCGACGCGTTGTTGGGAGTCGTCGATGAGGTGTTGACCGTGGATCGCGGCATCGTAGAACGCGCGAAGCAGATTGTTCTCGGCTACCGGAAACTCTCCGCTCGCGACGCTGTGCATCTCGCCGTTATGCAACGCCATGGAATTCAGCAAGTCCTGAGTTTCGACTCGGGATTCGATTCCTTCCCGGCCATTGCCCGTCTATCCTGACTGAAGACCATAATCAGTTTCTGAATCTGTAGAATGGGCCGTTCGGCCTGAGAAAGGGGAAAAATGGAGCGGGCGGCAGGAGTCCAAGACAACGAAGCAGTACCGGCAGTGCGAACTATTTTCGCGAGAGTGAAGCGCAAACTCGGGCGCCGTGGCCCCAGGCACCAGAGTGCGCGCGATGGATCCGAAATTTCTCCGCGCCAGTGTCGAGATGGATTTCTACAACGCGTCGAAGGGAAACGTGCCGGGAAAGCTGAGGGAATTAGCTCAACTGAAGGTCGCGATGATGGTGGGGT
>JBJKQB010000073.1:0-35652 GCA_046705825.1 Candidatus Acidiferrales bacterium
CCTGATAGGTTTTCCTCACAGCGGCTCTCCTCTCAAAAAGAGTTTGGCAACCCGAACTCTACCCGAGTTCGGGTCGAGAGCCGCTGCTCTCCTTGTTCAGATTTCAACTACGCGAGGGGCAATTTCCTTGTCCTTTTCGCGGACCTATACCGCCGGGAATCTAGCACGTCTAGCGAACGGCGAATAAAACACGAAAAAAACGGCGCGAAGTAGAGCAGCATTCATGCTCTATTTTCGGCCTTAAGGAGCCCTAATTCGGCCTTATTTGCCGCCAGGGACGCATCGAGCGCCCACCCGCGGCGGCGATTTTCCGTGGAAGCGCGCCGGACAGACCTTCGGAGCGGCCGGAGCGCGTGAGCGGGCGGGCTCGGCCGGGCCCGCCCACGCTTCGAGGCTGGAGAGTTTGAGGGAAGGGAATCCCTCGCTCCTTGGCTAAAGTTTGAGGACGGCGGTGAGCAAACTGGGATCTTCGCCAGGCTCGATGTTGAAACCGAAGCGATCGGCGAGCGCCTTCATGCCGTAATTTTCGGGCATGATGATGGCGAAGACGCGCGCGAGCTTTTCGTCGCGTGCCACCTGGATCAGGCGGCGCACCAGTTCGGTGCCCAGCCCCTGCTTTTGCCAGGGATCGCCGACGAGCACGGCGACTTCGCCTTCGTTCTCGGCGGGATCTTTGGTCAAGCGGCCGACGGCGAGCAGGCGGTGCTCTCCGGTGACCGGGTCCTGCTGGTCGGCGACGAGCGCCATTTCGCGGTCGTAGTCGATGAAGCATTTCTGCAGCAGGCGCTTGTGGGCCACGCGCGCTCCCAGGTTTTGCATGTGGAAGTAGCGCAGGAAGACGGTGCGCTCGGAAAGCGCTTCGTGAAGTTTGACCAGCAGCGGTTCGTCCTCGGGGCGAATGGGCCGCACGATCACCTGGCTGCCGCCCTTGAGTGTCCATGGGCTGACGTATTGTATGGGGTACGGGCGAATGGCCGGGCGCGGCAGTTGCTCGGCCGGAACATCTTTGCCGTAGAGCACGACGCGCGCATCCAGAGCGAGCAGGCGTTCGGGCGAGGCCAGCAGCGGATTGATGTCGATTTCCTTGATCCAGGGCTGCTCGACAACCAAGCGGCTGAAGCGAATCAGCACTAGCTTGAGCCGATCGATATCTACGGCCGCTCGCCCGCGAACGCCTTTCAGCGCGGCGAAGACTTTCGTGCGTTCCATGAGCCGCTGGGCCAGCGTGGCATTCAGCGGAGGCAAGGCCAGGGCGCGGTCGCGAAAAACTTCCACCAGCTGGCCGCCCGAACCGAAGAGCATCACCGGGCCGAACTGCGGATCGACGCTGCTGCCCAGAATCAGCTCGTAGCCGTCGAGGCGCACCATGGGCTGCACGGTGACGCCCTGGAATTGCGCGGCGCCGGCTTTGGCGGCCACTGCGGAGGCGATTTCGCGGTACGCGCGGGCCACCGCATCCTCCGTCGTGAGGTTCAGCTTTACCCCGCCGACGTCCGTCTTGTGCGTGATCGTTTCGGAGTAGACCTTCAAAACCACGGGGAAGCCGATCTTGTGCGCGAGGGACACAGCTTCCGCCTCGGAGCGGGCCAGCTGCGTTTCCACCGTGGGGATGCCGTAGGCCGCGAGCACTTGCTTGGACTCGAGTTCGGTGAGCAAGGCCCGGCCGCTCGCGCGCACTTTGTCGAGAATGGCGCGAGCCTGCTCGGAGGCGGAGTCGCCAATCCCAATTTCCTCGGCGAGGCTGGGCGTTTCGTACAGGGCGCGCAGATTGTCGCTGTAGCGCCACATGTAGCAGAAGACGCGCGCAGCCGTGTCGGGATAAGCGAAGGTGGGAATGCCGGACTCATTCAGCCTGGCTACGCCGGCGGACACCAGTTCTCCGCCCATCCAGCTGGCCAGAACCGGTTTGTCGTGGCCGGTGGCGTAGGGGGTGAGGCGTTCGGCGACCTGCAACGGATTGGTCATGCCTTGCGGGCAGAGCACGACGAGCAGGCCGTCGCTTTCCGGATCGCGGACGGCGAGTTCGAGCGTGCGCGCGTACTGCGAAGGTTCCGCATCGCCGAGAATGTCGATGGGATTGCCATGGCTCCAGTGGGGCGACAGGAAACCGTTCAAGGATTGGATGGTCGCGTCGGAAACCGGAGCGAGCTCGCCGCCCAGAGCCATCAGCGCGTCGGTGGCCAGCACGCCGGGCCCGCCGGCGTTGGTGACGATGGTGAGACGCGGGCCTTTGGGGCGCGGCTGGCGCGCCAGCGTTTTGGCCATATGGAAGACGTCCGAAATGCGCTGGACGCGCAGAATGCCGCAGCGGCGCAGCGCAGCATCGAACACTTCGTCGCTGCCCGTGAGCGCGCCGGTATGGGAGCTGGCGGCTTTGGAGGCGGCTTCGGAACGTCCGGCCTTGATGACAATGATGGGTTTCTTCAGCGCGACCGCGCGCGCCGCGGAGAGAAACGAGCGCGCATCGCCCACCGATTCCATGTACAGCAGGATGCTTTGCGTATTGGGATCATCGCCAAAGTAATCGATCAGGTCGCCCCAGCCCACGTCCAGCATCGAGCCGGTGGAGACCAGAGCGCTGAAACCGACTTTCTCGACCAGGCTCCAGTCGAGGATGGCGGTCTCCAGCGCGCCGCTCTGGCTCAGAAAGGCCACGTTGCCCTTCAGGGCGATATCGTGAGCGAAAGTAGCGTTCAGCCCGGTCAGCGGATTCATGATGCCGAGGCAGTTGGGGCCGATGACGCGCATTTTGCTGCGCCGCAATTGCTCGCGAATCTGCTGTTCCAGGCGCAAACCCTCCGCCCCGCGCTCTTTGAAACCGGCGGAGATGACCACGGCGGAGGCCACGCCGGCATCGACGCATTCGCCGATGATGCCGGGGACGGAAGGCGCGGCGGTAATGATGACGGCGAGATCGATCTTCCCCGGCACCGCCGCGATGCTGGGATAGCACTGGTGGCCGAGGATTTTGTCGCGCTTGGGATTGACGGGATAGATGCGGCCCTGAAACGCGGGATTGGCCAGATTCAAGAGCAGGGTGCGGCCCACGCTGCACTCGCGCTCGGTGGCTCCGATGACCGCCACGGACGAGGGCGCGAACATGCGCTCGAACGCCGAGGCCTGGCGAGTTGAGGAACCAAACGAGGTTTCCGCCGGCGGCGCGGCTTTGGCGCGAACTGAAGTCGTTTCGTGCAGACGCTCCTCCGTCTGCAGGTCCTGCGATTTAGTCGTCACTTTGCAACCCTCCAAAACAGAAATCGAGCGCCGGCCTCAGCGGCCGGCGTAGGAACTCAACACGCGCATATAGTTGACGCGCTCGAAGGCGCTGGGGCGCGGAGCCGCGCGCCGGCTCATACTGCCCTGCATTTGCCGGATGGAATCGTATTCGCGCTCCTCCATCCAGTGCTTGAGCTGATCGAGGACCAAGCGGGCGTACTCCACGCCATGTTTGAGCAGCGCGGAAGTCATCATGGCCACGCGCGCGCCGGCCATCATGCTCTTCAGAACATCTTCCGCCGTATGGACCCCTCCTGTCACCGCGAGATTGGCGCGCAGCTGATCGTGCAGGATGGCCACCCAGTGCAAGCGCAGCAACAATTCCTCGGAGCTGCTCAGCGTGATGCTGGGAACGACATCCAGCGCCTCCAAATCGAATTGGGGCTGGTAGAAGCGGTTGAACAGGACCAACGCGTCGGCTCCGGCCTCGTCCAGCTGTTGCGCGAAATGGGGCAGGGCGGCAAAGAAAGGCGAGAGCTTGACCGCGACCGGAATGGAGACCGCGCCCTTCACCTGGCTCACAATTTCGCAGTAGTCCTGTTCGATTTTGGCGCTGCTGACGCTGGGGTCGACAACCACGTTGTAGAGATTCAGTTCGAGGGCGTCGGCGCCGGCCTGCTGCATGAGCGAGGCGTAGCGCAACCAGCCGCCCAGGGAAACGCCGTTCAAGCTGCCAATCACAGGAATGGCAACGGCCTGTTTGGCCCAGCGGATGAGTTCCAGATAGCCTTCCGGGCCGAGATTGTAGTTTCGCAGATCGGGGAAGAAGTTAAGGAACTCTCCAAAGCTGCTTTCACCGCGAGAAAGGTCGGCGTCGAACCCCTCGCTTTCCAGGCGCAACTGCTCCTCGAACAGAGAGGGAAGAACGACGGCGGCGATGCCCGAGTCTTCCATGCGGCGGATGTCGCCAATCGACTCGCACAGCGGAGAGGCGGAGGCGACGATGGGCGACTTCAGATTCAGACCGAGATAATTCGTGGACAGGTCGGTCATTGCCGGTCTCCATTCTTCGGCGTTACCGCGGCCGGTTGGGGTTGCGCTTCCGCGGGCGCGGTTGCAGCGGGTGCGGTTGCGGCCGGCGGCGCAGGGGCTGTGCCGGGCATAGCGGCGCGGTTGGCGTACACGCGCCACTGCTGCTCGACGTCTTCCTGGGCAAGTTTCAGCAGTTCCTTGGCCGCTTCAGGATTACTGCGCTTGAGCATGGTGTAGCGCGTTTCCTGATACACGTACTTCTCCAGCGGGATAGAGGGCGCCTTGGAATCGAGCTGGAAGGGGTTCTTGCCTTCGATCCGGAGGGTGGGGTTATAGCGCATCAGCGGCCAGTAGCCGGACTGCACGGCGGCTTTCTGCTGCTCGAGGCCGAACTGCATGTCGTAGCCATGCGCGATGCAATGGCTGTAGGCAATGATCAGGGATGGCCCATCGTAGCTCTCCGCTTCGAGAAAGGCTTTGACGGTTTGCATGTCGCTGCCGCCCATGGCCACGCGCGCGACATAGACGGAGCCGTAGCTGATGGCCTCCATGGCCAGGTCTTTCTTCGAGGTTTGCTTGCCGGCCATGGCGAACTTAGCCACCGCGCCGCGCGGCGTGGCTTTGGACATCTGCCCGCCCGTGTTGGAGTAGACTTCCGTGTCCAGAACGAGGACGTTGACGTTTATCCCCGAGCCCAGCACGTGGTCCAGCCCGCCAAAGCCGATGTCGTAGGCCCAGCCGTCTCCGCCCACGATCCACACGCTTTTCTTGACCAGGGCGTCCGCCACGTTGAGCAACTCGCGGGCTTCCGCGCCCGCAAGATTGGCGAGCATCTTCTTCAGCTCGGCCACGCGGGCGCGCTGCGCCTGAATTTCGGTTTCGGTTGCTTGCGGCGAATTCAGCAGATCGAGCACGAGCGAGTCGCCCAACTGCGGCGCCAGCCGCCGCACCAGCTCGCGCGCGTAATCCGCCTTTTTGTCCACGGCCAGGCGCATGCCCAGGCCGAATTCGGCGTTGTCTTCGAACAGTGAGTTGCTCCAGGCCGGGCCGCAGCCCTGCGCGTTCGTGGTGTAGGGCGTGGTCGGCAGGTTGCCGCCGTAAATCGAGGAGCAGCCTGTGGCGTTGGCGATCAGCAAGCGGTCGCCAAACAGCTGCGTGAGCAACTTGATGTAAGGCGTCTCGCCGCATCCGGAGCACGCGCCGGAAAATTCGAACAAGGGTTCGAGCAACTGCGCGTCCTTCACTTGCTTGTGGGCCAGCCGCTCGCGGTTGAACTCCGGCAGGCTGAGGAAAAATTCCCAGTTGGTGGCTTCCGGCTCGCGCAGGGGCGCTTGCGGTGCCATGTTGACCGCGCGGTGGCTGGCGTCGCTCTTGCTTTTCACCGGGCAGATTTCCACGCACAACTGGCAGCCGGTGCAGTCTTCGGGCGCGACTTGCAACGTGTACTTCATCTGTTCCCACCCGCGCCACGCCGGCTTCGCGGATTTGAACGTGGGCGGCGCGCCGGCCAGCAGGGCAGAGTCGTACACCTTGGCGCGAATGACGGCATGCGGGCAAACCAGGACGCACTTGCCGCACTGGATGCAGATTTTTTCGTCCCACACGGGAACTTGCTGGGCGATGTTGCGTTTTTCCCATTTGGCTGTGCCGGTGGGGAAAGTGCCGTCCACGGGCATGGCGCTGACCGGCAACTCGTCGCCAAGCCCGGCGATGATCGTGCCCAGAACATCGCGGACGAATGCGGGAGCGCGCTGCGGGACCGGCGGAAGCATGTCGAAGGCGCTGTTCGCTTCCTTGGGGACGTTCACCTGGTGCAGTCCGCCGACGGCCTGATCGACCGCGGCGAAATTCTTCTGCACCACAGCCTCGCCACGCTTGCCGTAGGTTTCGCGGATGGCGTCTTTGATGGCCTGGATGGCCTTCTCGCGCGGCAGCACGCCGCTGATGGCGAAGAAGCAAGTTTGCATGACCGTGTTGATGCGGCTGCCCATGCCTGTCTCGCGAGCCACGCTGTAGGCGTCGATCACGTAGAACTTCAGGCGCTTGTCGATGATCGTGCGCTGCACGCTTTTCGGCACATGATTCCAGATTTCCTCCGGGCCGAACGGCGCGTTCAGCAGAAAGGTGGCGTCGTTTTCGGCGGCGGAGAGCATGTCCATGCGCTCGAGGAATTGGAACTGGTGGCAGGCCACGAAGCTGGCTTTGCCAATCAGGTAGGAGCCGCGAATGGGCTTGGGGCCAAAGCGAAGATGGGAGACGGTGATCGCGCCGGCTTTTTTCGAGTCGTAAACGAAATAGCCCTGCACGTACTGCCCCGTACCTTTGCCAATGATCTTGATGGAATTCTTGTTGGCGCCGACCGTGCCGTCCGAACCCAGGCCGTAGAAGAGCGCGCGAACGGTTTCCGGGGCTTCGGTCGAGAAATTCTTGTCGTAGGGGAGGCTGGTGTGGGTCACATCGTCGACAATGCCGATGGTGAAATGATTCTTGGGAGACGCCGCGCGGAGCTCGTCGAAGATGCCCTTGGCCATGGCGGGGGTGAATTCCTTGGAGGAAAGACCGTAGCGTCCGCCGATAACGCGAGCGCGCGGCGCGCCGTTCGAGGCGGATTCGTTGAGCGCCGTCACCACGTCGATGTAGAGCGGCTCGCCCAGCGCGCCGGGTTCCTTGGTGCGATCGAGGACCGCGATGGATTGAACCGTCTTCGGGAGCGCGGCGGCAAAAGTATAGACGGCAAATGGGCGGAACAAGCGCACCTTCAACAAGCCAAGTTTCTCTCCGCGCTGATTGAGGGCGTCCACCGTCTCTTCCACAACGCCGCAGCCGGAGCCCATCATCACGATCACGCGCTCGGCATCGGGCGCGCCGACGTAGTCGAACAAACGATAGGCGCGGCCCGTTTGGGCGGCAAAGCGGTCCATCACGTCCTGCACGATGGTGGGGCAGGCGCGGTAGAAGGGATTGATGGCCTCGCGGGCCTGGAAGAAGACGTCGGGATTCTGCGCCGAGCCGCGCAGGACGGGGTGTTCGGGAGAGAGAGCACGAGCGCGGTGAGCGAGGACGAATTTTTCGTCGATCAAGGCGCGCAGAACGTCGTCTCCAGGGACGGTGATTTTCTGGACTTCGTGCGAAATGCGGAAGCCGTCGAAAAAATGGAGGAAGGGAATGCGCGATTCGAGGCTGGCGGCTTGCGCGATCAGCGCGAAATCGGCGGCTTCCTGCACGGAATTGGAAGCGAGCAGGGCGAAGCCGGTGGCGCGCGTGGCCATCACGTCGCTGTGGTCCCCGAAAATGGAAAGCGCGTGGGTCGCGACGGTGCGTGCCGCGACGTGAATCACCGCGGGAGTCAATTCGCCGGCGATTTTGTACATGTTGGGAATCATCAGCAGCAGGCCCTGCGAGGCAGTGAAGGTGGTGCCTAGCGCGCCTCCCTGCACCGCGCCATGCAGCGCTCCGGCCGCGCCGCCCTCGCTCTGCATTTCGACAACGCGGGGCACGATGCCCCAAAGATTTTTGCGGCCTTCCGCGGCCCACTGGTCGGCCCATTCGCCCATGGGCGAGGACGGCGTGATGGGATAAATGGCGATGACTTCGTTCAAGCGATAAGCGACGTCTGCCGCCGCTTCATTTCCATCCAGGATGGCCATTGTTTCTTTCATTTCCACACTCCCGAAGGCTGGCTTGGCTCGCAGGGTGAGCTAATTCTATAAGTATTGGCGTGGCAGCTAGTTAGAGCGGCGCAGCGCATCCCGGCAAGTCGCGCAGTCAGTTCCATAGGACTAAAGAAAGTGTTGCAGAGGAAGGGGGGAGGTTACTGTGACAGGCATCACACCAGAGAGTGACGCTGGCCCGCGTGGCCGCCTATGCCAATCTGAAACTGCAGCGCTGGCAGGCAGATAGGAGACCGTGCGCCCGTCGGGTCGTTCGCCTCAGCTGTGGCTTATGCGCAGGAGAATATTCTTGCCCAGGCCCAATCGTTTGGGGTAGCCGAAATCGTGCAGAGGTCCCAGGGCGGAGACTTGTAGACCGTGGCGCTCGGCCAAGGCATTGAGGGACTCAGCGGTGTGGACTGGCGGGAGCGGGTGGCGCAGAAAGCTGCGATCGCTTGCCGGTCCGAAGATATCGCCGGCCATGATTCCGCTGTGGCGCAGGCGGCGGCGAACCATTTCGAACAGCTGACTTATCTTGTGCTCGTCGAAATAGTAGAGGATCTGGGACATCCAAATGAAATCGAAGGTGGCCGTCCCGAGTTGGCCGTCGCCAAAGTTGTGAGAGAGGAACAGACGAGGATTCTTCCAGGCAAGTCTGTGCTTGGAAATCTCTTCGTGCGCGGTCTTGATGGCGAGAGGGCTCTGGTCGAGGCCGACGTACCGGTCGGGTTCCAGATGACGGATAAAGGAGATGCCGCCCTGGAGGGGACCGCATCCGATGTCCAGGAAAAAGTGGTGTGGCCGCAATCCCAGGCGAGTGACGGCTTGAAACTGATACCGTTGTAATTGCTTCCAGTATCCCAGCGGGCCCACCATCGATTCCAGACGGTGGCGGCGGCGCAAGCCGGGTACGAGCGAACGCACCCCGTAGAGCCGGCGGCGCAACTTCTTTAGCTTGGGTCGCGCTTTCATACGGAATTGTCGATTCCAGCTGGGCCCAAATCAATCTAGGTTCAGCTTTGGTTACTGCAAATAGAACAGAGGTACTAGCGCGCTGGCTGTCCAGGGAGCGGAACACCATCGCCTGCAGCGAAAATTGTCGCTGCAAGAGGCCCGCGGCCGTGTCTAGGGAAAGCATACAGCACAGGCGAAGGCAATCAACTCGAATCGCCGGGACGGGGCGTCAATCGGTAAAGATGAAGGAAATGAGCGGCTTGCCGGCGCAGATAATGGGGTCGCTTGGAGAGTTGCGAGCCGCAGAATTTCCCTTGCGCGCGAACTCGATCCCACCCCCTGGGCCGTTATCTTCAGGCGGCCGAAGGAGGCCAGCGCAGGATCCAGAGAACCAGGATCGCGTAGTATCCTGCAACCACACCGAGCGAGACGAGCAGCGTGCTCCAGCCCTTGTGCGAGCCGGTGAATTCACGCCGCCAGCGCGCGCCGCAGCAAACGATCATCGCCACCGACAGCAGAATCACCAGGATCGTGAGCAGACCGACCGGGAAAAACGAGCTGGCCGGGTGAAAGGCGGGCGAGATGTGCAGCGGCAGGCTGCGCAGGCCGCCCCACAGACCCGAAATGGCCAGCCAGGCCGCGGGTGCAACCATGCCCATCATGTACGCCCAGCGATCTTCGAGGTAGAACAGCATCAACACGATCACCAGGTAGATGAGCGACTCGTAGAAGTGAACGAGGAAAAACTGAGCGTCAAAGTGGCTGAGGAGCAGAAAGCAAAGCGCGAGCGCGATCGAGACGCTCGCAATCCCACGATGCACCATTTCATCTCCTCCCTCCGGGCGGTGATCTCGGCAACAGCTGATTGAGCTGCCCAGACAAGAACCGCCCGCTAACCACGCAGGAGCCAGCCTCTCAATCGGGCCGGTTGCGCTCTTGTTCTGACGGTCCCAGTGTGCCGCGAAACCGGGGAAAGCTCGATGACAGCTGTCACAGAGCGATATGACCGAGATCACCCGTCTTGCAAGGGCCGTTGAGAGGGTCGGATCGCGTTGGTTCGTTTCTTTTTGGGACACATTGCGGGCAGGTGCATTCCCCTTTGATACATCGACCTACAAAGTCAGGGAGAGATAAAGGTCACCGCTTTCGGTGATGGCCCTCACAGTATTCGGACGATCTAATAGCCGATGATGGAAACCGGAGAAGTAAGCCCGTTCAACGATGGGTTGTGGCGCTCCCCTGGGGATACTGACAGGAACGAGGAAGCGCCAACACAGGAGGAGCCGGCGAATGAGGGGGCCGGTTGCACAGAGCGACAGGGCTTTGGACTCCGGCAGGGGTGCCAAGCACACGATTATCGCGGCGGAGCAGCTCCCCGAGTTGGTCGCGTGCATCCTCAAGCGGGGCTACGAACTGTTGGGGCCCACGGTTCGCGATGGCGCCATTGTCTACGACCGGCTGAACTCCGCGGAGGAGTTGCCGCGCGGCTGGACGGATGTGCAGGAACCCGCCAAGTATAGACTGGCGAGGCGCAGCGACGACGCCTACTTCGGTTACAACACCGGACCGCACTCCTGGAAGAAATTTCTGCATCCCCCGGTACACCGCCTGTGGAGGTGCACGCGCGAAGGGGGAGGGCTGCACATTATTCCGGATGCTCCGGCGCCGGTGAAGCGGGCGTTTCTTGGCGTTCGGCCGTGCGAGCTCCGGGGCATCGCGATTCTCGACAAAGTTCTGGGCGGGAACGGATCTGCCGATCCCGAGTATAAAACGCGCCGCGATAATCTCCTGATCGTGGCCGTGAATTGCGGGCAGGCCGGCGGAACGTGTTTCTGCGCGTCGATGGGCAGCGGCCCCCAGGCCACATCAGGCTATGACCTGGCCCTCACCGAACTTCTGGGAGACCAGCGCCATGATTTTCTGGTCGAGATCGGTAGCGAGCGCGGAGACGAACTGGCCGAGGAAGTGCCTCATCGCCAAGCGCGCGCGGCCGACCTGCAGGCCGCCGAGCGAATGATGGCCGGCACGCGCGCTCATATGGGCCGGACGATGGCCGTGGACGGCCTGAAAGAGCTGCTCTACCGCAATTACGATAACCCTCGCTGGGACAACGTCGCGAAGCGCTGCATGACCTGCGCCAACTGCACTCTGGTTTGTCCCACCTGCTTCTGCACCACCGTGGAAGACGTCACCGATCTGACCGGGGCGCAGGCCGAGCGCTGGCGCAAGTGGGATTCCTGCTTCACGCTGGATTTCTCTTACATCCACGGGGGCAGCGTGCGGCCCAGTGCGAAATCGCGCTACCGCCAATGGCTTACGCACAAGCTGGCGGCCTGGGTCGACCAGTTCGGGTCATGCGGTTGCGTGGGCTGCGGCCGCTGCATCACCTGGTGCCCGGCGGGGATCGATCTTACGGCGGAAATTGAAGCCCTTCGCGCCAGCGAACGGGCGAACAGCCACGCCCAAAGAAAGGAAACGGAATGATTCATTCACTCGATTCGATCATCAGAGAACATACGTTCTTCCGCGGACTCGACGAACGCTACATCGAATTCATCACCGGCTGCGCCAGGAACATTCGCTTCGAGCCGGGCCAGTACATTTTCCGCGAAGGCGATCCCGCCGACCAGTTCTACTTCATCCGCGAGGGCCTCGTCTCGGTGGAGATCACCGTGCCGGAACGCGGGCCGGCCACCGTGCAGACCATCGGCGAAGGAGACGTGCTGGGATGGTCCTGGCTGGCTCCGCCGTATCGTTGGCATTTTGACGCGCGCGCGCTTCGCGAGACACGCGCCCTCGACTTCGATGGCAAATGCCTGCGCACCAAGTGCGACGAGGATCACGACCTCGGCTACGAAATCATGAAGCGGTTCACCAACGTGGTGAGCGAGCGGCTGGACGCAACCCGGCTGCAGCTGCTGGATCTTTATGGCGTACGTGCTTGATCTTCCGGTGACGACGGGCCCCGTGGCCGACCCCATGGTGCCGGTGCCGTACCGCGTCGAAGGCGTGAAGCGCGAAACGCACGACACGTTCTCGCTCGACCTGGCGCCCGCGGACGGCGCGGCGGTGACTTCGTTCCAGCCCGGCCAGTTCAACATGCTGTACGTGTTTGGAGTGGGCGAGGTGCCCATTTCGATCAGCGGCGATCCGGAAAATTGCCCCGCTCTCGTCCATACCACGCGGGTAGTCGGGGCGGTGACGAAAGCGATGGGCGCGCTGAAGCGCGGAGACTTGATCGGCGTGCGCGGGCCCTTCGGCAAGCCCTGGCCCGTGGCCGAAGAGGCAGGCCGCGATTTCCTGATCGTGGCGGGCGGGATCGGGCTGGCTCCCTTGCGCCCCGCTCTTTACACGCTGATGAAGCACCGCGAAAAGTACCGCAAGATCGTGCTGCTATACGGCGCGCGCACCCCCGAGGACATCCTCTACCGGCGCGAACTGGAGCGCTGGCGCGGAAAATTCGACCTGGAGATTCAGGTGACCGTCGACCGCGGCGCGGCGGGCTGGCGCGGGAACGTAGGAGTGGTCACCACGCTGATCGGGCGGGCGCAATGCGATCCGGCGAATACGCTGGCGCTGGTCTGCGGCCCCGAGGTGATGATGCGGTTCACGCTGATGGAGCTGCAGAAGCGGGGGATTGCGCAGCAAAGGATCTTCGTCTCCATGGAACGCAACATGAAGTGCGCCGTCGGCTTCTGCGGGCACTGCCAGTACGGGCCAAACTTCATTTGCAAGGACGGGCCCGTTTTCCGTTTCGACCGGATCGAACCGATCTTCGGCAAGGCGGAGATTTAGATGGCGAGAACGCGTAAGCCGAAACTTGCAGTCTGGAAATTCGCCTCGTGCGACGGCTGTCAATTGAGCTTGCTCGATTGCGAGGACGAGCTGCTGGCCGTGGCCGGAGCGGTGGAAATCGCGAATTTTCCGGAAGCCTCCCGCGCGGTGGTGAAAGGCCCCTACGACGTTTCGCTGGTGGAGGGTTCCATCACCACGCCGCACGACGAGGAGCGCATCCACGCTGTCCGGCGCAGCTCGAAATTCCTGGTCACTCTGGGGGCCTGCGCCACCGCCGGAGGAATCCAGGCTTTGCGCAATTTCAAGGATGTGAAGGAGTTTACGTCCATCGTATATGCCCGCCCGGAGTACATCGACACGCTGAGCAAGTCGACCCCCATCAAGGATCACGTCTCTGTCGACTTTGAACTGCGCGGCTGCCCGATCGACAAGGAGCAGCTGGTGGAAGTGTTGACTGCACTCCTGCACGGGCGCAAGCCGAATGTTCCCAATTACGGCGTGTGCGTGGAGTGCAAGCGCCGCGGCAACGTTTGCGTGATGATCGCCGCGGGAGTAGCGTGCATGGGCCCGGTTACCATGGCGGGATGCGGCGCGCTGTGCCCGGCATACGCGCGCGGTTGCTTCGGTTGTTTTGGGCCGAAAGAAGCGCTGAACACCGCGGCCTTGAGCGGCGCGTGGAGCGAATTAGGAGTGAGCGAGGCCGATCTGGTGCGCGCGTACCGCACGTTCAACGCGTACGCCGAGCCCTTCCGCAAACAGAGCGAGGTCCATGAGCGGTAAGAACATCAAAGTCGACATCCTGGCACGCGTGGAAGGGGAGGGCGCCCTTTCGGTCAAGATCAAGGACCACCATGTAGCCGATCTGAAGCTGCGCATTTACGAGCCGCCGCGCTTTTTCGAAGGCTTTTTGCGCGGGCGCAAGTCCAGCGAGATCCCGGACATTACGGCGCGCATCTGCGGTATTTGTCCCGTGGCCTACCAAATGAGTTCCTGCCACGCCATCGAGGAGGCTGCCGGTGTGCGCGTGGAGGGAGCCCTGCGCGATCTGCGGCGCCTGCTGTATTGCGGGGAGTGGATCGAGAGCCATGCGCTGCACATCTATCTGCTGCATGCCCCCGACTTCCTGGGCTACGACGACGCGATCCGCCTGGCGCAATACTATCCGGACGTCGCCAAGCGCGGGCTGCGGTTGAAGAAGATCGGCAACAACATCATGAAAGTAGTGGGTGGCCGCGAAATCCACCCGATCAACGTCCGGCCGGGCGGCTTCTACAAGGCCCCGTCCAAAAAAGAGCTCGCCGCTCTGGTGGACGATTTGGAATGGGCCGTGAATGCAGCATTCGAGACGGTCCGCTGGGTCGCTTCCTTTACCTTTCCCGCTCTCGAACGCGATTACGAGTTTGTGGCCTTGCGCGGTCCCGGCGAGTATCCCTTCAACGAAGGGAGGCTGGTCTCGAACAAGGGCCTCGACATCGAGGTGCGGGAGTACGAGCAGCATTTTGTCGAGGAGCATGTAGAGCACTCGAACGCGCTGCATTCCACGCTGAAAGAGCGGGGCTCCTATCTGGTCGGCCCGCTGGCGCGCTACGCTCTGAACTTTGACCTGCTCTCGCCCGCGGCGCAGGAGGCCGCGCGCGCAGCCGGGCTTGGGGCGGTTTGCAGGAATCCGTTCCAAAGCATCATCGTCCGCGCCGTGGAGCTGGCCTACTCCTGCGAAGAGGCGTTGCGCCTGGTGAAGAACTATGAAGCGCCCGAGCAGCCGTTCGTCGAAGCGCAGCCGCGAACGTCGATCGGCCACGGCTGTACGGAAGCTCCGCGCGGAATTCTCTATCATCGCTACCGCTTCGACGAGCATGGGCTCGTTCTGGACGCGAAAATCGTGCCTCCTACTTCGCAAAATCAGAAATCGATCGAGGAAGACCTGCGGCAATTCGTGGAGGCGAACCTCGATGCCCCCAAAGACAAGCTGCAGTGGCAGTGCGAGCAGGCGATTCGCAATTACGATCCCTGCATCTCCTGCGCCACGCATTATTTGAAGCTGGATCTGGGGCGCGAATGAGCGGCATTCCAGCGCGCGTCGTGATCATCGGCGTGGGAAACGCGTTCCGCGGGGATGACGGCGCGGGCATCGCCGTGGCGCAGCAGCTTGCGGAACAAGCCCCCGCCGGAACCGAGGTGCTCGAAGAGAGCGGCGAAGGCGCGGCGCTTGCGGAAGCCTGGAAAGGCGCGCAGCTCGCGATTGTGGTCGACGCCATTCGCTCCGGTGGCAGACCCGGGACCATTCGCCGCTTTGACGCGCGCCAGGGCCCGGTGGGCGACGAACCGCCCGGCCGCTCGACGCATGGATTCGGACTTTCCAGCGCGATCGAGCTGGCCCGCGCGCTGAACGAACTGCCGCCTAAACTCATTGTGTACGGGATCGAAGGGAAGGACTTTGCTTTGGGCGAGAAGTTGTCGCCGGCGGTGCAGGAAGCGGTTCCGCGGGTAGCCGCGCAGGTCCTTTCAGAAGAACCCGAGAGCCATCGCGTCCGCTGACCCCTCGCACCCTGATCCTGCCGCTATTCCCGCGAGGAATCTGAACAGGCGAGCCGCTCGTCCAAAATTTCTCGCAGCGAACGGCCCCGAAGGACTACTGCGCCAGGATGAAGTGCACTTCCACGTGCATGGCGACCGAGATCGTCTGCCCATTCAAGTAGGTTGGCTGATAGCGCCATTGCACGACGGACTGAAGCGCCGCGGGAATCAGCAGCGGAGGCCCGCTGAGCGCGCGGGCCTGGACCACATTTCCGCGCTCGTCGATGACGGCGTCAATGATCACCGTGCCCTGAATGCGCGCCTGCTTGGCGATGACAGGGTACTCCGGCTGCGGCGCGTAGATCTGCCGCGGCGGTTTCAAGTCTCCGCCAATCCGCACGATTCGCTTCACCGGCGGCGGTGGCGGGGCAACCACCGGCCCTCCACCCGTGCCCCCGATGATTCCTCCCAGGACGCCGCCGGCCTGTCCGCCGGGAATTCCTCCGGGAACGCCACCGATGACTCCTACCGCGCCCGTATCCGGAGGAAGCGCCGCCTCCTTGACGATCACGACTTTCTTGGGAATCGAGGTCGGAGCGGTCAGACGACCGCCTTGCATCAGGCGCGCCACGGACTTCATCACCACTTGCTGAACCGCGGGAGCCGGCGGCGGGGGCGGCGGCGGGGGCGTGGGCGCGACGAGCCAGGTGTTTTGGAAGGCCTTCAGGTCGAGAGTTTGCGTAAAGAACATGGGCATAATGATCAGGCCCACGATCAAAAAGACGTGCACCACGAAAGAGACCATCCACTCAAAGGGATTGCGGTGCTTGTATTCGCAGGGCACTTCGAGCAGGGCCGAAACGAAGGTGTCTTGCGCGGGGCGCGCCTGCTTTTTGGGCCGCTCAACGCGAATGGGTTCTTCTGGCGGTGCGACCACGGCAGAGTGGCTGACCATGAGGTCACCTCTTGCCGGGGGGACTTGCTACCCGGCCCGGCATGGCTAGAAACGGCGGACGGGCTATTAGCTAATAGCCCCGTCCTGAAACCCGTTGTAGCACGAGCGCAGTTTTGGCGCGGCGATAGCAGTCACGCCCGAATGTGACTGTTATCACGCCTCCCTGCGCTCCAGCGCACGGCGCTCCGCGACGCGCTCAAGGCATTCGACTTGCAGTGATAAAAGTCACGCCCACCAGTGACCCGTATCATCGCAATACGGGCCGACCGGGTTCAGATTGGCGCTACGGAGGGACGCCCCATGAGCACGGCCGCTGTGAAGCTGCAAGTATTGATACAGCTGAAGAATCTCTTATACGTCACTGATTTTTCCGAGCCTTCGGAGACGGCATTGCCGTTCGCGATTGCGCTGGGACGCCGCTATGGCGCCACCATTCACGCCCTGCACGTGCTCACGCCTAACCCTTTTACCTCCGGCAGCTTCGCTCTCACCGGCGTGGCCTTCGAAGCGGAGGCGGAGACGGCGCTGGCGGCCATGCAGAAGCTGGAATCCCAGTTGGCCGGCCTGCAGCATCGCACCGTTTTGGAACGCGCTGTGGATGTTTGGGCGGGCGTGGAACAGGCCACCCAGGAGTGCGCGGCGGACCTGATCGTCCTGGGCACGCACGGGCGCACCGGAGCGCAAAGATTTCTACTGGGTTCGGTGGCGGAGCAAATCTTCCGGCGTTCCTGCTGCCCGGTGCTGACCGTCGGACCGGCCGTGCGCACCAGCGCGCATCGCGGCGGGCGCTTCCATCGCATCCTGTTCGCGACCGATTACACCGCCGCTTCGGTGGCTGCCGCGCCTTACGCCGTTTCCATGGCGGAGAGCAACGAAGCGCGTCTGGTGCTGCTGCATGTTGCGCCGCCCATCGAGCCGGCCCGGATCGAACGAAAATCGGAGCTTTCCGTCGCGGAGATGATTCAGAAGCTCTACGACACAGTGCCTCCGGAAGCGCAGCTGTCCATCCCGCCGGAAGTGGCCATCGAGTACGGCGCGCCGGCCGAGAAGATCATCGATGCAGCTGCGCAGCGTGCGGCGGACCTGATTGTGCTCGGCGTGCGCGGCGCCCAGGGGCATCTGCCTTCGGCGACTCATGTCGAGCGCGCCACCGCACACGAAGTTGTGGCGCACGCCCCGTGCCCGGTGCTGACCGTGCGCGAACGCGCTTGAGGGCTGCGGCCGCAAACTGGGAACGCACGGCTCGGTCCTTACGGGAGGGCGTCGATGAAAATCCTGATCGCGATCGATGATTCGAAGTTTTCGCAGGAAGCGTTGCCCGCGGTGACCCGGCAGTTCCGTCCGGAGGGCGTCCAACTTCTCGTTCTGCACGTTCTGCAGCCCATCTCTCTTGCGGCGGTGCCGCAGATGGCGACGCAATACGCCCCCGAACTGGAGGCGCAGGGAAAGGAAGCGCGGGACCTGGTGGAGCGTGCGGCAGGCACTCTGCGCGCCGCCGGGTTCAAAGTGGAAACCAACGTGGACAAGGGCGATATCCGCATGAAGATCATCGATACCGCTGCCGAGTGGAAGGCCGACTTGATTGTGCTCGGCTCGCACGGCCGCGCGGGCCTTCCACGGCTCTTGTTGGGCAGCGTGGCGGAATTCGTCGCCCGCCACGCTTCGTGCTCGGTCCAGATCGTCCGCGGGCTGGCCTCCAGCTAGCGCGCGGTTCCGCTGCCAGCCGCCGCTTCCATCAATTCCATCCAGGGAAGCTTTGGGCGTTTCGGTTTAATTCGCCTAACCCTGCCCGGAAAGGCGTTTCAGCAGGTGACGAAGTGCTCCAGCGCCGTCCGGGTGGGTATGAACAGTCTTGAACCCTTCAGCGTGACCAGCTTCTTGCTGCGGAATTCGCTCAGCGTGCGCGTGACCGTCTCCCGGCAGCTGCCGATGCACTCGGCGATTTCTTCGTGCGTCAGCGGCAGTTTGATGCGCGCGCCCATCTGCGTCTGCTCGGCGCCCGCCGACCATTCCAGCAGCAGCTTGGCCAGGCGTTCGGGGGCCGAGGTCGAGAGCCCCACCGTCCGCAATTGCTCGCAGACGCGGTAGTAGTTGGAGCTGAGCTGGCGCGCCACTCCTTGATAAGCCTCCGCATGTTGCGCCAGGAAACGCAGGAAATCGTCGCGGCGCACGAAAGCGATCTGGGAGGGGTGCAGCGTCTCGGCCGTCATCTCGTAGGGGATTCCGGAAAGAACGGCCATCAATCCGAGAATCTCGCCGGCCTTGGCGATGCGCAGAATCAACGTCTTTCCTTCGCTCGAGCTGATCGTCAGTTTCACTTCCCCGTGGCAGATCACGAACACGCCGCGCGCATCCTGCTTTTCAAGAAACAGCACCGCTCCCTCCGGATAGACGGTGCTGGATTTGATCGTCTCGAAATCCTTGGCCGCCTTGGGCGTGAGCTGGCAGAAGCAACCGCTGTGATTGAGCTTGCAGGACGCGCAATTCTCGATCATGTCAAAGCCGTAAGGTCCTCGCATGTTACCCTCCCCTTTTTGCCTTTCCTTGCTTGCCACCCTGGCATGCTTCTTCGGCGAAGTACTGGGTCATGGGCGTGTCCGCCAAAAAACGCGCCCCGGTTTCTTTGTGAATTGCGGCCAGAATCTCTCTCCCCACTCCATCGACGTGCGTGACGCCGCGCAGATCGACCACCACGCTCTTGCTCCGGCCGCTCAGCGTTCTCCACTGCTCCCCCAATTCGTTGGCCCAGGGACCGCTGATGCGCCCTTCCAGCTTGAGCGTGACTGCTTCTGGCCCGTCGTTTATGGTGATGCGCAGCGTCGAAGCCCTCGCGTTCAACCCGCACCAGGACAATGGCAAGCGGAGGACCAAAGGAAGGCATACGGAAGGAATGTCTGTAGCGGGAACACAGTGCGGGGTTTAGCGGAGGAAAGGCGAAAAGTTACGTGCGTCACAATGCGCCAGTGACGAAGATCACTGGCGAAATAGCGTCAGCGGTGACTACATATAGTCGGCCCGCTCGATCCCCAGCTTCTTCAACTTCGAATTCAGCGTGGTGCGCTTCAGTCCCAACCGCGCTGCCGCGCCTTTTGGGCCCGCAATCAGTCCCTTGGTTTCGCGCAGCACGCGCAGGATGTGTTCCCGCTCCGTGCTCTCGAGCGTGGCGCTCGGTTCCACAGGGTCTGCGGCGGAAGTTTGCAGTTCGGCGAAGGGAATGCGCAGGGCGGGGCCGCTCGTCAAGATGACGGCCCGTTCGATGAAATTTTCGAGTTCGCGCACGTTGCCGGGCCAAGACCAGCGGGTCAGCGCTTTCATCACGTCGTTGGGAATGGTCTCGATGCGCTTGTCCATTTGGCGGGCGTGCTTGCTCACGAAGTAGCGTACCAGCAGGGGGATATCTTCCCGGCGTTCGCGCAGCGGCGGAATGGTGACGGGGAAGACGCGCAGCCGGTAGTACAGGTCGCTGCGAAACTCGCGATCGGCCACCATTTTCTCGAGATTGCGGTTGGTAGCCGCTATCAGCCGGATGTCCACGGGAATGGTCCGCGTTCCGCCCAGCCGCTCGAACTCCTTTTCCTGCAGCGCGCGCAACAGCTTGGGCTGCAGCTCGATGGGGAGGTCTCCGACCTCATCCAGAAACAGCGTGCCTTGGTGGGCCAGCTCGAGCCGCCCGATCTTTTGCGAGATGGCGCCGGTAAACGCGCCTTTTTCATGCCCGAACAGCTCGCTCTCCAGCAGCCCGGTGGGAATGGCCGCGCAATTCAGTTTGACGAAGGTGCGCCCGCGCCGCGGGCTCAGCTGGTGGATGGCGCGCGCGATCAGATCCTTGCCGGTGCCCGTCTCGCCGAGGATCAGCACGGTCACATCCGTGGACGCCACCGTCTCCACCTGCTTCAGCACTCTCCTCAGCTTCGGGCTATCGCCCACGATATCTTCGAAGTTGTGTTCCAGGTTCAGTTCCTCTTCCAGGTACTGTTTCTCTTGCTCCCGCCGTTCCAGCGCTTTCTGAATGCGCATCTTTTCGGAGAGGTCCCGGATCACGCTCAACACGAACGAGCCTCCCGCTTCCACCGGGCTGATCATGATGTCCACCGGAAATTCCGCGCCGTCTTTTCTCCGGCCGTAGAGTTCGAGCCCAACGCCCATGGGCCGCGTTTGCGCATGCGCGGAATAGTCCTTGCGATGCCCCAGATGCGCGTTCCGGAAGCGCTCGGGCACCAGCATCTCGATGGTCTGGCCCAGCAGCTCCTCGCGCGTGTAGCCGAAGAACTTCTGGACCTGGTTATTCAGCTCCACGATTTTCCCGCCGCTGTCGCTGACGATGATGGCGTCGGGCGAGAACTCGAATAGCGAACGGAACCGCAGCTCGCTCGCCTTCAAGGCTTCTTCCGCCCGTTTTCGCCGCGTGATGTCCCGCACCACGCTCAGAAAAACCTGTCCTTCGGGCGTATCGACCGGGCTCAGCATGATATCGACGGGGAATTCCGTGCCGTTCTTGCGGCGGGCGTACAGCTCCAGTCCAATGCCCATTGGGCGGGTGTGCGGCCGCGCTTCGTACTGGGCGCGGTGCTGCGGATGCGTGCTGCGGAAGCGCTCGGGAATCAGAGCCTCGATCGTCAGCTCCTGCAATTCCTCGTGCGTGTAGCCAAACATCTTCTGCGCCTGGGAATTGGCCTCGGCAATCCGGCCGTCCGCGCGGGTCACCAGAATGGCGTCAGGGGAAAACTCGAAGAGCTTCTCAAAAAAGGCTCGCAGCGAGCCGGTGACTTCGCGAGACTGACCGCTCATCCGGTCCTTTCCCGCCCAGAACGATGCCTTCCTGCCGCGCAGACCGGGCGTGTTCGGCCGCCAGAGGCCATAGCTTGAGCAGCAAAAGGCCAGTATAAACGATGTTACCTCGTCGCTGAACGGAAATCTGGTTGGATAACTGCTGCGTAATCTTAGAGATCGGGAGACTCGACGGGCGGTCTGTTCGACCCCAATGTCGAATACGATCACATCTTTGTGGAACGGACCTTACGGACGCTGGCTCCCTTGGAAGCACAGCAAGGATCCGCAAGGCGAAGGCGCGGACGAAAATGGAGTTGAAGATCGGGTTGGTGTGAACTTCAGGGACTGACGATGCGGTCCAGGGAGGCCCGGCTGGAAATGGTGACGGCCGAGCCTTTCACCTGCACCAGGCCTTTTCTCTTGAAATCGGCGAACAAGCGCGACACCGTCTCCCGCGTGGCGCCGATCATCTGGCCGATTTCTTCGTGTGTGTAGGCCATGGTGAAGCGCGTCTGATCTTTTCCGCGGTCCTGTTCCGAGGCCTGCTCCAGCAGGAAGCGCGCCAGTTTCTCTTCCGCCGAATGCGACAACCCGATCATCCGCATTTCACCAATGGCGGAGTGATACGTCTCGCCCAGCTGTTGCGCCACGCGCAGGGCCGCTTCACCGTGCTCGCGCAAAAACTGCAGGAAATCAGCCCGCGAGACGAAGTTCGCCTGCGACGGCTCGATCACGTCTCCGGTGAGCTCGTAGGACTTGCCCGTAATCGTGGCGGGCAGGCCCAGCACCTCGCCAGGCTCCGCAACCCGCAAAATGAGAGTCCGGCCGTCGGCGGAAGTTGTGGAAAGTTTGATCTTCCCGCTGCACAGGATGAAAACGCCGCGCGGCGCTTGCCCTTCCACAAACAGGGTGGCGCCTCGCGGATAGACGGCTGAAGACGTGATGGCCGCCAAACGCTCAACCGCAGCGGGAGGAAGGTTGCAGAAAAGCCGCTCTTCACGGTGGGCGCAAGAGAGGCAGTTTTCGATGATTTCCAGGCTGTACGGGGCACGCACGGCCGTCCTCCCTTTCAGTAGACTCGCGAGCATAGTCGAACTCCGGCAAACACTCCAGTCACTCTCTACGGACTGGCTGACACGAGATGGTAGCGTCGGCGGTCGCAGACGACTGTGTTCCGCACCACACCCGGATGTGATCCTGGTCACACAGACCTGCCGCGGAGGGTCTGCCCCAAAAGAGGACCGGGCCTGCCGCCACCAGGCGCGCCCACCCTTCTGCTGCAAATCTCAGAAATCGCTGAGGGCTTTGAAGGGCAGGGCCACGCGCACGGCGTTCATCACCGCCAGCAGATCGATGATCTCTTGGGCCACCGCGCCCCCAATGGGAGGGAGAAGGCCGAGAGCCGCAAAAATCATGCCCACCACGCTGAGAGCCATCCCGCCCACCGCGCTTTCCAGAGCAATGGTGCGCATGTGCCGGCCGATATGCATCAGTTCGTCCACTTTGCCCAGCGACGCTTCCAGGATCACCGCGTCGGCCGCTTCGGACGTGACGTCGCTGCTTACCCCGAACGCCACGCCCACCGTCGCCGCCTGCATGGCCGGCGCGTCGTTGATGCCGTCGCCAACGAACAGCGTTCTCTCCCGCTGGCCTTCCGCGCGCACGATGGCCACTTTTTCTTCCGGGCTCACGCTGGAATGAACTTCGCCGATGCCCGCCAGACCCGCCAGATAGCGCACCTCGGAATCGCGGTCTCCGGAGACGAGCATCACGCGCGTGACGTCATGCCGCGGCTTCAAGTGCTCCATGAACGGCCGCGCTTCCTTGCGCGGAGCATCGCGGAATCGGAACAGAGCCGCGAACCTTTCATCGATGAGCACCACGCACTCGAGCCCGGCGGCGGCCGGCGGCAAGCCCAACCCGCGCTCGTCGATTTTATGACGCCCCGTGATCCATACGCGGCGCCCGCCGATCAGCCCGCGCAAACCTTCGCCCGGATGCTCGCTGACTTCCGCCGCCGGTTCGAGCGGAATACCCTGCTTGTTCGCGGCATCCAGAACGGCCGCGGCCAGCGGATGCTTCGAGTAGCGCTCGACGCTGGCGGCCAGCCGCAGCACATCCTCGCGGCGCATTCCGCTGGCGCACAGAATTTCTTCCAGCGATGGCTTGCCGTACGTGAGTGTCCCGGTCTTGTCGAAGATGAGGGTTCGGCAGAGATCGATCTGCTCGAGCACGGCCGGATTTTTGATGATGATGCTGCGCCGCGCCGAAAGCGAAATGGCCCCGATCACCGCCACCGGAATGGCGATCAGCAGCGGGCACGGCGTGGCCACCACCAGCACGGCCAGGAAACGATGGCGCTCGCCCGTGATGATCCAGGCGAGAACGGAAACCGCCAGAGCGATCGGCGTGTACCAGGCGCCCAGCCGGTCGCCCAGCCGGCGCAGGCGAGGCCGCTGCTGCTCGGTCTCCTGCATGACCGCCATGATGCGCGCGTACCGCGAGTGGCTGGGGAGCTTCTCCGCGCGAATGGCCAGCGCCGTCTCACCATTGATCGCCCCGGAAATCACCTCCGATCCAGGCGTCTTCCAGATTTCGAAGGGTTCGCCGGTCAGGTACGCCTCGTTCATTTTGCTCTGGCCTTCGAGCACCACGCCGTCGGCCGGGCAGGTCTCGTGGGGGAAGACGATCAGCTCGTCGCCAACCGCGACGTCATCCAGCGCGACATCAACCAAACCATCGCCGGAACGCCGGTGGGCCTTGTCGGGCATGCGCTTGGCCAGCGCGTCCAACACCGACGACGCTCTGCGCTTGGCGAATTGTTCGAGCGCGCCCCCTCCCGAAAACATCAGCACGATTACGCAGCCGACCAGATACTCGCCGAGCAACACGGAAGTAACCACCGACATCCCAGCCAGCAGATCCGAACCAAACTCTCGCGCGATCAACTTGCGCGAAAGGCCGATCACCAGGGGAATGCCGCCGAGCACCAGAACGATAACGAGCGGCGCGACGGACCAGCTGTGCGGAACGGCAAGCGCATACCGCAGGACGAGATGAACGACGATGCCCAGCAGCGCCAGTCCTGGAACCGCGAAGGAGGTCAGCCACTCGCTCTTGCTGCGCGTTCCAGGGGCTGGGTTCTTCGGGGGGCGATGCTCCCGCGGCTCCGCAGGCGTTGCTTCCACCACGTCAACCGTCGCCTTCATGGCCTCTACTCAACGCATAAGGTTTGGCCGTTCAAAGGATCACACGCGTCATGACGGAGCATTGCCCGGCCTGCTGTCCGCATGGATTCGCGGGTTCTTAATTGGGCTTGTGCTTGGCCCGGGTGGTGGAATTGCGCAGGCCTTCGAGATGCGCGATGGTCTTGTGCAGCCAATTGCGTACGGTTTCTTCGATTTCGTATTCGTCGCCGTAGCGGTACAGCGAGTCCAAGGTCTCGCCGGAAGCGGTGAGACGAATGTGACGGCAGGGAGTCTTTTCTCCCTTGGACTCGGGCGGCACCAAGTCGATCAGAATGCAATCGCTGCAGGGAACACGGTCCTGCTTGATGTTGAAGTTGACGCAGCTGGGCGAATCCTCGAACACGCAGGCTGGCCGCCAGGGCTCGCGCGGGGCCCGCCCGTAGCCGCCCTTTTCGAGGAACTCCAATTCCAGCTTGAGCACCTCGAGCAGGTCGCGTTTGTCTTTCTGCATTGTGCACCTCGCGCGTCGCCCCATTCTTGGGCGAAGGGCGGGAAAACACTGTGACACGCGTCACGCAGTTCCGTGACGCGCATCATCGTGCCCGCTCCTTGCCCTGCGCCACAATTCACTCGATTTCTGTGAGTGCCCTCCGATGACAAAGAAAATGTGGGTCGTTTCCGCGCCCGAAAAGCCCGCACGCCCGGGAATTTCCGTGCGCGCACCCTACGGGCTGGAAATCGTCGAAAGCTGTCTCGACTGCCCGTTTCGCAAAGAGCGCCTCTTCTGTAACATGGCTCCTTCCGCCGTCCAGCGGCTGGCTGCCATTACCGCTCCGTCCACCTATCCCAAGGGCGCCACCCTGTTTGTGGAAGGCCAGGAGCCGCGCGGCGTCTTCATCCTGTGCAGCGGCAAGGTCAAGCTCTCCACCTCTTCGGCCGATGGAAAAACTTTGATCCTGCGCATTTCCGATCCAGGAGAGGTTTTGGGACTCGCGGGGACAGTGTGCGGCCGTTCCTATCACGCGACGGCGACGGTACTGGAACCCGCCCAGGCCGACTACATCGCCAAGGCCGACTTCCTGAATTTCCTCGGCGAATTCGGCGAAGCGGCGCTGCGCGTCTCCCAGCAAATGGGCGAAAACTATCACCTTGCTCTGGCCGAAATGAAAACGATCGGCCTCTCCCACTCGGCCACGGAAAAGCTGGCGCGCTTCGTTCTCGAGTGGTGCGCCGAACACGATTCCGGCAATGGCCAGGTCCGCGCCAACCTCACACTGACTCACGAGGAGATCGCCCAGATCATTGGTGCCTCCCGCGAGACGGTCACGCGGCTCCTGAGCGAATTCCGTCGAAAACAGCTTCTGCAGATCAAGGGTCACACCTTAATCATCCGCGACAAAGCCGGCTTGCAGCACCTCACCACTTCCTAACCTGTTAAGTTTAAGAATTGGTTGGCCTTTTCCCCGATCCAGAAACACGTCCGCCCTCTGTGATTCCGATCACATCAACTAGTGCCTCTAGTCACTGGCATTGTGGAGAAATTCAGCTAGGTTCAGTACTGGTTTGAGCAGCTTGGCAAGTTCGGAGGTCTTGGATGCAGAACTTTTCAGCACCGCGATACGCTTCTCTGCTGCTTGCCCTCACCCTAATCTCAACTCCCTCCTGGTCGGCGAGCCGCGCCGGACAGTCTCAACCGGGCACCCAATCCGCTGCCGCGGCACAAAAACCTTCCGACACGAAGCCCGCTGCAACCAAAGCTCCTGAAACCAAAGCGGATACGCAGAACGCCAGCCCGGAGGTGTGCAAGGCTTGCCACGAGGCCGAGTACAACTCCTGGGAGAAGTCGCCGCACTGGAAAACCATGCAGAACGGCAAGGGCGCGCTGCACCAGGGCTGCCAAGGTTGCCACGGCAACGCCGCCGCGCACCTGGCCGATCCCACCGACACGGCGAAGCTTTTCAAGTTCGAATCAGCGCCGGCCAAGGAAATCAACCAGCAGTGCCTGGAATGCCACTCGAAGGATGCCGAGCAGGCGCATGCCCTGAACTCCGTCCATGCCAAAAACGGGGTGGCCTGCACGGCCTGCCATTCGCCGCACCATTCCACGCAGCCGCGCTTCATGCTGGCCAAGGCTCAGCCGCAGCTTTGCTACACCTGCCACCTCGAGAAGAAGGCCGAATTCGCCATGCCCTTTCACCACCGCGTGAACGAGGGGCTGATCCAGTGCACCGATTGCCATAACCCGCACGGCACGGAGGGTCCAAAGCAGGTTCGCATGGCCGCCACGCAGGATCAGGTCTGCTACAAATGCCACATCGACAAGCAAGGCCCGTTCGTTTACGAGCATGCTCCGGTGAAAGTGGACGGCTGCACGTCCTGCCACGTGGTGCACGGCGGGCCGAACCCGCACATGTTGAAAGTGAGCAATGTCAACCTGCTGTGCCTGCAGTGCCACACGACGTCCAGCTTCAGCAGCGCGCCCGGGGCTCCTTCGTTCCACAACCAGGCGAGTTTCTTCCAGGCCTGCACGCTGTGCCACAGCCAGATTCACGGGTCGAATGTCGATCCGCGATTCTTTAAGTGAGGAGGCCGCGCCATGGACACCTCGCGAAAAGAAATGGGTCATGCAGTGGAAACCGAACGTCGTGCGCTGCGTAGTTCCGGAAGTTCAGAGAGAGGGGTTATGGATAGCCGCCGAGCGATTGTCGCGTTGCTGACCTTGCTGTGCGCCGCGTTGTTGCTGCCGTCTGTGGCCCGCAGCCAGGACGATTCCGAGGCGAAAGGGAAGAACGTCGGAGATTACCACGTCCAGCAGTCCGTCGAATTTGGCTACCGCTGGAACGGCATCAGCGGAAACAACGACACCTACGATACCTTCGTCAATCTGGGCCAGGGGTTCCGTCTGCTGGATTACACCCTGGACATGCGCTCGTTGGATCACAACGGGATCTTCTTCGACGATCTGAACTTTTCCAACTTCGGATACGGCGGCGATCCCAACGACGTTACCCGCCTGCACATCGACAAGAACAAGTGGTACGACTTCTCGGCCATGTTCCGCCGCGACAAAAATTTCTGGGACTACAACCTGTTCGCCAACCCCCTGAACCCGGCGGCGCTCAATCCCGCGGGATCGTTGACCACCGGCTGCTACGTGGGGCCGCCCACTACCACCTATCCCCAAGGCGCGCCGATCTTCTGCTCCAACCCTGTAAACGCGGAAACGAATTCGCCGCATGCCCTCGATCTTGTCCGGCGCATGCAGGATTACGACCTGGTTTTGCTTCCGCAGTCGCGCCTGCGCTTCCGCCTGGGCTTTTCCCATGACCGCAACGAGGGCCCCGGCTTTTTCACCACGGACAGCGGCACCGTCCCGGCTTTTCCGGAGTTCTATAGCTACACCATGAACGCCTATCGCGCCGGCGTGGACTACCAGATCGCGCCGCGCACAACCATTTCCTACGATCAGTTCCTGAACTACTTCAAGCAGGACAACGTTTCCATCGAGAACCCCACGGCCACGCCGCAGCAGTATCCCTTCGAGGCCAATGGCGTGCCCGTCGACCTCGGCATCGTCTGGAGCACGCAGACTCCCGCCGAGGCGCTGCCCTGCGCAGCTCCCATCACCGATTCCACGACGACTCCGATCACCGCGAACCCCATCTGCAACGGCTTTGTCAGCTATAGCCAGGCCGGCCGGCCGCGCGACTTCATGCCCACCGAGCGCGTCCGCTTCCAATCCGACTATTTCAAGAAATTTGAGGTGTCCGGAGCGTTCGGCTACAGCAGCTCCGATAACACGGTTCCCGACTACAACGAAACGATTGTTGGCTGGACCACGCGCACTTCCTCTCCCGGAGGGACCACGGCAGGACCGGCGGAGGCCAAGCGCGTGCAGGTGGACGGTGACGCCTCGGCAGCCTATTCCTTCACCGACAAGCTGCGCCTGATGGATTCCTTCCATTACAACGCCTGGCGCATTCCCGGCGTGTGGAACAGCGTCTTGGGTTCGTTCTTTACCGCTCCCGGAGCGACTGGTCTCGGCGCTCCCATTGGGGATTTCACCGCTGCTGACTGCAACGCCGCCAACAGCTACAACGGTCCAACCTGCCCGCAGCACGTCGCCTCATCCGGCGCGGATATTGCGGAGTCCTACAACGCGAACTTCTTCAAAGAAGATACTAAGTCGAATACCCTCGAGCTGGAGTACGACTTCACCTCGCGCGTCAGCGCCGATATCGGTTATCTCTATAACCGGCGCTCCATCGTCACCTCCGCCTTCAGCTATCCGACGACCAGCGTCTACTTCCCCGGCGGCGCCGCGGGTTCGGCCGCCAACGATTACCTTGCGGCTCGCGGAAGTTGCGCGATGATCGGCGGCGCGCTGCCCTCCGGCTGCGTGCTGAACGCGGATGGCTCGATCACCTACACGGCGCCGGCAGTCGGCGCCCCCGAAGTGGATACGACGGAGATCAACGAAAACGCGCTGCTGCTCGGTGTGCGCCTGACTCCCATCAAGAACCTGCGCATCACCGGCGATCTCACCTGGGGTTACAACGATGCCGCCTACACGCGGGTCGACGCGCGCAACTTGCAGAGCTACAAGATCCACGCCACCTACACGCCCAAACCGTGGGCCAGCCTGGATGGTTCCGTGCAGATCCACGAGAACCGCGACAACGTGTACACAGTTAACGGCCTGGAACATGATCGCGCCTACAGCGCCACCGCCACGTTGATGCCCAAGCCCAGCCTGGCCGTCAGCCTGGGTTACAACTACTGGGATGTGTACATGCAGGACCTCATCTGTTTCAACTACTCGGTTGGCCCACGCGGCGCGCCGGTCATCACAACGCCTCCGGGCGTGGCCACCAGCGCCTGCACCATCCCGAACGCTTCCGTGAATCCCGGCGGCCTGGAGGCTCTGTCGACCTACGCCAGCCGGGACCATTTCGCGCATGCCGATGTGATGTGGAAGCCGGCGAAGCGGGTAACTGCGGCGCTCGGTTACGGCGGCAGCTTCGTCCGCGGCAATACCATCTTCCTGAACCAGCTCACGCCGTCCGGAACGCTCGATTACAACTACCAGATGCCCTATGGCTCGCTGACGTTCGACCTGGGCAAGGGCCTCAGCTACAAAACGGCGTGGAACTACTACGGCTTCAACGAAACCGGGTTGACGAATCCGTTCGGGCTGGCGGCCATCCCGCTGCAGGACTTCAACGGCAGCAACGTCATGTTCTCGCTGCGCTATGCCTTCTGATTCAGATGCAAACGGTGAAACGGTGGCGGCAACAAACGTTGTATGATTCAAAAAGTCATCTTCTCGGAGGTAGTACAAGATGAAAAACGTGTTCGTTCGAGTGGGCAGTCCTCTGTTGCTTCTCGCTGTGGCTTCGCTTTGCGCGGTGATCCCGGCCCAGGCCCAAGGCGGCGCGGCGCTGTTCAAGGCCAAGTGCGCTCCCTGTCACGGTCCGGACGGCAAGGGCGAAACCGCCATGGGCCGCGTGCTGAAAGTCCGCGACCTCAGCTCCGCGGAGGTTCAGAAGCAGACCGACGCCGAGCTGACTGCGGTGATCGAGAACGGCAAAGGCAAGATGCCGGCGTATAAGGGCAAGCTGAGCAGCGGCGATGTCAAGGAGCTTGTCTCCTACATCCGCTCTCTCAAGAAGTAAGCCGGCGGCCTGGCCGGAACGCGCGAGCGAAACGCGGTCGTTCGGTTCGGCTTCAGCAATTCTGGCAAGTTAAGGGCGAGCAAGAGTTCCCGTTGTCGCCTGCCCGGAAAAGGAGCATTCGGTTTCCCCCGCTATGAGTGTGTTCGAAGGCATCAAAACTTGGCTTCGTCCCGCGGCTTACCTGGGCCGCAATCCGATCAGTCTGGCTGGCGCTATCCTGACGACCAGCTCCGCGATTACCCTGGTTGCTTTTTGGCTCGCCGATATCGCGATCGGCGGCAGCCTTCATCCCTACGCTGGCGTTATTTTCTTTCTTGTTCTTCCCGGTGTTTTCGTCTTGGGCCTGTTGTTGATGCCCATCGGGGCTTTGCTGCACTGGGTCCGGCTCCGCCGGGCCGGCCTGCTGCCGCCTACATACCCGCAGATCGATTTTTCTGTTCCTTCCCTTCGGCACGCGCTGGGCTGGGTGGCCGGGCTCACGGTAGTGAACATCATCATTTTCAGCGTAGGTGCCTACCGCGGCGTCGAGTACATGGACTCCGTGAAATTCTGCGGGCAGACCTGCCATACGGTCATGCAGCCGGAGTACACGGCCTATCAGAACTCTCCGCACGCGCGCGTTGAATGCGTGCAGTGCCACATCGGTCCCGGCGCGCCCTGGTTCGTCCGCTCCAAGCTTTCGGGCCTCTACCAGGTCTACGCGGTCACCTTTGACACCTACGACCGGCCCATCCCTTATCCCGTCGAGAACCTGCGGCCTTCGCGCGAAACGTGCGAGCAGTGCCATTGGCCGCAGATGTTCGACGGCGACAAGCTGGTGGTGATCCGCAGCTTCGAAGAGGACGAGAAGAACACCGAACTGACTACCGTGCTCATGCTCAAGATCGGCGGGCACACCTGGAACGGGGAAATCGGCATTCACGGGCGCCACCTCGACCGCAACCGCCCGATCGAATACGTTGCGATCGATAAGCATCGCCAGAATATCGCGCAAGTCAGCTACGTCGACGACAAAACCGGCAAGCGCGTGGTGTTCACCCAGACCGATCCCAAGCCGACGGCCGCGCAGTTGGCCGCAGGCGAGCACCGCACGATGGACTGCATCGACTGCCACAACCGCCCGACGCATACCTTCCAGTTGCCGGGACGCGCCTTGGACGACGCGATGGCGCGCGGGCACGTCAGCCCCGAACTGCCCTACATCAAGAAGGAGGCCATGCTCGCGCTGAAGGCGCAGTATCCGGACCGCGAAACCGCGCGGCGCGATATTGCCGCCACCCTGAACGCCTTCTATCAGAAGTCCTATCCGGACGTGTACAAGAACCAGCAGGGCCTGCTGGAAACCTCGATCAGCGGCGTCCAGCAGATTTATCTCGATAACGTTTTTCCCGCGATGAAGATTACCTGGGGCACTTATCCCAACAATCTGGGGCATACGGATTTTCCAGGATGCTTCCGGTGTCACGACGGAAGCCACACCAGCGCCGACGGCAAAACGATTCCAAACGACTGCGACACATGCCACACGGTGCTGGCCATGCAGGAGCAGAATCCGAAGGTTCTGGCGAATTTAGGAGTGAAGTAAGGGCGGTAGTTTCGAGAGGCCGACTGTGTTGCCGAATCATGGAATCCGCAGGATCCCTCTTTGGGGCTTGCTGATTTCCATTGTTTTCGGAATCGCGCTGTGGCCCTCTCCTGTTTCCGCGCAGACGAAATCGTCTCCCTCCGACGCGGACTGCCTCGCTTGCCATGGCCAGAAAGACCTGAAATCCGCTTCCGGGCGCAGCGTCTACGTCGATGCCGCCAAGCACAAAGCGAGCGTGCACTCCGTTCTCGGCTGTAGCGATTGCCACGCGGACATCAAAGAGTTTCCGCACCCCGCGCGCGTCGCGCAAGTGAATTGCGCCGCGTGCCATGCGGACGAAGCCTCCGCCATGCCCGCCAGCATCCATGCGGTGCTGGGCACGGGCCCGGACGCGTGCAAGGCGTGCCATGGGCCGGCGCACTACACGAAATCAGCCGCCGGCTTGATGCCGCAGCTGTGCAACCAGTGCCACAGCGAAGAGGTCAAAGGGTTCCTCGCGAGCGTTCACGGTCAAGCGGCCAAGCGCGGCGACCCGCAAGCTCCCAATTGCGAATCCTGCCACGGCCCCATCCACAAAATCGTCGCTTCCGGGGACCCCAATTCCCCGGTGGCCAAGAAGAATCAGCCGAATACGTGCGCCACGTGCCACTCGAATCCCGCGTTCCTGGCCAAACACGAGATCCCCTTCGATCATCCGGTGCAGGCTTACGAAACGAGCGTTCATGGCCGCGCCATTGCAGCGGGCAACGAAAACGCCGCGGCCTGCGCCGACTGCCACGGGGCCCACGCGATTTTCGAAGCGCGCGACGCGCGCTCGAGCATCAATCACTGGAACATCCCGAAGACGTGCGGTGCCTGCCACACGCAGATCGCGAAGACCTACGAAGCCAGCATTCACGGCCAGGCGGTTGCGCACGGCTCGACGGACGCGCCCGTGTGCACCGACTGCCACGGCGAGCACGTAATTCTCGCGCCCAACCAGCCCGAATCGACGGTCAATCCGGCGCGCGTCTCGAGTGTGACGTGCGGCCGCTGCCACGGCAACGCCAGGCTCGACGCCCGCTACAACCTGCCGGCGGATCGCGTGCCCACCTATGCCGACAGCTATCACGGCCTGGCGGCGCGCGAGGGCTCGCAAACGGTGGCGAACTGCGCCTCCTGCCACGGCGTGCACAACATTTTCCCCTCCAGCGATCCGCGCTCCACCATCAATCCCGCCAATCTGGCGCACACCTGCGGCGCTTGCCATCCGGGGGCGGGAAAAACCTTCGCCATTGGGCGCGTGCACGTCATGCCGGCATCACTTGCCGAAGCCCCGGCGGTCCGGCTGATCCGGCACCTGTATCTGGTGATCATTCCGCTCACGATCGGTTTCATGTTCTTCCACCAACTGATCGATTTTCTGCGGAAACTGTCGCGCCGTCGGATTCGCGTGATTTCGCCCGAAGAGGCCGAGTACCGCCTGAACCGCGGCTTCCGCATCGCGCACTGGCTGGTTCTGGTGAGTTTCACGATTCTGGTGATCACCGGATTCGCGTTGAAATTTCCGAACGCCTGGTGGGCGCGTCCCTTCATTCTGTGGCACGGCCGCTTCGATCTGCGCGGCACGATCCATCGCGTGGCGGCCGTGGTCCTGCTGATCGGGCTGGGCTACCACATCGCGCATTTGATCCGCGACAAGCGCGCGCGTCAAATCATGAGCCATATGGCGCCGCAGATTCACGACCTGCGCGACCTGCAGGACATGCTCAGCTACAACCTGGGCTTCTCCGCCGCGCGCCCGGTGATGGGCGAGTTCAACTACGCGCAGAAGATCGAGTACCTCGCGTTTCTGTGGGGCACGGTGGTCATGGCGGTCACCGGACTCACGTTGTGGTTCAACACGCTGGCGCTGCGCTTTTTCCCCAAGTGGGTGCTGGACGCGGCCACCGCGCTGCACTTCTACGAAGCGATCCTGGCTACCTTTGCGATCTTGATCTGGCACATGTACACGGTGGTGTTCGATCCCGACGTTTATCCGCTCGACAGCGTCCGGCTCAGTCTGGCGCGGCAGGGAAGCGCGGCGTCGCCGGGCAGCGGTGGTGCTCGCGGGAAAGAAACGGCTGAGCCGGTGGCTCAAGCCGCGAGCGAAGGCGGCGTGGCAGGAGCCGGGCAGAAAATTCCGAGCACGCCCGCGGCAGAGAGTTCCAAGCAGGATTGATCCAGGACGCGATTCCAGCAGCGCCCGCCTTCATTCACATCTTCGACCGCGGCCACCCCGGCAGTTCGAAAGCGAAGAACAGGCGAATAAAGAACTGCGGCAACGACATCAAGAACCTTGATGCCAAACAGCACTTAAACAGGCTTAAAGTGACGCTTTTGGGCGCTGTCAGACGAGGTTGCGGGGGCCGAACGGCTGCCGCGCGATTGCCAGGTGGCGGTCCTGGGCGGCGCCAAGCAGGGCGACTGGACAGCCTGCGGGTATTTCAATCTCGGGGCGCGCCGTCGAATTGATCTCCTTTCCGAGGCAAATTTGACGGGCACAAGCTGTTTGCGGCGAGGGCGGTGAGCGGCTATACTTTGTTGGCTCGCCTCCCGCGCGGAGTTCTTGTGCAGGGCGAGTTGCGAGCGTTGGCCGGAAATGCGCTGGCGCGCTCGCAGGAATCGCAAGGGGACGTAGTTCAGTTGGTTAGAACGCTGCCCTGTCACGGCAGAGGTCGCGGGTTCGAGTCCCGTCGTCCCCGCCATTTTCAGAGATCACGCCTCGGAGCGGCCCAATGGAAAACCGCGGACGGCGGTTCTGGTGGACGCTGGTTGCGGGCGTTTTGTTCCTGTTGGCGGGCCTGAGGGATTGGCTCGCCCCCGGGTTTTTCTCGATTTCCGGCCGACACTCGAGCCGGCTCGACATCGCCTTCAGTTTTGTGGCCGCCGCCCTGTTCATTACCGCCGCCCTACAGAAAGCCGTTCGCCGCAAGGCCGATAGCGCGGGCTAGTTTTACGCTTTGACGCTATCTGGATGCAACGCCGTGAGGCCGACGAAACGGCTAAAGTCCGCAACATTCAGTGTGAGGATGTGGCTGACGCTGTGAACGTACATCGCCGCTGCCAAGCGCGCATCGTGCACCGGAGACGCTGTATCTAACCACAATCCTCCGCCACTCTCGGTAGACCGCCTCATTGTCGGGCAAAAGGACCATCCCGCCTTCGATGACGCGCACTTCGCGCTCGGTTTCCGCGACCGACAAGCCTAGGCCGTTGCGCTCGGCGGGCCGCGTCATCGCGTTCCACAGTTCTGCGATATTTTGGTGTGTGTAGTAGAGTGTCGTGCCCTGTCCCGCGAGGCCCGCGAGGGCTGTATCAACTATCTTGTGCTGAGGATCGGAGCGGCGTGTGATGCGCAGCAGAATGTTCGTATCGACCAGACACGAAGCAATCGCCATTTAGTTGTGTTCCTGATATATCCATTCGCGGGAGATTGTCTCTGGCAAAGGCGGAATCTTGTCGGAAAACTGTGCGAGCGAGTCCAGCCATGCGCGTATCTCGGCTGCGGTTTGTGGCCGACGAGTTTCCGAAGGCTGCGCTGCCACTTGCTGCGCCAGAATCTCTTCGATATATGCCTCGACCCTTAACCCGCGCGCTCTGGCTCGGGCAGCGATTTCGTCAGGTATCTTGAGGGTGATTTCCACATAAACAATCTAACACGAATCGAGAGCGGCGGGAATGTCGGTTGAGCGAGAGCAGTCCGCGAATTGTATTCGTCAGCGGTTCAGTTTATGGAGGCGTGGGTGACTTCTCCATTGCCGTCTTGACTTCTTGCGACATAATCGCCTCGCGGTACATCGAACAGAAGTTTTGGAAGGGCGGATTTGCAGGAACAGGACAGAAACGGGCCGCAATCCCTCCAGCAAGGAGCAGACCGCAGAACGCTAAGAATTTAGGCCGCACTTTGCTGTTTTGCAATTCCGCCCCAATTCTGGCACACCCTGACCCATGGACACCTTTCCGAGGTTAAGACAGTTGTTAGAATGCCACACTACTCCAGTCCTTCATCGTCCCACGCTCGCTCGCAGGGTGACGAGAAGCTGGTCCAACTGCTCGAACTGCTCGCCTGACCCACTCGTAGCGCCAGAGGCGATTGCATCATCGAGAGCTTTTTTCGATCTCCAGTTTGCATCTTGGGGATAGCCGCCCGCGATTCGAGTCTTGCTACTCCATGCGCTCGCTGCTGTCTTCGGGTAATGGCGGAGGATTTCGGCAGATGGACCGCCAATACGACCTGTTTGAAAAGCTCCCCGACGGCAGCTTGGACTTTCGATCTACGATTGCAGGGCTCGAATCC
>JBJKQB010000074.1:0-7952 GCA_046705825.1 Candidatus Acidiferrales bacterium
AGCCCGCGCTCGGCGACTTCGCCGAAGTACACTGTGTCTTTGTCGGAATGATTTTGCAAGCCGATGTAGCCCGCATTGGGCCGCGGCCCGCGAACCGGCTCGTAACTCTTCTTCTTCGGCGGGACCGGCTGCCCCTCGGTATAATCGGTCACCTCGACGCCATTCAGCAGAACGATCGTGCGCGGCCCTTCGATGGCGATGTCCATGGTGTTCCACGAGCCCGTTTTCCCCGGACGGCCCATGGCCTTGGTCAACGAATACAGGACTCCCGTCACGTGGTAATCATCGTCCGAATCGTCGATCTGCACCTCGTAGCCTTTGTTCACGGCCATCCAGGGATCGGTAGGCGGGTCCGGAATGCGGATGAAGACGCCGGAATTGTCCGTCTTATTCGTCGTCTTATAAATGACGCGAATCACACAGTTCCCGAATTTGCGCTTGGTGTACCACAGCAACCCCATTCCGCCCTCGGCCTTCAGCACTCCATTTTCGACTACGAATTTCCCCGGCCCCACGTGCTGCCAGCCGGCCAGGTTCTTGCCGTTCCACAATTGGTTCCAACCCGTTTCGGGTTTAAGGCGTTGCGCGCGCGCGCCGATTCCGGTCAGGACAGCCGCCGCAAGGATCATCACACCAATCACAGACATCCGCTCGCTGTTCATCGCGCGCTCCTCCCGTTCGAATTGCCAGCTTTCGCCGAACACTATCCGAATTGCAGGCCTCGCTCAAGAGCGACGTAAACGCGTGGTGCTGCGATTGCAATTGCCTGGACCGGCGCTGCAAAGCCGGGACTTTTGTGGGTCGTGGCTTCAGCCACGGCGCAAATATAAACGACTGCGGCAAGTTCAGCCCGGCTTAAGCCGCTGAACTCTCGGCCGATTTTTTTGCCCGCTCCGCACAATCCTGTATTCGCGTGTATTGCAATTCCTCGCTGTGTGCCCTAGAATTTTTTTGTAAACGTATCCTGCTCCGTAGCTTGCAGACCCCGCGTCCGGCGGGTGAGCCGGTCGCGTGCCCTCGCAGAAAATTCCAGGAGGTTGAGTGCCAACGCCGCTTGAAAAGTGGGCTGAGGAATCCGCACAGCTGACGCGGCCCGCCCATATCCACTGGTGCGACGGCTCGGATGCCGAAAATGCCCGCCTCTCCGAGCAGATGCTGCGCGACGGTTCCTACATCGCGCTGAACGAATCCACTTATCCCAACTGCTACCTGCATCGCAGCAATCCGAACGACGTGGCGCGCACCGAAAGCGTCACCTTCATCTGCTCGCGCAAGAAGGACGACGCCGGCCCCACCAACAACTGGATGTCCCCCGAAGAGGCGAAAACCAAAGTCCGCCCGCTCTTCGACGGCGCCATGAAGGGCCGCACGATGTACATCGTGCCCTACATTCTCGGTCCAGCCGGTTCACCCTACAGCCGAATCGGTGTCGAGATCACCGACAGCCCTTACGTCGTCGCCAGCATGCGCATCATGTCGCGCATGGGCAAAATCGCGCTCGACCGCTTGGGCAACTCGAGTGATTTTGTTCCCGGCCTGCATTCCCTCGGCGATCTCGACCCGTCGCGCCGCTTCATCCTGCACTTCCCGCCAGAAAACCTGATCTGGAGCGTCGGCTCGGGCTACGGTGGCAATGCGCTGCTCGGGAAGAAATGCTTTGCGCTGCGCATCGCCAGTTCGATGGCGCGCCGCGAGGGCTGGATGGCCGAGCATATGCTCATCCTCGGCCTCGAAGATCCATCCGGCAAAACGACCTACATGGCCGCCGCGTTTCCCAGCGCTTGCGGCAAGACGAATCTGGCCATGATGGTTTCCGCGCTGGCGGACCGGGGCTACCGCGTCTTCACGGTGGGCGATGACATCGCCTGGATGCATATCGCCGAGGATGGCACTCTTCGAGCCGTAAACCCTGAGGCGGGCTTTTTCGGCGTCGCGCCGGGCACCAACGCCACCACCAATCCCAATGTGAAAGCTGCGCTGCACCACGATTCGATATTCACCAATACCGCCATTACCGAGTCGCGCGAGCCCTGGTGGGAAGGCATCAACGGCCCGCCGCACGAAGGCCTGATCAACTGGAAGGGCGAGCGCTGGACTCCCGATTCCGGCCCGGCGGCGCATCCCAACGCGCGCTATACCGTGCGCGCCAGCCAGTCGCCCTCCATTTCGCCGCATTGGGACGATCCCTCGGGCGTGCCCATCTCCGCGATCATTTTCGGCGGGCGCCGGGGTAAACTTGCGCCGCTCGTCTATGAGTCACGCGACTGGCAGCACGGCGTCTTCGTCGGCGCAACCATGGCTTCGGAAACAACCGCGGCGGCCACAGGCGCGGTCGGGGTGACCCGCCGCGATCCCATGGCCATGCTTCCCTTCTGCGGCTATAACATGGCCGACTATTTCGGGCACTGGCTCGCCATGGGCCCGAAAATCAGGCGCCAGCCCAAGATTTTCCACGTGAACTGGTTCCGCAAAGGCGCGAACGGAAAATTCCTGTGGCCCGGCTACGGCGAAAATGTCCGCGTGCTGAAATGGATTCTCGACCGCATCGAGGGCCGAGCAGATGCGGCGGAGACACCAGTCGGCTATGTGCCCACGCCGGAATCACTCACGCTCGACGGGCTGCAAATTTCTTGCGATGCGCTCGACGAACTCCTGCGCATCGATCCCGGAGATTGGGCGGACGAAACGCGCGCGACCGGCGAATTCCTGACAAAATTTGGCGATTGTCTGCCCACAGCGATCCGCGCCGAGCATCAGGCCCTCGCCTCGCGGCTGCAGCGGACTTCAGTCGCCGTCAAATAGCTGTCCTGCCTACGCCACCGTGTTCAAAACGCGGTCATCCAAGCCCCTAGAGCTTCACTGCCCGGGGCCTGGGTTCACGGGGAATGGGCACGGCTGCTTCGGGCACACGGTAAGGGTCACGACCGTATGCGGGAATGGGCACGCCGTCTTTCCGCATTTGGCCTCGGTGCTGTAGACCAGCTTGATTTCGTCGTCGGCAAAACCCACGAAAACGTGCTCCAGGAGATGTTGCTTCTCTTCCGGCGTGGCTTGCCGGTACGACCGCACCATCAGCTCCATTTTGTCGTTCTCGGGTAGATGAATGTGTTCTACCAGAACGGTTCCGGGCCCGTGGTTGCCCTTGTTCATTCGAGTGGCATTGGTCGTGTGTCTTACGGGATGTGTCATCTTGTCCTCCTCTTGATTCAATTCACTTCCGTTCAGCTTTCATGCCCTGGGCCGAAGAAGAATCGCGCTGCAGGGCCGAGCGCAGGCGTTCGCGCCCCGCGCGTGCCGCGCGCACCGCGGGAACATCCGCATCGGCATGCGCCCACAAACGCAGGAACTGGTCGTATTGCTCGAGCGAGCGCCTTGAATCCCCGGCTTGCGCCAGCACTCGCGCAAGCGAAAGGTGCGCCAGCACCCAGTCGCTGGAGCTGCCGTCCCGCAGGACCTGCCCTTTGAAACCCAGATACCGCTCGTAAGCTTTCGCGGCATTGGCCCAATCGCGGCGCGCGGCGTAGGCGTCGCCCAGCGCGCGATACGGCTCGTAATCGGCGAAGAACAATGCGGCGCGGCGCTCACTTTCAACCGCATCCTCCAGCTTTCCGTCCGCGCTGGCCACTAGCCCTTTCAAGTTGTAGTAGCAGCTTTTCGTGTAGTCGCTTTCGTTCAACGACGGAAGCTGTTTCATGCGCGCGAGAATCCTCCGGGCGCCGGCCACGTTTCCCTGCTCGAACGCCAGGGCGCCGGCCCGCCGCATTTCCTCCGCTTGCGCCCAGCGCATCAGAGGCTGCCGCCGTTGCAGAGCCGAGTCCTCCAGGACCGCGGCCTCTTTTCGCGCCGCTGTCTTTTCGCCGAGCGCCCAAAGCGCCTTGGCCAGCAGAAAACGCCGCACCAGCAACCAACCTTCGCTGTGCGCCTTTTCGTCCAGGACAAACCCCGCGCGCAAAGCTTCGCTGCCTTCCCGCAAGCGCCCCTCGTAAATCAGCACGCGCGCCAGATACAGAGAAGCGAGATTCGCTTCGTAGTCTCCGCCGTCTCTTTGCAGCGCTTCAAATTCTCTGCGAGCCGCTGCCAGGTTGTCTTCGCCAAAGTAGGCCAGCCCCGCAACATGGTGGAGTACCGGGCTCTTCATCCCCTGTTTCTGCGCGGATTCGTACGTGGCCAGCGCGGCCGGAAAATCGTTGACCTCCACCTGGAGGCGCATGAGCTGTTGGTAGCTCACCGCATTCCGCGGATCGAGTTGCACCGCGCGCTGCGCCGCCGCGATGGCTTCTGGTGGGTGCCCCGCCCATGCCGCGGAATTGGCCAGCCACTGGTAGGCCTCCGCGTCGTTCGGATAGAGCTGCGTGATCAGCCGGTATTGTTCCGCTCCCTTTTCGTAGACGCCCTGGTGATCGTATTCCGCCCCCAGAATCAGGTGGCGCTCGCGCTCGGTGACGCGCTCGATGCTGCGCCGCGCCAGCGCCAGTTCCTGCTGGCCGCTTTCGCTCTCTCCCAACGAATCGTACGCGCTGCCCAGATAGAAATGGGCCATGGCGAACTCGGGATCGAGTTCGATCGCGCCCTTGACCAGGGGCAGAAAGCCCTCCAGATCGCCCGCGGCATAGCGCTGCATCGCGCGCGAATAGCGCTGCAACGCTTCCAGTGAGGTTGTGGTCACGCGCTGCAGCGGTTGCGCATGTTCCTCGATCTGCTTCAGCGACTCACCCAGGTGTTGCCGCAGCTTCTGCGTGAGTTCATCCACCGCGGGATAGAGTTCCGATGGCGATGCGAGCGACGCCTGCTCCACCAGCACGGGCTCGCCTCGCCACGGATCGATCACCTGCGCCGTGATGCGATATTTCGACCCGTAGGGCGCGATGCGTCCCGCGAGCAGCGCGCGAAAATCCTCGCGCTGGCAGATTTCCTGCCCGAGGACCGGATCGAGAACGCCCGTCCCGTTGCGCCCCATGCGCCGTTCCGCTTCGGCAACTTGCGCGCGCGGCACCAAGCGCACATAGCGCGATTGTTCGAGCGATTGCCGAACGGCTTCTGTCACCGTGCCTTCAAAAATCTTCTGATCCGTCCGGTTCTCGAAATCAGCGAGCAGGACCGCGCCGCCGGCATCCAGAAGCGGCGCACGAAAATGCCGGTAGATCTGGCCCACGCCCGCGCCAATTCCCACCAGCAAAGCCGCCGTCCCCAACGCCACGGCCCCGAACTTCTTTAGCCGAACCACAGGAATCGTGCGCGGCGCCCGAGCCGGCAGTTCCGGGCGCGCCGCCGCGGTCTTCACGTTGCGCTCGACTGTTTCCAGGTCCGCGCGCAGGTCGGCCGCCGAAGCATAGCGGTCGTCCGGCCTCTTTGCCAGCATCCGGCTGACGATTCGCTCCAGTTCTTCCGGCACTTCCCTGTTCTGCTGGCGCAGTGGCGGGGGCTTCTCATACAGGATCGCGTTGCATACTGCCAGGAATCCCGCTCGCTGGAACGGATTCTTTCCCGCCAGCGCTTCGTAAAACACCACGCCCAGCGAGAAAATGTCCGTGCGCGCGTCAGCGCGCTGCTGCTCCAGCGCCTCGGGCGCCATGTAGTACAACGTCCCCGAGAAGCCCTCGTTCTGCGTCTCCGATTCCGTGGTTGCGTCCGGCCCCGGCAGTTCGCGCGCCAGCCCAAAATCCAGCATCTTCACCTGCCCGTCCGGCGTAAGCATGATGTTTTCGGGCTTCACGTCGCGGTGCACCAGGCCAACCTGGTGCGCTGCCGCCAGCGCGGAAGCGCACTGCGCCGCAATGGGAAGAAAATCCGCCAGAGTGACCCTGTTGCGCAGGCGCTCGCGCAGGGTTTCCCCTTCCACGTACTCCATCACCACGAAGATCTCGCCGGCATCTTCGATCACGTCGTAGACCGCCGCCACGTGCGGGTGGTCCAGCCGCGAGGCCAGTTCTGCTTCTTTCCATAGCCGGTCGTGGGGCCTGGCTCCTACACGCGAACCAGCCGTGATCCGCTTCAGCGCCACGGGGCGCTTCAGTCCTGTGTCCTCCGCAAGGAACACCTCCCCGCCGCCGCCGCTGCCCAGGCGCTCGCGGACGCGGAACCGACCCACCTCCTTGCCCACCAGGTCCCGCAGCAGGGGTGCCATCGCCGCTGCCGTCGCGTTGGCACTGACCGTCGCGTTGGTCCCAGGACCAGGCACGATTCCATTCCTCCTGGAGGTGTTCTTGGTTAGGGAATTCTTCCGTTACTTTACTGGTTACGTTGCGAGGAAAAGCCGGAGGCTCAGCCGGGGAGGCGATTCATTTCCCTCCGCCCAGGGCGCTGGTTTCCGGCCAAGGGATTAATCCCGAAAATTGCCGTGACGCCAACACCAGCTTCAGGAACCGCAGGTCCGCCATTATCAACGGTGAAGGTAGTGCACACGCTGCCGAATTGTCAGTGACGGCAACGACCTCACCCTGTGACACCTGCCACGCCATCAAACTGCATTGGTAAACGCAGGTTGCAGAGCCGCCCGCTTCATTCCCTGGAAGTTCCACGGCGATTTGACCCGGCGCGGCGCATCGGCGATCAACAGGCGAACGCCCCTGACCCGTATCTCTCCGCCCTAAAACGAGGCGTACCGCATCCTTGAAGGGATACTGATGCGTGTTCGGCGATAACACGTTCACGGACGGCGAAGATTGGCACTTCCATTCTGCCGTGAATGAGGCTCCGAATAATCGTCCTCAAACGGGGAAGAAGGAGTATACTGGTGTGATCACGGTTTACCTCCCGCCCTGGCGGCTCCTGTGCCGTGAATTCTGAGGCAGAGCGCCGTGGCATGATTTCTGCGCCTTGATTCTTGATTATTGTGCGGACGCGTCAGCAGGAAACTCTTGTACAGACAACGAGTCAACGGAGGCTCAACTATGGACGCGTTTCTTCGAGAAGAGCTCGTAGAAGCAGGGCTGCGGCTTCGAAAAGCAATTTCACGCGTGGTGAAGGAATCGCCCGAATGTTTTACGCACAAAGACGGCAGCTGGTCGTTTGAGTTCAGAAATCCGGCTACCGGGGAAGGGATCGTTGTTACGTATGCCAGCCCAACGATGCCTCTGTACCCGAACTGATATGCCGGCTTTACAATGGCGTTGCTGGCAGCCAATTGGTGTACCGCACCTTGACATTCGATATGCGACCTCGAATAGGGATAGCAACCTCCTGCCCGAACAGCTGGATTCCGGCGAGCGGTTGCAGAGGTGATTCGGGCGTCGGCCGGAGCTCCGTAATTCGGGGCCGTGACATCTACAGTCAGTTAGAACGCAAATGCCATCGAACAGGAGACGCGAGAATGCGATCTGTGAAACCGACGAAATCAGCCCGGCCCGACTTTGTGGACGCGCGAATCGCGCAATTACAGCGGCAGCTCGCCACCGAGAAGAATGAAACGAGAAAGAGCGAGTTGCAGGATGAAATTAACGACTGGCAACGGAGCCGGCCGAAACAAAGGAACGACAGGGGAAGATACTAAATGCCAGTTCAAGACGCCAGAACCACGCTCGTCAGCTTCCGCGAAATGTTTAGTGGGAAAATAGGGAGAATGGTCCGTCTCAAATGAGCAATGCGAACAGATTCGAATCCATCGCAGCGCTTGGCCGGGCGCACAAATGAGCGACATCCTCATGCAGTATTTGGGCTTCCGACCGAAAAACGAATGGCGCGAATATTCGTTCCAAGTCCGCTATGCCGCAGAAGACATCCGTGATTTTACGCTTACCATCCTAAACGAAGCTTTCACGTCGCATCGGGTGCGGTATCAAGACGCGCCGGACGTGTGCTCGGCGAAGCTGCGGCGTGAGCTAAGCGTCAATCCGAACCATCCTTCGCATACGGTTTTCGCGATCACCGACAGTGAGTTGGCCGATTACAAAGCCGGGCACTCTTCCAAAGCTTCCAACCGATTGTATGGGCCCAAGCCACGCGATGAGTATTAA
>JBJKQB010000075.1:0-7694 GCA_046705825.1 Candidatus Acidiferrales bacterium
GCCTTCCGCTGCGCCTTCGCGAACGCTGCGCACGCAGCCCACTACCCGCTACCACGGCAATGTGCCGGCCTTCATGGCGGAAGTGGGGGGGGGCGTCGCCGCCCGCGAGCCTTTCCTGGATTACGCCCCCAGCACCGGCGAACTCGAGCGCTTCGCCGACATCTGCCGCGAGTACGAATTGCCTTACCGCCTCGGCGAACTCGAAGACGACGCCACCGTCGCGCGTCTGGCCGAGGAGGCTACCAGCGGCACGTTCGCCGCTGTCTCCTTGGTGAAAGCGCCGCTGAATGAAGGTGTCGCCTTTCCCGGCGCGAATCTCGTTCTCTACGGCAACGCCGATCTTTTCGAAACGCTGCCTGCGCCGCAGCGCCCGCGCGCGCGTGCCAAAGCCGCCGCGTTCTTCAGCGATCTCTCCGATCTGAAGCCGGGCGACTTCGTCGTCCACGTCGATCACGGCATCGGCCAGTTCGATGGCCTGCGCCAGGTTGCGGTCGACGGCTCCAGCGGTGAATTCATGCTTCTGCGCTACGCCGAAGAAGCGAAACTCTACGTCCCGCTGGCCCGCCTCGACTTGATTCAGAAATATCAGTCGCTGGGCGGCGCCAAGCCCTCGCTCGACCGCCTGGGCGCGGGTGTCTGGGAAGCGCGCAAAACGCGCGTGCGCAAATCGCTGAGCGACATGGCCGACCAGCTTCTCGCCCTCTACGCCGAACGCAAAATGGCGCAGGGCCACGCCTTCCCCGCCGATACGAATTTCCAGCGCGAGTTCGAGGACGCCTTCGAATTCGAGGAAACTCCCGATCAGCAGCGCGCCATCGACGACGTCAAGCGCGACCTCGAATCGCCCTTGCCCATGGATCGCCTCCTGTGCGGCGACGTCGGCTACGGCAAGACGGAAGTCTCCATGCGCGCCGCTTTCAAGTCTCTGGCGGATTCCAAGCAGGTCGCCGTCCTGGCGCCCACCACCGTGCTCGCCTTCCAGCATTACGAAACCTTCCGCCGCCGCTTTGCCGCTTTTCCCGTGCGCATCGAAATGCTCAGCCGTTTCCGCACGGAAAAAGAGCAGAAGAAAACTCTGGCCGATCTGGAAGCGGGCAAAGTCGATATCGTCATCGGCACGCACCGCATCCTCTCGCGCGACGTCAAGTTCCACGACCTCGGCCTTCTGGTCGTCGACGAAGAGCAGCGCTTCGGCGTGGCCCACAAGGAGCGCCTCAAAGAAATGCGCAAGAACGTCGACGTGCTCACCATGTCCGCCACACCCATCCCGCGGACCCTGCATATGTCTCTGGTCGGCTTGCGCGACATGAGCGTCATCGAGACGCCGCCCAAGGACCGCCTGGCCATTCAAACCAGCGTCGCCCCGTTCACCGAAACCCTCATCCAGCGCGTCACAGAAGAAGAATTGAACCGCTGCGGCCAGGTCTTTTTCCTGCACAATCGCGTCGAGTCCATCGCCTCCGTCGCCAACATGATCAAGCGCCTGGTGCCCAAAGCCCGCGTGGTCGTCGGCCACGGCCAGATGCGCGAAAGCGAACTCGAAAAAGTGATGCTGAAATTCGTGCGCGGCGATGCCGACATCCTCGTTTCCACCACCATCATCGAGAACGGCCTCGACATCCCGCGCGCCAACACCATCCTCATCAACCGCGCCGACCGCATGGGCCTCTCCGAGCTTTACCAGTTGCGCGGGCGCGTGGGCCGCTCGAATCAGCGCGCCTACGCTTATCTCCTCGTCCCCCCCGGCGGCAATCTCACTCCCATCGCCCGCCAGCGACTCGCCGCGTTGAAGGAATTCAGCGACCTGGGCGCCGGCTTCCGCATCGCCGCGCTCGATCTCGAGTTGCGCGGCGCCGGCAACCTCCTTGGCCGCGAGCAGCATGGCCACATCGAGGCCGTCGGCTTCGATATGTATTGCCAGATGCTCGAACGCGCGGTGGCCGAGCGCAAGGGCGAGGCCGTCGTGCCCGAGCGCCGCGCCACACTCAACCTTGGACAGGAAATCCGCATCCCACCTGAGTACATTGAAAGCGAGAACCTGCGCCTGCGCATCTACAAACGCATCGCCGAAGTGAAATCCGATGCGGAACGCAGCGAGGTTCGCAAGGAACTGGAGGACCGTTTCGGCCCGCCCCCTCCGGCGGTCGAGAACCTGCTCGATTACGCCGTGTTGCGCGGGCTGGCCGAAAAACTGCTCGTCGCCACGGTCGACCGCCGCGCCGAGCAGGTGGCCATCAAATTTTACGACGACACTCCGCTCGGCCCGGAGCGCCTCGTCAAACTCATTCGCAAGCGCCGCGACATGCGCCTGGATCCCAGCGGCGTGCTTTGGCTCGACTGGCGGGGTTACCAGGGCGGCATTCTTGCCGCGGTCAGAAACGTGTTGCTACAGTTGCAAGCGTAGCGCTAGAATTCCGGGAGTTCTCATGAAAGTCGGTAATTTTCCTTCGTTTCAGTTTGTCCTTGCGGGGGCCTGCATTTTGCTTTGCGCCGGCGCGCTTTCGGCGCAATCCAAGCCCCAGGTCATCGAAGAGATCGTGGCCCGCGTGAATAACCGCATCATCACGCTCTCTCAGTATCAGCAGGCCGAGCAGGAACTCCGCGACAAAATCACCCAGCAGTGCCAGGGTTGCGCGCCCGACAAGATCCAGGCGCAGTTCGACGAGCAGAAGAAAGACATCCTGAGCGGGATGATCGACAACCTGCTCCTGGTCGAGCGCGCCAAGGACATGAACATCAACGTGGATACCGACCTCGTCAAGCAGCTCGACGACGTGCGCCGCCAGAATCATCTGGACAGCATGGACGCCCTGCAAAAGGCGGTCGAATCCAGCACCGGCATGAGCTGGGAGGATTACCAGCAGCAGATGCGCAACGATCTGCTGCGCCAGAAAGTGGTCCAGCAGGAAGTCTCCGGCCGCATGAACATCAGCCCGGAATCCGTGAAGCAGTATTACGACGCGCACAAGCAGGACTTCGTCATGCCCGAGCAGGTGGTGCTCTCGGAAATCTTCCTCAACACCGAGGGCCGCACGCCCGAGGAAGTCCAGGCCATCCGCGAGAAGGCCGAAGACATCCACGGGCGCCTCGTCCGCGGCGCCGACTTCGCCCAGATGGCCCAGCGCTATTCCCAGGGCCAGACCGCGCAGGACGGCGGCAATCTCGGTTCCTTCAAGCGTGGGCTCATGGACCCGCAGCTCGATGCGGCCGTCTTCAAGCTGAACAAGGGCCAGATCACGCCCGTCATTCAGACCAAGAACGGTTTCGAGATCCTTAAAGTCGATCAGCACTATCAGGCTGGCTTGCAGCCAATGGCCAAGGTGGAAAGTCAGATCGAGGACAAGCTTTACGTGCAGCAGCTCCAGCCGGCCATGCAGAAGTACCTGGCGCAGCTCCGCGAGGAAAGCTACATCACCGTGCAGCCCGGATATAAAGACTCTGAGGCCGTTCCCGGCGGTATGGCCATCGAGGAAGTCCCCGCGACTCCCGATGCGGAATCGAAAAAGAAGAAAAAATTGAAGCTGCCGAAAATCCACGGCTCATGAAATCTCCCACCGTCTCTGACTTGAAAGACGGCCAGGCCGTCGAAGCGCTCTTCCTCGTCTGCGAAAAGGAAGTGCGCGCCTCCGCCCGCGGCAACACCACCTGGCTCCAGCTCGAATTGGGCGATCGCACCGGCTCCATTTCCGGCAAGATGTGGGACAACTTTGAGCCTCTGCTGGCCACCTTCGAATCGGGCGACGTGGTGCGCGTTCGCGCTCGCGCCAAGCTGTACAACGGCCGGCTCGAGTTGACCGTCGATCAGATCACCCCCGTCGCCGAAACTTCCTACGAGCTCGCCGATTTTCTTCCGCACACCAGATACGAAATCGACGCGCTCTATGCGGGCCTGCTTTCCGCCGTCGCCTCCGTCAAGAATCCCTGGCTGCGCCAGCTGCTCGGCAACGTGGTCGAAGATCCCTCGATTGCGCCGCGCCTCAAGCGCGCCCCCGCCGCCATGACCATGCATCACGCCTTCATCGGCGGCCTGCTCGAACACATCGTCAGCCTGATCGGCCTGTCGACCGCTCTCAGCGCCCATTATCCCGAGCTCGATTCCGACCTGCTGCTCGCCGGCGCCGTCCTGCACGATATCGGCAAAATCGACGAGCTGCGCTACGCCCGCGAGATCGACTACACCACCGAAGGCCGCCTCCTCGGACATATCATGTTGGGCGTGGGCATGGTCCGCGATAAAATCAAGGCGATCCCCGGCTTTCCGCCAGCCCTCGCGGTTATGCTCGAACATTTGATCTTGAGCCATCACGGCACGCACGAATTCGGTTCGCCCTCGCTGCCGCAAACGCGCGAGGCTGTCGCGCTGCATTACATCGACGATCTCGATTCCAAAATGGCCGCCATGCGCGCCACGCTCGATTTACCGTGCGCCCCCGACGGCTGGAGCCAGCGCAATCCCTCGCTTCGCCGCGCGCTTCTGCGCATCGATAAATATTTGGAAGATCGCGCCGGAGCAGGGAAGTCTTCCGCCGGTTTGCGTGGTGCGCCGGGCAGTGCCGCCGCGCCAGCCAGCGCGTCCGCAGGTCAGGGCAACGGCGGCGCGGCAAAGCAATTGATCATCGACGGCGTCGCCAGGAAGCCCTGACTCCGAGGAGTCCGTCGTCGCCTTCGGTTTGTGGGTCGCACCTTCAGGTGCGACATCTGCGTTCATCTGTGCTTTAAGAAATGTCTGACGCTCTTCCCAATTCGCCAAACGGTTCGGGCTCATCGCCGGCCCGCTTCCGACGCCGCTCCGTCCTCGATCTTGCCCCTCTCGAGCTCGACTGCATGAACACGCTCTGGCCGCTCGGCGAAGCTACCGTCCGCGACATTCGCGACGCCCTGGCCCACCGCCGTCCGCGCGCCTACACCACCATCATGACCATCATGGATCGCCTCGCACGCAAAGGCGTCGTCGAACGCCGCAAGTCAGGACGCGCCTATCTGTACCGCGCGCGCCTCACCGCCGACGAAGCACGCGCGCAAGCCCTCACCCAGCTCATCGATAATTTCTTTTCGGGATCGAAAGACTCGCTGCTCGCGCAGCTGCAAGCCGCCGCGCCGCAATCCACTGCCAAACCGCTGTCGCCCTCCTGGCCGCAGCGTCTCCCTCAGCCGGACGCTCCGAAAAATGACCCCGCGCCGCGTGCCCTCGCCGCCTCCGCCGATTTCTCGAAATAACTCCGCCCGCATCGCTCTCCCGCGCTCCGCTCTTCGTGCTCTCATGTTTTCTCTGTGTTCTCCGTGGTGAGTTTTTCGGTTTTCTCTGCGTTCTCCGCGCCTCTGCGGTAAATTCCCCCGGTCTCGATTCGCAGCTACGCCGATGTTTCATACGCGCACAGCACATTCCCCTCCCCGCCTGTGATTCCCATCACTGACACCCCGCGTCCCCGGCGCGAACTTATGTACGGGTCGCTTATTTCGCATACAAGGGGGAATGGGAAAAATGGCTCAGGCAACTGCTGCAAGAACCGCACTTCGAAAGACGAAGGATACCGCAATCACCACCAACCCGCCGGAACCGGCCGTCGCGGCCGAACCGACCATCGAGCAAGTCCGCCAGCGCGCCTACGAACTCTATCTGTTCCGCGGGGACCGGCCCGGCAGCGAGCTCGAGGACTGGCTCGAAGCCGAACGCGAACTCTGCGCCAAGAATTCCTAGCTAGCACGCAGCTTGGCGCGCGTATAATACGGGGCATCTCAAGGAGCCATCATGCGACTCTCCGTCAAAGGTGTGGCCATTGCGTTCGGGTTGATCTGGGGAGGTGGTGTTTTCTTTCTTGCTCTGATTCATTGGGCGAGTCCCGCCTACGCTGCCAGCGTTCTTACCGGCGTCAGCTCCATCTATCCGGGTTTTCACGGAGGGCGCAATTTCGCCGACGCTCTGCTGGGCGGGGTCTATGCGTTCGTCGACGGCGCGGTCGGCGGCGCCATTTTCGCCTGGCTCTACAATCTGTGCGCCGGCCGAGCCTGCTGACGCCCTAACCACTCGCCACTAATCACCCGCCACCGCATTCTTGCCGAAGAAGGCGTCGACGCGATCCAGAATCTCCGCCGCGGAATTCGAGTGATGCACGTCGTATCGCAGCGTCGATCCATTCCGGATCCCATGCGTGAACAGGCTGGCGAACTGCTTCATTTTGCCCACCGCGTCCGGCATCTCCGCTTCCATCAGGCTGCGAAAATATCCGGATAGCAGCCGGTAGCGGTCCGTTTCCGTGGGCTCGTCGTAGCGCCCGGTCGCGAGGTAGTCCGCGATCTGCCGGAAGATCCACGGATTCGACGAAGCCGCGCGGCCGATCATCACCGCGTCGCATCCCGTTTCCTCGACCATGCGCAGCGCGTCCTGCGGGGTGGTGATGTCGCCGTTCCCGATCACTGGAATGCGCACCGCCTGCTTGACCTCGCGGATCAGCCGCCAGTCCGCGCGCCCGCCGTAGCCCTGCATGCGCGTCCGCGGATGAATGGCCAGCGCCTCGATTCCGACTTGTTCGGCCATGCGCGCCACTTCCACCGCCACAATGTTGCTCTCGTCCCAGCCGGAGCGGATTTTGATCGTCAACGGGATGCGCACGGCCGCGCGCACCGCTTTCAGCAGCGTTTCCAGCTTCGGCAGATCGCGCAGCAGGCCCGACCCGCCGCACTTCACCACCTTCTTCACCGGGCAGCCCAGGTTGATGTCCACCTGGTCGAACCCGAGGTCCTCGATCAACGCCGCCGCCGACGCCATCACTTCCGGATCGGCGCCAAAAATTTGCGCGGCGACGGGATGCTCGTCCTCGTCGAAATAGAGATAGCGCAGCGTGCGCGCCGAGTTGCGGTTGAGCCCTTCCGCGCTGGTGAACTCGGTCATGATCAGCCCGCATCCGCCCAGCCCGCGGATGACCCGCCGAAACACGGTGTCGGTGACGCCGGCCATAGGCGCCAGCACCGTCGCCGGGCGTATGGCGTAGGGCCGATCGGCCGAACAGCTTCTCCGGATTATCAGTTCCTCAGGCCACATGGAAATCGCTTCGTCCCAAAATCATAGCTCAAAGGATGCCGTTTGTGGGGCGAGCGTCTCCAGCGCGGCAGGTTTTCCGCGGTTTGCGAATTGTGATTGGGGCTAGCGCTAGGTTCGTTCTCCTTCTTGCCGGGCTTTTGGGTGAGCCGGCGACACGTGCATTTTGTATCGATCAAGTTTTTGTCATCTGAGTGAATCTGCTTGGGTTAAGCCCTGTTTTTGTTCGACACGTGTATCGATCAATTTCAGCTGCAGCGGCGAGCCATCTGCAGCGGTTGGCAAGACCGAATATTCATGGGTTGGAATCGACGCGACGGCGGGAATGACCTGGTGCGTGATAAGGATCTCCTTGCGGGGCTCGCGGTAGTGGCCATCGGCGTCGAAGCAGCTAAGCGCTTTGACAGCGCGGATAATGCTGTCGGCGGTGGGCTTCACGCTTGGGGCCTGCTCGATGAGATAGCCGAGGGCGTGCTGGCCTCGTTCATTCCGGCGCTGAGAAAGGCCGAGCGCGCGGGCATGGCGGTAGATCACGAGGCGGCTGCCGAGGCCGAAGTGGTAGGCGATTTCGCCGGGACGTTCCCAGTGGAGGAAGGCCTGCTCGATAGCGTCGCGATCGGGGTGATTGCAGATACTGCATCGGGCCGCGTGATGGCTG
>JBJKQB010000076.1:0-8924 GCA_046705825.1 Candidatus Acidiferrales bacterium
CAGCGGATCGGGCACATCGGGGAGCACTTCCACGGTCGGCCAAGTCACGCTGAACAATTTGCACAGCCTGAGCAGCGCGGACTGGAGCGCGACGCTTCCGGGGGCCACGGCCGAAGCGATCCTGACGGACAATCAGACGCACATCATCCAGGATCCGGAGATTCGCATCACGGACGGCGAAAAGGCGACGCTGATGATCGGCGAGAAGGTGCCCATCGCGACGGGAAGCTTTCAGGCGGGGGTAGGGGTAGCCGCGACGGGGGTGAATCCGCTGGTGAACACGCAATTCACCTACGAGCCGGTGGGCGTGCAGATCAACGTGCAGCCGCGCGTGCATCCCGACAACGAGGTCAGCATGAAACTGACCATCGAGATTTCCTCGCTGGCCGGGAGCGAAAACATCGGGGGCATCAATCAGCCCATCATCGCGCAAAACAAGATCGACGAGGGAGAGATCCGGCTGAAAGAGGGCCAGGCGAGCGTCCTAGGCGGACTGATCACGCACACGCAAACGGTGAACATCAACGGAATTCCCGGGCTGGCGCAGGTTCCGCTGATGAAATATCTCTTCTCGCAAAACAGCAACGAACTGCAGGACCAGGAAGTGCTGATCGTGCTGACGCCGCACATCGTGCGCTTCGCGCCGATCACGGCGGAGGACTTGCGCTCGCTGGACACCGGCTCGGACATGAACATTCGCGTTTACCGGGAGCAGGAGCAGGAGCTCGGCAAGACGTCCGGGCAGGAGGCCCCGGCCTCGCCGAATTCCGGCCCGGGCGCGAGCACTCCGCCCGCCGCACCGGAATCGCAGAGCGGGGCGGCCGCGCAGTTGCAGTTCAATCCCGCGAATGTTGTTCTGAAGCAGGGCGAAACCACGACCATCGGCCTGCAGGCGGCCAATATTAAGGACCTGTTCTCTGTTCCGCTGCTGATTCACTACAACCCGGCGGTCATCCAGATCACGGAAATTCGCGACGGCGGTTTCCTGTCCGGCGGGAACCAGAGCATCGCCGTGGTGCAGCACATCGATCCGCAGCGCGGAGAGGCGGTGGTTTCCGCGACGCGGCAGCCGAACACGCCCGGGGTCAGCGGAACGGGCACGCTGCTGGGCTTGGTGGTGAAGGCGGTGGGGCCGGGGACGTCGACAATCCAGATTCTGCAGGTCAATGCGCGCAACTCGCAACAGAGCGTGATCCCGCTGGTTTCGGGCCAAGCGACAATCCAGGTACAATAGACGTTTCGATATGAAGGGCCCTCTCGAAGTCGACGTTCGCAGAACAGCGCGGCTCGCGCGCGCCCGCGGCTCCCGGCAGACAGCTCGCTCCCTCCAGGCTGGACTCACGCTGATCGAGTTGATCCTGGCCTGCGGGATCCTGATGATCCTGGCCACGGCCGCATTGCCGCTTGCCCGTGTCGCGGTGGTCCATCACAAGGAAGAGCTCCTGCGCTATGACCTGATGGAGATGAGGAACGCGATCGACCGTTACAAGGACGCCGCCGATCAGAACAAGATCCAGGTGCAGGCGGGAACCGAGGGTTACCCTCCCGATCTGGAGACTCTGGTCGCTGGCGTGCCGCTGAATGGGATGCAGGACAAGCGCATCCGTTTCCTGCGGGCGATCCCCGTCGATCCCATGACGGGAAACAAAGACTGGGGACTGCGCGCGGTGCAGGACGATCCCGATTCGACCGCATGGGGCGGAACGGACGTGTTCGATGTGTACAGCAAGTCCACCGGCACAGCGCTGAACGGCACAAAATATTCGGACTGGTGAAACGGGCCATGATTTTCCCAATACGGTGCAGGAAATCGACGAAGTTGCAGGAAGCGGCGCGGACGCGCGGCTTCACTCTACTCGAATTGATGGTGGTGATTGCGATCATCATCGTACTGGCAACCATCGGCGTGATGCGCTACCAGAGGGCGATTCAGAGCAGCCGCGAAGCCGTCCTGCGCACGGACTTGCGGGACATGCGCGAGGCCATCCAGTCGTACACGCGGGACAAAGAGGCGGCTCCCAGTTCGCTGGACGATCTGGTCACCGCGCAATACCTGGCACGCATCCCGCCGGACCCGGTCACCGGAACCAAGGACTGGACAACCCAGGACTGCGACACGGTAATGAGCCCCGATCAGACCAGCGGCGGAATTTGCGACGTCCATTCGGGTTCGGACGCGATGGCGATCGACAACACACCGTACAGCTCCTGGTGAGGGAACGGAGTAGTTTCGAGCTGTACATCCGCCACGGCACCCCACCCCGCCGGAGCTGCTGCCCGCTTTCTTAGACCCGTTCTTAAGACTCAAAGGAGAAAAAATCAGGAATGAAAACCGCAGGAATCCGCACTGATTCGTTTCCGTACCGTGATGCGAGGATCGCGGCCCTGATCCTGGCCGGAATTTTCGGCGCGGCGGCGAGCGGCTGCAGCAGGCCCGCCACGCCAAAACTGGGCAGCGCCGCTACTGGCGCGGCCAGCGCCGGCGTTCCGGCGAACGGCACGGGATCAAAAGCTGCAGCGCCTGCCTCAACCAACCCCGCCGAGAAAGGGAAGCAGTTGTTTGGGCAGACCTGCGCGAGCTGCCACGGCATGAACGGCCAGGGTGTGCCTCACCTCGGAGCTGATCTGCAGACCAACCAGCATGTGGCGAAATCCACAGACGCGCAGCTGGAATCGCTGATCGAGCACGGAGTTCCTGCGACCAGCCCGCTCAATACTTCGCATGTGCCGATGCCGCCGAAGGGAGCAAATCCTTCGTTGAACAGGCAGGACATCCATGACATCGTGCTGTACATCCGGGAGCTGCAAAAGGGACACGCCCAGCGGAAATAGCTGCCGGCTGCGGCTGGCGCGAAGGTTCTCGACAAAGAAACATTTTGTTGAAGTCGCGGATTGCATCGCGCGCAACGCACCATAGAATAGAGATTCAGGCGAATCTTCGGTGCCATTCCGGAGAATGCAGGCGCGAGGCACGCAGGCGGGGGAAGTCATCGTGCCGGTTCGCGCACCGGGGGCGCATTCGCGCGGCGATATGGATCTTCCCAAAACTAAGCCCGGGAAAGTTTTCGACGGAGCGGCGCAACCGGCGAGCGATGGCCGGCGCCGCGTGGTGATCGAGCGCGTTTCGCCGGAAGTCGACTGCGCCCGCTTCGCCATCAAGCGCGTCGCCGGGGAAAAAGTGACGCTCGAGGCGGACGTCTTCGCCGACGGCCACGATCAAGTCGCCTGCCGGATTTTGTTCTGGCTGGACGGCGCCGAACCACAGTCCGCGCCCATGCAGCCGTTGACCAATGACCGCTGGCGCGGTGAGTTCACCGCAGAGGAGGTCGGGCGCTATTCCTACACCATCGAGGGATGGATCGATCGCTTCTCCAGCTGGCGCAGCGGGATCGAGAAAAAAGTATCGGCGAGCCAGGACGTGCGCGTCGACCTGCTGATGGGCGCGGAGCTGGTGGAAGGCGCGGCGGGACGGGCGCGAGGCGAGGATGCGGAATTCCTGCGCGCCTGGGCGCGGCGGCTCCGCGAAAACAGCGGCGTGCCGGCAGACGGTGCGCACGCTCTCGACGAAGAGCTGCTGCGCGTGATGGAGCGTTACCCCGATCTCCAGTTCGCCAACCGCTACGAAAAGCAACTGACGCTGATCGTGGACCGCGAGAAAGCAGCCTTTTCGGCGTGGTACGAGGTCTTCCCGCGATCCTGTTCTTCTGAACCGGGGCGTCATGGAACGCTGCGCGACTGCGAAGGCTGGCTGCCGTACATTGCGGAAATGGGCTTCGACGTGGTTTATCTTCCGCCGGTCCACCCGATCGGGCATGCGTTCCGAAAAGGAAAGAACAATGCAGTCGTCGCGGAGCCCGGCGATGTCGGCAGCCCCTGGGCCATCGGCTCGGCAGAGGGCGGGCACAAGTCGGTTCAGCCGGAACTCGGAACGCTCGCGGATTTCCGGCATTTCGTTTCCAAAGCGAAGGAGCACGGGCTGGAAGTGGCGCTCGACATCGCCTTTCAGGGCACGCCGGACCATCCCTACGTGCGCGAGCATCGCGAATGGTTCCGCGAGCGCCCGGACGGCACCATCCAATACGCGGAGAATCCGCCGAAAAAATATCAGGATATTTACCCGCTCGATTTCGAGACCTCCGATTGGCGGGCGCTGTGGCAAGAGCTGAAGAGCGTCTTCGAATTCTGGGTCGAGCAGGGCGTGCACATTTTTCGGGTGGATAATCCGCACACCAAGCCGTTCGCTTTCTGGGAATGGCTGATCGAGGAGCTCAAGCACGAGTATCCCGATGTGCTGTTCCTGGCGGAGGCCTTCACGCGCCCGCACGTCATGTACCGGCTGGCGAAGCTGGGCTTCTCGCAGTCCTACACCTACTTCACCTGGCGCAACACCAAGCAGGAACTCACGGACTATTTCAACGAACTCACGCAGACCGAACTGCGGGAATATTTCCGGCCGAACCTGTGGCCGAACACGCCGGACATCCTCTCCGAATTTTTGCAGGTGGGCGGCCGGGCGGCGTTCATGGTGCGGCTGATTCTGGCGGCCACGCTGGGATCGAGCTACGGGATCTATGGGCCGGCCTTCGAGCTTTGCGAGAACGCTCCGCTGCAGGCGGGCAGCGAAGAGTATTTGCATTCGGAAAAGTACGAGCTGAAGCATCGCGACCTGCAGTCGAGCGCGAGTCTGAAAGACCTGATCGCGCGGGTGAACGGAATCCGCAAGAACAACCGGGCGCTGCAGCGCAACCGGAATTTGCGCTTTCACGACACGGATAATCCGGCGCTGATCTGTTACAGCAAGGCCACTGACGACCGCTCGAACGTGATCCTGACCATCGTCAATCTGGACTGTTTCAACGTGCAGACGGGGTGGGTGAACCTGGACCTGGGATCGCTCGGCCTGGACAGCGATCACGCGTTTCAGGCGCATGACTTGCTGGGAGGCGGGCAGTATCTTTGGCAGGGGGCCCGCAATTACATCGCGCTCACGCCGGAAACTTTGCCCGCGCACATTTTGCGCGTGCGCCGATGGGTGCGCACGGAACGCGATTTCGACTACTACTTGTGACGGGCGTTCGGAACGAGTCCAGCGAGCCGGAACGTCCTGAGATCAGGCGCGTCCGCGGGGCCCTTCGCGGATAGCAACGGCAGAGGCGCAGAGGAAATGGCGAAACGGCCCGGAAGCGCGGCGGATCCGCTCTGGTACAAAGACGCGGTGATTTACGAGCTGCACGTGCGCGCGTTCAAGGACAGCAACGCCGACGGCATCGGCGACTTTCAGGGGCTGATCCACGAAATGGATTACCTGCAGAACCTGGGCGTCACTTGCCTGTGGCTGCTGCCGTTCTTTCCCTCCCCGCTGAAGGACGACGGCTACGACATTTCCGACTACATGGACGTGCATGCGTCCTACGGCACGCTGGACGACTTCCGGGCGTTCCTGGCCGCCGCCCACGACCGCGACATGCAAGTGATGATCGAGCTGGTGGTGAACCACACCTCGGACCAGCATCCCTGGTTCCAGGCCGCGCGCCGCGCGCCGGCCGGGTCGCCGGAACGCGATTTCTACGTGTGGAGCGATACCGAAGAGAAATACAAGGACGCGCGCATCATTTTCTCCGACACGGAGCGGTCGAACTGGACCTGGGATCCGCTGGCCAAACAATATTACTGGCATCGTTTTTTCTCGCACCAACCGGATTTGAATTACGACAGCCCGCGCGTGGTGGACGAAATTCTGAAGGTGATGCGCTTCTGGCTGGATATGGGAGTGGACGCGCTGCGCGTCGACGCGATTCCGTATCTGGTCGAGCGCGACGGCACCAACTGCGAAAACCTTCCCGAAACTCACGTGGTGATCAAAACGCTCCGGCATGAAATCGACGCGGGATACTCCAGCCGCATGGTGCTGGCCGAAGCGAATCAATGGCCCAGCGACGTGCGCCCCTATTTTGGCGACGGCGACGAATGCCACATGGCCTTCCATTTCCCGCTGATGCCGCGCATTTTCATGGCGCTGCGCCAGGAAGACCGCCTGCCCATCACCGACATCATCGCGCAAACGCCCGAGATCCCCGACACCTGCCAATGGGCGCTTTTCCTGCGCAATCACGACGAATTGACGCTGGAGATGGTGACCAGCGACGAGCGGGACTACATGTATCTGGCCTACAGCGCCGACCCGCGCATGCGCATCAATCTGGGCATTCGCCGGCGGCTGGCGCCGCTGGTGGACAACAACCGCCGGCGCATCGAGCTGCTCAACAGCCTGCTGCTTTCTTTCCCCGGCACCCCCATCATCTATTACGGCGATGAAATCGGGATGGGCGACAACATCTATCTCGGCGACCGCAACGGCGTGCGCACGCCCATGCAATGGAACGCGGACCGCAACGCCGGCTTTTCCACCACGACGCCCGCGCGGCTGTACAGCCCGGTCATCATGGATCCGGTGTGGGGCTATGAAGCGGTCAATGTGGAAGCGCAGCAGGGCGATCCTTCTTCGCTGCTGAACTGGATGCGCAACATGATCGCGCTGCGCAAGCTGTTCACCGTGTTTGGGCGCGGCAGCATCGAGTTCCTCAACCCCGCCAACCGCAAGGTGCTGGCCTACATCCGAAAATACGGCGACCAGCAAGTGCTGTGCGTCGCCAATCTCTCGCGGTTCGCACAACCCGCCGATCTGGATTTGTCAAAACTGGAAGGCACCACGCCGGTCGAGATGCTGGGCTACGTTGAGTTTCCCCCCATCACCCAGCAGCCCTACCGCCTCACGCTGGCGCCGTACAGCTTTCTCTGGCTGGAACTTCAGCCCCGCGCGGAGCCCGTCGCCACCACCACGGCGGCCAGCGAACAGACGCCCCTGAACGCGATGAAAGGATGGGAGAGCATCTTTTCGGGCGTGACACGCGAACGTCTGGAGGCCATCAATTTCCCGGCCTACTTTCCGAAGCAGCGCTGGTTCGGGGAAAAGACCCGGCCGATCGCGGCCACGCGCGTGATCGACTGGCTCCCATTGAGTGCATCCGGTTCCGCTGTCGCATTCGTGCAGGTGCAATTCGAGAGTGGCGCGCCGGAAACCTATTTTCTTCCTCTGGCCATGACCTTTGGTGAGGCGGGCGAGGAGTTGAAGCACACAGCGCCGCAGGCGATTGTGGCCCCAGTCATTTCGGGACGCAATATGGGGCTGCTCCACGACGCCTCATTCGACGACAAGGCCTGCCTCGATTTGCTGGCGATTATCGGGAAGGGAGCGGAGTTGGCTGCCGACGGCGCACGAATCTGCGGCGTGGCGGGCGAAGCATTCGACAGACTCGCAGGGCCGGACCTTGCGAGCTTACCCGTGCGGCGCGGATCGGCCGAGCAAAGCAACACCTCCATCCTGTATGGCGACCATTTGATCCTGAAGCTGTTCCGGCGGCTGGAGTCCGGCATAAATCCCGATGCGGAAATCGGGCGCTATCTCACGGAATGCACGAATTTCGACCGCGTGCCTCCCTTCGCCGGCTCCCTCGATCGCGAGACCTCCAACAGTGACGATCCCTCGACCCTTGCCCTGCTTCAGGAACTCGTCGCCAATGAGGGCGACGGCTGGAAATGGACGCTCGAAGAGCTGGACCGCTACTTTGAAACTTGCGCGCCCTTGCCGCTTCCCGAGAGCCTGAGCGGCGAGCTGGAGGATCCGATCGATCTTTCCGAGCAGGCGCCGTCTCAACTGGCCCGCGACTACCTGGGAATCTATCTTGATTCGGCGGCAACGCTGGGGCGCCGCACGGCCGAATTGCATTCGGCCCTGGCTTCGCCTTCGAAGGATCCTGCGTTTGCGCCGGAGCCCTTGACGTCAAAGGATATGGAAATCCTGATCGAGGGGCTCCGCCAGCACGCCTCGCACGTGTTCGACGTGTTGAAAGACCGCGTCTCCTGGCTGGCCGATGATGTGGTCGAAATCGCGGCCGCAGTCCTCAGCCGGCGCCGGCGCGTTCTGGACCATTTCAAGATTCTCCAGGGGGAAGACCTTCGGGCGCAGCGCATTCGCATTCACGGCGACTATCATCTCGGGCAGGTGCTGAAAGTGAAGTCCGATTTCGTCATTCTGGATTTCGAGGGCGAGCCCGTGCGTCCGCTCGCCGAGCGGCGCTTGAAGCAATGCGCGTTGAAGGATGTGGCCGGGATGTTGCGCTCGTTCAGTTACGCGGCGTACGCCAGCCTGATCAATTACACCACGCGGCATCCGGAAGACATTGCGCGCCTCGAGCCCTGGGCTCAGCTTTGGGAGCGCTCCGCCGCGGCGCAGTTCCTGCGAGCCTACCGGGAAACGACGCAGGACGCCGCGTTCGTGCCGGCCGCCCGGTCCGATTTTCGCAGGCTGCTCGATCTGTTCCTGGTGGACAAAGCGCTTTATGAGCTGCTCTATGAATTGAACACGCGGCCGGCCTGGGTGCGGATCCCATTGATGGGGATCCTGTCCCTGCCGCTATAATGGCAATTCTCGCGCCGTCCGCTGCCCCAGGCATGCGCGGCGCGTCTGAACGGGCACCAGTCATCAATACAGTGGAAACAGACTCGATTACTCGGCAAGTGCAGGAAACAACCGAAGCGACGAATGCCGACTTGGTGGCCGGCATCCTCGGGGAGTTCGATCCTGACACTGTGAAAATGGTGTGCGAGGGCTTGCGATCCCTTCCCGGCTCCCCGCGGATTGCCATTGTACAGACGGATCCCAGCACGAATCATTGCGGCGCGAATTCAACCGGACCGGGCGGTGCATCCCTCTTCTTTGTGCCCTCGCCGCTGGCTAAAACGGATCCGCCGGGATCGGCTTCTTTCAGCGTGGCCTCCGCGTATGAATCGGTGTTCGCCGCCGGCGAGAAACTGGGAGCGCGCGCCTGCTGCGTTTTCGCCTCGCAGATCGAAGGCGCTACGCC
>JBJKQB010000077.1:0-3343 GCA_046705825.1 Candidatus Acidiferrales bacterium
CCCGTGGGTGCCGCATCCCTTTACTTTCAACTTTCTCGCCTAGCCCACTATCTTGCCGCCCTCCCATCCCTTCCAGTACTAGTCCCCTCACCTTGGTATTAGTTCGCTTTTTGTTTACTATTGACTAATCTCTTCAACTGTGGTATAATGTTTAACTTATTATGCGACACACTATCGACTACCGCCCGCCCCATGAACGCAAGCGCCGCCGGCCCTGGGCCCCTGGCCAAGGCCCCGCGCGCACCACAGAAACCACCGTCTTCCCCGGCGGCCAAGTCCGCGAGCTTTGGAGACGGCTCGATCCTCTTCCAAGAGGCAGTCCGCCAACCGGCGCGGTCGGCCCGCCATTAGGCGAGGTCCCCCAATCGGTCCCGCCTCAGGTCCCTGCAGTACACCCAACCGGTCAGCCCGGCACCTGCCGACCCGACCAGGGTCGGCATCCTGACCGAGCGCAGCGAGTCGAAGGACCCTACGCTCCAGTCAACAAAATCACTCAAGTAAAGGAGATCGTCGCGATTCACCCAGGTGGCAAACCCCCGATTGATTCGCGCCCTATGAACCACATGATTGAGAATTCCAGCCTTACCGTACCCGACGAAATCAGCACCCAGCTCCCGCCTCCCGTCACCATTGAACTCCCGGAGCGCGAGCCACGACAAACTCATCTCCCCCAGCGCCGCAGGAAGCGCCCGCCGCGCGCACATCTCCAACAGCCCGACGCAGCGCTGCAAATTGCACCGGACGAGGACATAAGCCTCAGCCATCACGCGGCTCGCTGCAGCATCTGCAACCACCCCGACCGCGAGGAGATCGAGCAAGGCTTCCTCCACTGGGAAAGTCCCACGCGCCTCGCCCACGAATTCAATCTCGGCCATCGCCGCGCCGTTTATCGCCACGCACGAGCCCTGGGCCTCTTCAAAAAGCGCGTCGCCCATTCCCGCCGCATCCTCGAATTCATCATGGAGAAGGCCGAAAGCGTCACGCCCACCGCCGACAGCGTCATTCGCGCCGTTCGCGCCTATGCCTGCCTCAGCGAAGACGGCCGCTGGACTGAGCCCACCAAACGCGTGATCATCACCCACGAATACGTCGAGCCGGCCGGCATCGGCATCGCGCCTGCCTTAAGCGCAGTCGAACGGAACGAAGCACCGAGAAGTGAGGCGCCTTCTCAGCCCGCTCTCGCCACCAGCCACCCGCCACTAGCCACTGGCGAGGTCGCTCCCACCGGCATGCCCAAACTCGATGCGCTAACCTTGGCGAAGCAGGGCTTCTCCCATCTGAAAAACGCCGCGGGCCGCCTCCTCCCCGCCGCCAAGCACAAACCGAGCGGCCACGCCCCACTCCGTTCCCCGGACCCGCCAAAGTTAGACGAAGCGCCCCCTACGATCAGCCCGCCGCAGACAGCTCCACCGCTGAAATTGATGGATACGCGTGTGGAACAAAAAACGGCGTAACTCCATGCCCCTCAACAAAAGTGCACAAATTGATGGATACACTTTTCAGCCTTTGGCATGCGCGAGAAGCCAGAACAAAAGGAGGTGCCGCTGAGGACCGTCAGCTCTGAACTTTCAACTCTCAACTTTTAACTTTTAACTTTCAACTGACCTTCGTGCCGGAGCCTTCGGTGAGGGTGTGGTAGCGGTCGATGGGCAGGTGGGTGAAGCGCTCGACGAGGCCGGAGGGTTCAGGCCAGCGCACTTCGATCCAGTCGAGCTGGGTGCGCTGGCCTAGGCCGAGAACGACGCGCGGATCGTGCGAAGAGGCGTAGCTGCCTCCACCGACTTTGAAGCGGTGGCGGCGAAGGTCGCCGGCCTGGTAGCTGATTTTCGCGCCGACCGCGTCGACGTTGGCCTTCTTGCCGATCAGGCGCAAGCCAATCCAGTGATTCTGGCCGCCCGAGACGTTTTTGAGCAGGATGGGCGGGCCGTCGTTCTGCGTGGCGAGGACGTCGACGAAGCCGTCGTTGTTGAAATCGCCGAGCGCCATGCCGCGGCCGGCCAGCCGCTGGCCGAAAATGGGCCCGCTCTCTTTGCTGACGTTTTCGAAGCCGCTCGTTCCGGTACCGCGAAACAGCAACATTTGCTCGCGGTAGTAGACGTTGTACATGCGATCGTGGATTTTGTCGTCGGGATGGCCGTTGCACAGCAGGAGGTCCAGATTCCCGTCGTTATCGTAGTCGAAGAATTTGCAGCCCCAGCCGCTGAGAAGATCGGTGGCTTCGCCAATGCCGGTGGGAACAGAGGCGTCCGTGAACGTGCCGTCGTGGTTGTTGCGATAGAGGGAAAACATCTGATGATCGATGTTTCCGACAAAGAGGTCGACCCAGCCGACCTGGTTGTAATCGGCGGCGTCGACGCCCATGCCGGAACGCGCCTGGCCGTAGGCGCTGTACGCCACGCCGGCCAGCAGGCCGGTCTCGTCAAATTTGCCGTGGCCGCGATTGACGAACAGGAAATTGGCGACCGTGTCGTTGGCCACGAACAAATCCATGCGGCCGTCGTTGTTGATGTCGGCAGCGACCACGCCCCAGGCCTTTCCCAGCGCGGCGGCGATGCCCGATTCCTTGCTGACATCGGTGAAGGTGCCGTCGCCATTATTGTGGAACAGCCAGGAAGGCGCGGGCTGGTAGACGCTGGGGATGCAGTAGTAGCGGTCGTTGGTGGCCCGATCGCCGCACCATTTGTTTGTCGACTTGTTGTACTCGACGAAGCCGCAGACGAAGAGATCGAGGCGGCCGTCGTTGTCGTAATCGAACCAGACTGCGCTGGTGCCCCAGCCGGGCGCTTTGACACCGGCCTTTTCGGTGACGTCAGTGAAGGTGCCGTCGCCGTTGTTGTGGTAGAGGATGCTGTGCTCGTACTGCGTGACGTAAAGGTCCTGAAGACCGTCGCGATCGTAATCGCCCGCGGCCACGCCCATGCCGTAGCCGTTGCCCGGCACGCCCGCTTTCAAAGTGACGTCGGTGAAAGTGCCGTCGCGGTTGTTTTTGTAGAGCGCATTGCGCAGCGGGGGATTGGGATCGTAGAAATCGCATTTGCCGCTGTTGACCAGATAGATGTCCATCCAGCCGTCGTTGTCGTAATCGAGGAAAGCGCAGCCCGCGCCGACCGTTTCCGGCAAATACATTTCCGGGGAGCGCCCGTTCACGTGGCGCCAGGTAATACCGCTTGCGCTTGCGGGGATGACTTCAAAAGCGGGCGGCGGCGCCGCGGCGGGGTAGGCAGCCAACAGGCGGGGACGCCAAAGCGTTCCAGCAGCGCCCAGGCCCAGCAGCCGAATCAGTTGGCGGCGTGAAATCAACGGAGTGTCTTCGTTTCAGGAGATCGGGCCCAGCGAAGCCAGA